>PMUM01000125.1 GCA_003166855.1 Acidobacteriaceae bacterium | reverse complement strand
TTGAGGACGAACCGGATATGGAAGTGGTGGCGGAGGCAGGGAATGCCGCCGAAGCGCTGCGCAAAGTATTCGAGCACCGTCCTGAGATCGTGATCACCGATGCGCACATCTTCGAGTGTACGGCCGATCAAGCCGAGTGGCTGATCCTGCAGGAATCTCCGTCGAGTAAGGTGCTGTTCCTGACGACCCACGAGGGCGACGACTTAGTGCGAAAAGCGCGAGCGGACGCGTCCAGTTGCGTGGTACGGCACACTTCCGCGGAAGAGCTGGTCGAGATGGTGAGAAGGACTCACGGCGCTCCGAAACTTGGGGTGATGGAAAGACGCGGGGCGGAATGGCCATCGGAGGAATTGCTTCCGCGCAGGCGGGTGCTGACGGCGCGAGAACGTGAGGTTTTGAAGTTGCTGGCCGAGGGCAGGACGGTGCGTTCAGCAGCCGACGTCCTGGGACTCAGCATGAAGACGGTGGATGCGCACAAGTTCAACCTGATGCGGAAGTTGGGGATCCACAATAAGGCGGAACTGGTGATGTGGGCGATTCAGAAGAGAGTGGTGAAGTTGCCGGCGAATTTCTAGACGGTTATCTGCTACCTGTGCCGTCCCTCCGGGACTCGTTGGTTTCTGCCTGCGCTATCCCGGCACTGCCGTGCCGGGCTTTCACATTCCGCCGCTTCGCGGCTGGAGTTTGGAAGATCTTACTCCATCTTGAATACACTTCCCCATCCTGCACACAACTGACACCTTGAACACAACTCACACCTTGAACACAACTCACACCTTGAACACAACTCACGACCCTCACAATTCCACGACTCACCGTAGCGACACAAACGCACACGAACAGCGCCGCCAACGTCTATTCATTGACCGCTGCCGCGGCAAGTTCTGCGAGGCTTGAGACTGTGAGGTCGGGCTTGGCTTCCGCGGCTTTCACGGCGCCGACGCCGGGGCGGGCTGAAGGACGGTTCACCCGTACGGTGGCGAGGCCGAGGGCCTGCGCGGGAATTACGTCGTGGTAGATGCTTTGGCCCACGTGCAGGACGCGATGGGCGGGAGCGTTGATGCGGTTCAGGGCCAGCTCGAACAGCTTCAGTGAAGGTTTGTAGGCCCGGGCTTGCTGTGCGGTGATGACTTCATCGAATTCAACTTCCAGTTTGGGACGCGTGAGAGCGAAGAGATCGTCGTCCACGTTGGAGAGAATCGCCAGACGAAAACGCGTCTTAAGCTGGTGGAGAGCGGCGACAGTGTCAGGCCAGGGCTTCCAGGTGGAA
The DNA here is from genome assembly GCA_003166855.1 of Acidobacteriaceae bacterium. Taxonomy (GTDB): domain Bacteria; phylum Acidobacteriota; class Terriglobia; order Terriglobales; family Acidobacteriaceae; genus Sulfotelmatobacter. Next base: position 38,069 of record PMUM01000125.1, on the reverse strand, counting down.
AGAGAGTCAGGTAGCGAGTGTACTTCTTCCGCGGTTGGAGTGAACCGAAGGTCGGCTCCGAACTGGCGGACGACCGATTCCAGGACCTCGCGGTAGGGACGAAACGCGCCCTCTTCGGAACGCAGCTCAAAGTCTCCGTAGAGCATCAGGAGGGTGGCATCATCGATTTGTTTCCCGTGAGCGGAGAGAATGCGGCGCAGTACAGGGATGATGCCGGCTTCCCAGTTGATCAGTGTGCCGTAGCAGTCGAAGGTCAGGATTTCGAAGCGCGTGAAGTCGAGCATGGTTGGGGCCGGTCCTGCCGGTTGAGTACTTTAGCGCCGAGGATCGATGCCGGGCAAGGTGGGAGTTGATTCGGGCAATTCGTCGAGTTCGGCGTCCCGAGGCGCGGCGGGATCTTCCGGCGGTGAAGCTTTTTTCGGAGCCAGAAACTTTTCGGTGTTGAGGAGCGGGCGGCCGAGGGAGGAGTTGTAGCTGGTCCAGGGAGTATCGAGGCCCGATTCGCGCTCGAACTGGGCGCGCATGGCTTCCATCTTGGAGTCGAGGTCGTCGAGATAGTGCAGCATGAGGGCTTCGGGGAACATGGGCAGTTTCGGAGAGCCGAAGTCATACTGGCCGTGATGGCTGATGATGAGGTGCTCGATCATGGTCTTGAGTTCCTCTGGGAACCCGGGTTGCAGGGCGAGCTTGGCCTGCAACATTTCCAGCTCGATGATCATGTGGCCGAGGAGTTGGCCCTTGGTGGTGTAGGAGAACGAGCGGTTGTAAGTGAGTTCGTGAATCTTGCCGATGTCGTGCAGAAATGCGCCGGTGAGAAGCAAGTCGCGGTTGATCTGGGGATAGTTCTGACACATCAGATCGCAGGAACGGAACAGAGAGACGACGTGATCGAGCAGGCCGCCGATGTAGGCGTGATGCAGCGTTTTGGCCGCGGGAGCATTGCGATAGGCGGCAGCGATTTCAGGGTCGGCCATGAAAGCCTGGACGAGCGACTTGAGGTGCGGATTCTGGAATGAAGAGATGAAGGTCGTCAGCGTCTGCCAGAGTTGGTCAACGTCTTTGGTGGTCTTGGGAAGGTAATCCGCGAAGTCGATTTCAGATTCGCCCAGCTTGCGCAGCTTGTGGACTGTGAGCTGAAAGCGGTTCTTGTACTTGTTGATGAGGCCCTTGATCTTGAGGAAGTCATCCTGCTCGAACGCGTCGAGGACCTCTTCGACGTTGTCCCACATTTTGGCTTCGAGCTGGCCGCTGCGGTCCCCGAGAGTGAGCGCCAGGTAGGGCTCCCCGGTTTTCTTGGGCTTGATCTGTTTGCCGACGACGACGAAGCTCGAGGTGATGACCTTGTTTTCGTGGCGCGCGCAATCGCCGATGTAGAAGTCTTTCATCGTCGTCTGAGTATGGCTGTCTGAGTATAAAGCACGCGCCCTAGGCAGGATCAGAGGATGCCCAACTTCTTATGTTTCTTCTTGCCGAGCTTCTTGGCAGCGGATTCCTTGGCATCGGCGGTTTCGATCGGCTGGGTCTGATTGGGGCTCATTCCAGTATCGATGTAGCCATCCGCGTATTTGATGTAGGCGTCTTCCCGCAGCTTGGTGAGGTAGGCGCGGAGCGCGGGCTGCAGTTTCTCGTAGTAGAGAGCGTCCTGAATATGTGGAAGAGCGTCCTTCAGCGGAGGGATGCCGGCTTGCTGGTGCTCCACGACTTTCAGGATCACGTATCCCTGCTTGGTCTGGATGACGTCGGTGACTTCGCCGGCCTTCAAGGCAAAGGTCTTGTCTTCGATGGGTTTGGCAAGTTTGCCGCGCTCGAAGGTGCCCAAGTTGCCGCCATCAGCGGCCGAGGGGCCGTCGGAATATTTCTTAGCGATGTCCTCGAAGGCAGCGCCGTCGTGAATCTGCTTGAGGAGATCGTTGGCCTTGGCTTCGGCAGCGCTTAGGGCGGCAGCCTCTGCGGCCTGACGAGCGGCGTCATCGGCGGGCAGAGCATTCGGCGTCGCGGCCGCGGGCGTATTAGCATCCGTGGGCGCGGCGGCGTTGGTTGCGGGAGGGGTGGTTGCGGGAGCCCCGGCAGGAGGAACTGCGGCCGCGGGAGCCGCAGCTGGCGCAGCGGTCTTAGGCGCGACCAGAATCTCACTGAGGCGGATGTATTCCGGCTGTTCCATCTCGGCCTTGTGGTCGTCGTAGAACTTCTGGATCTCTTCTTTGCTGACCGCAAGGTGGCTGCTGACTTCCTCGCCAATCACCTTCTGAGTGATGATCTGGTTGCGCTTGTTCTGCTTGAAGTCTTCCCAGGAGATGCCCTGCTTGACCGCTTCCTTTTCCAGATCCTCCATCGAATCGAGCTTCATCTCCTTGCGCATCTTGTCGAGGTCTTTGATCAGGTCGGTATCGCCGGTGATTTGGAGGTCTTTGCCTTTGTCGAGGAGAAGTTGCTGGTCGACGAGATCGCGAAGAATGTCTTTTTCGCGCTCGGCGTAGAGCTTGTCGGGATCTTTGGAATTCTGCTGCTTCACTTCGTCCCGGAGCTGATCCTTGCTGCGCTCAAACTCCGACTTTGTGATGATCTGGTTGTTGACGCGGGTGATGATTTCTTCGACGGTTTGTCCGGAAGATTGAACGGCTGGAGCGGGAGTCGGAGCGGGAGCCTTTTGTGCGGCTGGTGCGGCAGGCTGTCCGGCGGTTTGTCCGGCCGCCAGAGCGGGCAGACAAGCAGAAGCAATTAAAAGCAGGCAAAGTTTCTTCATAGGATGTACGGGGCCGTCACGCTTCCTGGGCTTGCGGGCAAAAGAGTGGGTTCAGGCCGATAGGGTATTTTACTCCTTCGGAGCGATCCCGTAGCACAGCCCTTTGATTGGACGCAGTACCGGAGAGGAAAGTTGGCCCGCGTATCAGGCATTCCGAACCAAAGCGAGGGCTGTTCGGTCGTCGCAGAGCGGCGAATCCCCGCTGAACTCGTCCACGGCCTTCAAGATAGAAGCGCAGAGTTCCTGGGCGCTACTGGCAGGGGCAGACAGGAAAAGCTGTTTAACGGCGGCCAAGCCGAATTCCTCACCGCGCTTTTCGTGGTGCCCCTCACATTCAATCACTCCGCGAGACACGAGCAGCAGAGCGGCGCCTTTCTCCAGGCCCACAGTGGGCGCGTCGGACGTGGCATGGGAAAAAAGTCCCAGCGGCAGCCCTCCGGAAGTGCGTTCAGTGATTCCCTTGCCGTCGCGGAGAAGCCCGGGAGTGTGTCCGGCATTGGTGTAGCAGAGAGTACCGAACTTCTCGTGGTAGCAGCCGATAAAGGCCGGACAGGAGCGAACGCCGCTGGAGGTCTCAATGATGGCGCGATTGATGCGAAGGCTGAGCTCGGTCATGGCCTCGGATTCGTTGATATCGGGGCGCGAGAAGAGCTCCGTGCCAAAGTTGCGGAGGATTTCCTGTGCTGCGGCCAGAATGCCGCGGTTATCCTCGCGGCGCCCGGCAACGTCGAGCAGACCAAACAGAACGCGCTCAGGGCTCACGCGGACGGAGTCATAGAAATCTCCAGCAACGCGTTTGCCCACAAAGACGGCGGCAATGTTAGCCCCCTCGATCTTGGGAAATACGGTCGGAACGGGCTCGACCGTGGCTGCAGCAGAGACGCGCGAGTGAAAGAGGGAACGCATGAAGAGCAGGCCCCAAGCGAAGCTAGCACAGGAACGAGAGGGGAGCAAACGGAAGGAACGAATTGGGGCAATCGGAACTACTCGCCGTACTTGTCGGCGAGATACCGGGCTAAGTCGGATTCAAACTGGCCGTAGTCGGAGTGGATCGTGGCGCGCAGGGCGGCCTCGGTGGAATTGCCCTGGCTGATGCGCTCGAGGATACGCTGGATGTCGCTCATGCCATAGGAGTCGTTGATGTAGGTCACTGCAGCCAGCGACTCGGCGTAGGCCACAGCGGCTTCGCCGCCGGAGAATCGCATAAAACTTCCCTCTAGGGCATTGAGCGGGATATTCCGTTGTGTCTTGAACAGGAGGGAGAGCTGGCGCCCCTCGCTTCCGAGGCTCCTGGGCTCGAGGAACTGGGCGATACCTTCGTGCAGCCAGGGCGGACAACGGCCGCCGGAGAGCCGCGCAATGAACGTGTGAGCCAGTTCATGCTTCAAAACGTGCGCCAGTTCCGACGTCATGGAAGTCAATCCGCTGATCGGGATGCGCAGCTTGCCGTCATTCAGCCCTCCAGACCAGCTGGGCGCGTGAGTGACATCAAAGAAGGCTTGTTCAGTGTAGAGGGTGACAAGGATGTTATCGCGAGGGGGATTGCCGAGATCGCGAACCAGGTCGTCATAGTCGGATTCGAGCGCAGCGAGGATTTGTCCGCGAAGAGCGTCGGAAGTTTGTTTGCCCTCGTAGTGCAGGACAAAATGACTGCTCTCGCCCTGAGAGAAGTCGGATTCGACCGTCTGCTCGCGCTGGGCTTTGGCCAGGAACTGCTGGACAGTGGCGTCGGGGCGCAACTCGAGGGACCGCTTCCAGGAGGCAACAGCCTCCTTGGTGTGGTCTGACGCGAACTGGGCGTAGCCGAGCATGGTGTAGGCGTCTGGCGAAGACGGAGCAGTTCGCACGGCGCGCTCGGCATAGGGCAGCGCCTGGGCGGCGTTTCCAGTGCGGACCAGCAACGCGGCGTAATAAACCAGAATGGTGGAATTGTCTGGCTGGAACCGGAGTGCGCTTTCGAAATACTGGCGCGACTGGGCGATGTTGCCGTGTTCGAATTCGAATTTCCCGGCGATGAAATCGGCCGTCGCACTCAACTCAGCGTTGCCTTTGCTTTCCAGGCTGGCGAGAACGTCGGCGTTAACCTTGCCTTCTTTGATGATGCGAGCGACGAGATCGCCCTCATTCGCAAGACTGTCGGCGGGAGTGAAGGCCGGAAGGTCGGCTGCCTTCAGGGCCGCCAATCCCGCATGAGCGGGCATGCCTCCGGCATCGATGTGATCGACGGAGGACTTTTGGATGGCGTAAGAGTCGTCGCCGATATCGTATTCGTAGCGATTTCCGTCTTCGCGGACGTGATCGGCCAGAATGGTGCGGCCATTTTTCAAATGGATGGTGTCAGCCCATGCACCAGTAAAGGCAGACGCGACTGCTATAAAGAGGATGGTGACACGTAGCCGCATTCAGGCGCATTCTAGCAACTGGAGAGAGCCTAACCACGTGACGAAAGTACTACGCAACATGCGAGGCTTGCGGGTCGCGGCGGCGATCTGGATGGCGGCCAGCGCGCTGTGTGCCGCGGCAGCCGAGAACCCTGCGAACAAGCCGGCGGAGGCGCTGTATCTGCAACTGGGGGAGGTGGGACTGGATCCGGCGCGGGTGTATCAGGTGAGGGGGGCATCGCTGGATCGAGCGGCGGTTCACATCACGTTGGAGGACGGCACGATTGGTTTCACGCAAGACGTGATGGGGCGGATCACGGGAGCGTTCTTCGAGGGCGAGGGTGAAGTGTTGCTGTCGCCACCGAATAGCGTCGAGCGCAGATCCATGAGCTTGTTTACGGGGATGGCAATTCTGGAAGAACACTTTGCCACGGCCTATTTTCGTTTTAACGACGACGCGGAGACTGAGATGCGGCCCGATTTGCGCGCGACGGACAACAAGCAGGAATTCGTGGACCGCTGGGACGCGACGGCGAAGAATCTTGCTGTTGGTGACGCGATGCGGTTGCTGATGACCTTTAGCCGGATGCTCCCAGTGAAAGGCAACACTGCTTCGGCCGAGCGAGCAGAGTCGCAAGGGCCCGGGAATGCTGGAGACCGATTCCTGCACGCGCGGTTACAAGGGACGAAGTTGGGCGTGTTTGACGTGGTCTTCGATTCAGCGGCGCCTGAGCAGGTTCAGGCTGGCCAGGCCAGAACGGCGGAACACGGGGATCTTTACTACGACGTCTGGGCATCATTTTCGACGACGAATCGGGAGACGGGTGCGGCGCGCGACGGGGCAGCGGCGGCGGAGGACGAAAAAGAGCATGACACGCGGGTCGCAGCTCGCCGGTACACCGTCACGACAGAGGTGCAGCCGCCGAAGCGGATTCATGCGAATGCCCGCGTGCAATTCGAAGTGAGAGCGGTTGGGGCGCGAACCTTGTTGTTTGAACTGTCCCGGTTCCTGCAAGTGGAAAGCGTCAAGCTTGGCGGCCAGCCGGTGGAGTTTATTCACAACCCGGCGGTCGAAGGGACGCAGCTTTCGCGCCGGGGCAATGATCTGGTGGCGGTGATACTCCCGGAGCCCACGCGGGCCGGGCAGAAGATCGACCTTGAATTTGTGTACGGCGGCGAAGTCTTAGCCGAAGCGGGCAACGGGTTGTTGTATGTCGGTGCGCGAGGCACCTGGTATCCGAATCGTGGGTTGGCGATGGCGGACTTCGACCTGGAGTTTGAGTATCCGCAGGGCTGGACGCTGGTAGCGACCGGCAAGCCAACTCCGGTTTCCTCGGCGGGAACAGCTGCCAAGGGCAATGGCGAGCAACAAGCGCGCTTTGTATCGGAGCGGCCGCTTCCGTTGGCGGGATTCAACTTGGGCAAGTACAAAGAAGCGACGGCGAAAGCTGGGGAAGTGATCGTGGAGACGTATGCCACGAAAGGAGTGGAGCGAGATTTCCCGACGCCGCGAGTGCAAGTGATCCAACCGGATCCTTCCGAGCCATCGACCCGGGCAACGCAGGTCATCGTGCCCAACAACCCGTCTCCCGTGCAGCACGAACAGGCGGTGGCGGACGCGGCGGCGCGAGCCATTCAGTATTACGCTGAGCGGTTCGGCCCCTATCCCTACAGTCATCTGGCTCTGACACAGATGCCGGGGCGTGACAGCCAGGGCTGGCCCGGGTTGGTGTTTCTTTCATCGTATGCGTTTCTCGATCAAGAGCAGCGCGAACAACTGCACTTCGAACCGTACCGCATCCTGCTTCAGCAATCGATTCCGGCTCACGAGGCGGCGCATCAATGGTGGGGAGATCTGATTAGCTGGAATAGCTATCGCGACCAGTGGTTTTCTGAAGGGCTGGCGAATTATTGCGCGCTGATGATGTTGCAAGAGAAGGATCCTGCAGGTTTTCGGGCGGTAATGGAGAAGTACCGGCAGGACTTGATCGCCAAGAATAAGGATGGGATGTCTCCGATGGAGGCAGGGCCAGTAACACTGGGCATGCGGCTGCTGTCGTCGCGGTTTCCGGAAGGATATGAGGCGATCCTCTACGGGCGCGGGACGTGGCTGTTCCACATGCTGCGGACCATGATGAAAGATGCTGCGGCACAAGATGGTGGGCGCAAGTCACAAGCTGGCATGGATGAGCCGTTTGTGCGGGCGCTGAGGAAGGTTCGGCAGCGGTATGAAGGAAGAGCGATCAGCACCAAAGAATTGATCGACGTTTTCGCGGAAGAGCTTCCGCCGTCGCTGCGCTATGAAGGCAAGAAATCGCTGGACTGGTTTCTGGAGGGGTGGATCAACGGCACGTCGCTGCCAAAGTTGGAACTCAAGGCAGTGAAATTCACTCCGAAGGGTACGGGTTCGGTAGTGAGTGGAACCATCTTGCAGAAAGAGGCACCAGCGGACTTGGTGACGTCGGTTCCTGTATATGCGGTGATGGCGGGGAAGCAGACGGTGCTGCTGGGACGCGTGTTCGCCGACGGCGAGGAATCCTCGTTCCATCTGCCGGCTCCGGCTGGGACGCACAAGATCGTGCTCGATCCCAATGAGACGATTTTGACGAGTCCTAAATAGAGGGTCCGCGGACGACCTGGGGCAAATTTGCGGTGCCGAATCGGTTCCTGGTTCTCGAAGCGATTCCCGAAATGGGCGAATGGGGAATCGTGCGGGTGATGGGTCGTCCCCACCTCCTCACTTAAGGGCTGCATTTCCTTCGGCCAATCCTGCGACTCGCCTGCGGGACGTTGTGGCAGCCCATCTGCTTATAGAAGAGTGCGGATAGGAACATGGCTCGTCGAGGGAACTTATGTACGTGCAAATGACAGAGACGCTAGAAGAGGCAAACGGGTGGTGTACAGGTGCGGATGAGAGCACCTTGGCGGAAGCGAAGACGATCCTTTTGGTGGAAGACGAAGCGTTCGTGCGGGAAGTGACCTGTGAAGTTCTTCGATCGGCGGGATATCGGGTTCTCGCCGCAAAGAATGCAGCGGAAGCGATGCGCATTTACGAAGCGCGGGGCGACGAAGTGGAATTGTTGATAAGCGATGTGGTTCTGCCGGGTGAGAGCGGGCGCGTATTGGCGGGGAAACTTCGGCGACAGAATCCATGGCTCAAGATTCTGCTGGTCACCGGATATGCAGAGCAGATGGGACTGCGGGACGCGATGCAGGAGGAATGCTTAGCAAAGCCGTTTTCCATGGAAGTGTTGCTGGGAAGAGTGAGGCAACTGCTGGATCGGGCGGAATTGCCGATTGGTTCTGAATCTGTGCTTACGCACGCCTGCGGTATTGCGTAGCCTGAAGGATTTGCGCGGGAATCTGGGAGAGCGGAACGACGCGGGTGAGGATGCCCAACTCGGCACAAGCCCGCGGCATGCCGTAGACGGTGCAGGTTGCTTCGTTCTGGCCGATGGTGAGGCCGCTTTGGCGGTAGATCGCTTGCATCCCCGCTGCACCGTCGGAGCCCATTCCCGTCATGATCACTCCAAGCGCGAGGTTTCTGAAGGACTCAGCCACCGAGGTCATGAGTACGTCAATCGAGGGAATGTGAAGATAGTCTTCCGGGTGCGTGTCGAGAAAGATGACGGCGCGAGAATCGGCCGAGCGCTCCACGCGCATGTGCAATCCTGCGGGCGCGATGTAAACCACGCCAGGCTGGGGGCATTCGCCATGAGTTGCCTCGCGAACAGTGACGGAGCATAACGTGTTAAGCCGCTGTGCAAAGGGAGCGGTAAAGCCCGGTGGCATGTGCTGCACGACCAAGATGGGGACCGCAAGGTCCCGAGGGAACAGAGGCAAGATCTCCTGCAGAGCTCTCGGGCCGCCGGTGGAAGTTCCCAGGGCAACAATCGCGGGTACGGAAGGAAAGGCTGCGGTAAAAGTTTCTGACCGTGCGGACCGCGGAGGTTTTTTGGACAAGAAGTCGCCTGGATGCGACTTCCGCGATTGCGCAGCGGCTCGGAGCTTCGCGATGAGGTCCGGCCTGATATGGAGGATGTCGAGTGAAGTGGGGGAGAGTTGTTTAGGAACGTAATCGAAGGCCCCTGCCGCAAGCGCGTCGAAAGTGTTGCCGGCGTCCTTCTCGGTCGTCGCACTGACCATGATCACTGGCCGCGGGAATTGACGCATGATGCAACGCAGAGTTTGCAGGCCGTCGAGCCCGGGCATTTCCACGTCGAGGGTGACGACATCGGGATCGAGAGAGGCAATTTTGTCGAGCGCGTCCGATCCGCTGCAGGCAGTGGCGGCGACTTCGAAGCCGGATTCGGAAGCGATCATCCGAGAAAGAGCGGTGCGCATGAAAGCGCTATCGTCGACCACGAGCACGCGGATCGGCGGGCGGGTTGCAGCGTCTTCGGTCATTTCCGGTAGATGGTGCGGACGAGCGCATGTACCTGTTCCATGTACGAATCCATTTCGAAGGTGAGGCGGGCCCAGTCAAAATCCTTGAGCCCCTGGCACTGCTGCGACAGGACGGAGAAGCCTGCCTGGTCGAGCAGGTTGACCTGACGGTTTTCCATGTAGCCGTAGTTCAGTCCGCTCATGCGGCAAAGCAGGTCGCTGATCTCGACCAGGGCCACTAATCCCGCGTGATCGTGCGACTCCTGGAGATTGTGGTGCAGAGACACGACCTCGCGAAGGTCGGGAGAAAGCTCCCATTTATCGGCCAGTAAGCGGCCGCTCTCGCAGTGCGTGAAACCCAGTACAGATTGCTCCGCTTCGTGAAGGGGGATTCCCTGGGCCCGAGCGAACTCGTAGGCTTCGCCGAATTCCTTTGGCAACACCCACAGATTGACGATGATGCCGAGATCGTGAAGCAGTCCAGCGAGGTAGGCCTTGCTGGGATCTGGATAAGAAATCGTGCGGGCAAAATGACGGCAGACGAGGGCGCATCCCAGGGAGTGTTCCCAGAAGACGACGGGGTCGATGCCGGCGCTGTCTTTGGGCATCAGGTTGAGCACACCGCACGACATTGCGATGTCACTGACCCGGTGGAATCCGAGGCCGACGATGGCGCCGCGTAGAGAGTCAATTTTCTGCCAGCGACCAAAGATGTAAACGTCCACCACGTTCGTGGTCGTATCAAACGTCAGATTCCAGACGTGCTCAATAATCATGGAGCGTGTCAAGTTGCGCCCGGTATTTAGCATCAGGTATTCCAGGAGCGAGAATTCTTTCCCGGTAAGCTCGATCCTGCGTCCGGCGCGTTCGACGATTCTCTGCACGCGGTCAAGCCTGAGGTCGCCAGCGACCAGCACAGATTCGGATGGCAAGTGGCTGCGGCGCACGAGCGCCCGAATGCGGGCGGACAGCTCGCTGAACGAAAATGGTTTGGCCAGATAATCGTCTGCGCCGGTGTCGAGGCACTGGACCCGGTCTTCCACCCGAGTCCGCTGGGTCAGCACCAGCACGGGCAGGCTCGGCTTCTTCGACCGTAAATAACGCAGGACGCTGACACCGTCAAGCTTCGGCAGGTTCAGGTCGAGGATGACGACGTCATACTCGAACTCCGTCGCTGCGGTTCGAGCCTGTTCGCCATCCGGCAAAACATCCACAGAGTAATGTTCGCCTTCGAGACCCTGGCGAACGAATCGGGCCAATGCTTCGTCATCTTCTGCAATAAGAATTCGCATAAAAGTGAACCATCCTTAATTCAACAGGCCAGTCTAGTTAGAAACTGCTCAGTTGCAGCCGAAACCGAGCCCACACGAATGGCTGTAGGTGCAAGAATGGCGCTCTATTTCAAAGCGGGAGATTCGGCGTGAGAATGCGCTCGAAGAGTTTCATTCTGGTACGAACCTCCGCGGCCAATTCCTTCATCCGGCTACACCAGCGATAATCCCGAAGGGAATTTTCCCGCCCGGAGTCATGCTGTGCGCGTGTGGAGCAAAACGACCCTGAAGTCCCTGTTCATCCCAGGCGGGACTCTGCTTTTGGGTGTCGCGGTGCTCGTGTATTCCGGCTGGCTGACGCTGGCTCTGCCCTCCCTCAGCTTTCTGTACTATTGCGCTCTGATTGGAGGGATGCTGCTGGCCTGGAGATTTCACTCCAGCCGCATCTTCTTCGCTTTGGTTGTGCTGTTTCTGGCCCAGGAGGCGATTGCAGCTTTCGGAAGCGGGCATGTCTCACCCGGAACGCCCGGGGGGATGGCGTTGCAAGCGGCGGCCGTGCTGGTGCCGCTGGATTTCGTTCTGATCGCACTGATGCACGAGCGCGGGTTTACCGTCGCTGCCGTTGGTCCGGTTGGATTGTTCTTGTTCGTTCAATCCGTGATCGTGGCGGTTCTGTGCCGCGCGGCTGAGGACTTGCCGGGGTCTACCGTCCGGGCGCATCACGTTGCGACCGCAGTCTCCTTGCCGGGCTACGCGCTGGTTGTATTTACTGCTGCCTGCGTTTTCCTGTTAGTCAGATTTCTGATCACCCGCAAGCCGGTCGACAGCGCCTTACTGTGGTCGCTGTCCGCCTTCATCTTGTGCTTGCGCTTTGCCGGCGTCGCACGCGTTTCGACCGTGTATTCGGCTACCGCTGCCTGCATTCTCGCCGCTTCGATCATCGAGAATTCGTACCTTCTTGCCTATCACGATGAGCTAACGACGCTTCCGTCGCGCCGCGCCTTCAACGACGCGCTCCTGCGACTGCAGTATCCGTATTCGATCGCGGTCGTCGACATCGATCACTTCAAGCGATTCAACGACACCTATGGTCATGACACCGGGGACCAAGTCCTCCGGCTGGTCGCGGCCGGCTTGTCACGCGTAACCGGCGGGGGGCATGCGTACCGTTGCGGCGGAGAGGAATTCAACATTCTCTTTCCGGGAAAAACCACTTCTGAAGTTGTGGATCACCTGGAACAGTTGCGGGCGGCCATTGAGGACTCGGAGTTTCGACTACGCGCTGGCGAACGCCGTCAAGCACCCAGGGGGCCAGATCGCCGTAACGAACGAGCTCGCGGCCGCGCGCGCAAAGGCCATGCGATTCGGGAGCTGGCGCAGGAGACTCCGTCGCCCCTCTCGGTGACAGTCAGCATCGGCGTCGCAACGTCCGAGGAGCAAGAGTCGGACCCCGATCTTGTCCTGCAGGCGGCCGATAAGGCGCTCTACCGCGCCAAAGCAAACGGCCGCAATCGGGTCGAAATAGCGTCTTCACACCGTCGCAAAACGCGGGTCAAGGCTGCTGGAATTGCCTGAACGCTCGATTCGGTCTGAAGCCAGCTCAAACTTAGGAGATCGCGGGGCGGAGTATTGCTTCGGAAACGTGCGGTCCGGACCGCCAACCGTAGGACGGGAAGTAAGACGGTCCGGTTCCGAACGTTTTCGCAAGCACCGCAGGCCGTGCGGTCAGCCGGCGGTCGAAGGTGGGATTGGGCGCTTCCGGCCGGTGCCCCCGCAGGCGGGACATTGCAAGCGGATAAAAGCGACACCCTCAGACTTACCGTTCAAGTCCACGGGCTTCGCAACGTATCCACTACCGCCGCAACTTGGGCAGTCGTTCGGAGCCACTCCTCTCCCCCTCAGGTTGAGGACATTGTCCATGACGCGAGCACCAAATTTTCCGCAGATTGTTTTGCGTTACGAATTACGAACAAGATTTCACGGGTCGGGAACCCCGAGATGTTCGCCAGTCGTGCCGTCGAGCCGAGAAAGGGAAAAGCTCACGACAACGGCCTTCGACGTGGGTGTATTGCTCCTCAACGCCACGCTGCCGATCGGCACGAGTACATTTGCCTCGGGGAAATAGGTGGCTACACAGCGTCGGGGAATCTCGTAAGGTACTAGGACGAAACGTGGGCGCGCCGCAATTCCTGTTTACCGTCGTTCCGAAAGTGGCTGGTGATATCCAAAGGCTGGCCTGCCTCCCAGCCATTTTCCTGCATGTCGTCAGGATTCATCAGCACAACCCGGCGGCCATGAAAGATGCCCCGATAGCGATCATCGAGGCCGTAAATGGTCGTGTTGTACTGGTCGTGACTGCGGAGCGTAGTCATCAAGAACTGTCCCGCCCCAAGAGGAATGGACGCGATGGTCGAGACCATAAAGTTCGCTTTTCCTGTCTTCGTCTTGTAATCATTGTTGCGCGCCGCATTTGGCAGGTAGAAACCGCCCTTACGACGAACCCGGCTGTTCATGTCTTCGCAACCCGGAACAACGCGCGCGATGAGTTCCCGAATGCGGTCGTAGTCTTCGATCAGATGCAACCAGTCGACCGTTGTCTTCGTTGCGAGCGTAGTCACGGCTAGGCGTGCCACGAGCGCCGGCTCGCTCAAAAGCTGAGCCGAGGGCGGTTCCAGATTTCCCCGTGACGTGTGCACGACGCCCATCGAATTTTCCACGCTGACGAATTGATCTCCATTCGCCTGCGAGTCGCGATCCGTCCGACCGAGACAAGGCAGGATCAGCGCTTGTTTTCCCGTGATCAAATGCGCCCGGTTGAGCTTGGTCGAGACGTGAACGGTCAGACAGCAGCGCGACAATGCTTCCGCGGTGAACTCCGTGTCCGGAGTCGCCGAAAGGAAATTGCCGCCCATGGCGAAGAAGACCTTGGCCTCACCGCTGTGCATGGCCTTGATCGAGTCCACGACATCCCAGCCATGCTTGCGTGGCGGCTCGAATCCGAACACATCCCGGAGCTTATCCAGAAAGCTTTCGGGCATCCGCTCCCAGATGCCCATGGTGCGGTCGCCCTGCACGTTGGAGTGCCCCCTTACCGGACAGACTCCCGCGCCCGGCCGACCGATGTGGCCGCCGAGCAACATCAGCTTCACGATTTCTTGAATCGTCGCGACCGCCTGTCGTTGCTGAGTTAATCCCATGGCCCAACAAGCGATCATGGACTTCGATCGCATCACGACTTCAGCAATCTCCCGAATCTGACGCCGCGAAATGCCGCTCTGCTCGACGATTTCGTTCCACGAAGTTGCGGCAATTGCGGCTCGAAACTCCTCGAAGCCGCTCGTCTTCTCGGCGATAAATGCGTGCTTGAGGATTTTTCCCGGCTGCCGCCCTTCTTCCTCCAGAATCTCCTTGCATAATCCCTTGAAGAAGGCGAGATCTCCGGTCAAACGAACTGGAACGAAATGCTGCGCGATCTTCGTGCCCGGCCCGAAAAGGTGCAGCACTTCCTTGGGATGCTTGAAGCGGGTCAGCCCCACCTCCGCGAGAGGATTCACGCTGACAATCGTTGCCCTGCGGCGAGCCGCCCGCTGCAGGGTCGCTAGCATCCGGGGATGATTCGTGCCTGGATTCTGCCCAGTAATAAGGATAGTGTCCGCGAGCTCGAAGTCCTCGAGGGTGACGGTTCCCTTGCCGACGCCGATCACTTCCTTCAGCGCCAGCCCAGACGATTCGTGACACATGTTCGAACAATCTGGCAGGTTATTGGTGCCGAACTGGCGCACAAACAGCTGATAGAGAAAAGCCGCTTCGTTACTGGTGCGGCCCGAGGTATAGAAGATTGCCTGATCAGGACTGCTCAACGCGTTCAATTCGCCCGCGATCATGGCGAACGCATCTTCCCACGAAATCGGTTCGTAGTGGTCGCCGCCGGTACGCAAGACCATGGGATGAGTCAGTCTTCCCTGATGGCCCAGCCAGTAGTCCGACTGCTGCGCCAGCTCAGAGAGACTCTGCGAACGGAAAAACTCAGGGGTGCAGCGCTTCGCTGTCGCTTCCTCTGCGATCGCCTTGACACCATTCTCACAGTGTTCGTTGAGGGAGCGATCCTGGTCAGGGTCGGGCCAGGCGCAACCCGGGCAATCGATTCCGTCAAATTGATTGAGGCGGGAGAGTGTGGCAATTCCGCGGACCAGCCCAGGTTCCTTGAGGGCGAACTCGGCTGCTTTGAGAACTGATTTCAACCCGGCGGCAACTCGGGCAGGCTGGGAGATCCGGATGCTGTCAGTCTCAACGGGCGGCTGGCCGCGCGGCACTTCGACGCCCAGCGCATGTTCAGTCGCACCGACAGCGCTGGCGTCGTTGACGCCGGATTGAGCTTCTGGCAAATCTCCCCCCACGCACGGCGAGCAGTTTACGACAGACCCCGTGGCCGCACATGATTACCGACGTTTACCTCAGGCCACTGGGTCAGGCCCAGAATTAAATAGAACCGAGTTTCTCTTCCGAATATCGAAGGTCTCAAGTCTTTAGGAAATCTAACCGGTCCACAACCCTCTCGTCCCGAAAGGAGCGCATCATGATTCTGGGGATGACTACATCGACATTCACGCTGTTCCATGTGCTGCTGAGCCTGGCAGGGATTGGCTCGGGGTTCATTGTGGTTTACGGACTGCTGACCGGAAGAAGGCTCGACGGCTGGACTGCAATCTTCTTAACGACGACCGTCTTAACCAGCCTCACCGGATTCCTCTTTCCGGTGGAGCATCTTCTGCCCTCCCACGTGGTCGGCATCATCTCATTGGTAGTGCTGGCGGTTGCGATCCTCGCCCGCTATGCGCTTCATCTGGCCCACGCTTGGCGGTGGATCTACGTGGTTTGCGCTGTTTTGGCGCTTTACTTGAACTCCTTCGTCGCAGTCGTTCAATCTTTCCTCAAGGTGCCGGCGTTGAAGGCGTTAGCTCCAACGCAGAAGGAACCGCCGTTCCTGATTGCGCAGCTGATCGTCATGGCGATTTTCATCGTGCTTGGCAGGTTTGGGGTCAAGAAGTTCCACGTCGAGCGGGTTGCTACAGCTTGATCAACGAAGAACCACTTTGTCCTATGGTCAGAAACCTCGGTCTAAAGCGTTAATTGAGGAGAGACCTCATGCCTGCAGAGGTTCATGAATCGGACCAGGGCACTAACGGGCGAAGGTCACCCGGGCTGTTGCGATGAAAATGCACGTGACGAGAGCACGGAAAAATGCCTGTCCCAGACGTGGTAAACTGTAGGTCCGCACGCCGGAGAGGTGGCAGAGTGGCCGAATGCGGCGGTTTGCTAAACCGTTGNNGAATCCCTCCCTCTCCGCCAATCCTTTTAGTTGCAAGGGTGGCGCGGCTTGGCAGGGCTGGGCTTGGCGGGGCCTCTGGTAATGCTTTTCCCTCTATAATGGCGGGTTTCCGTGCACATTCTTTCGATTTCTATAATGTTTACAGTGTTAACGTTCTAGTTTTGCAGCGCCTTTTCTATGCCTTTGGCTGCGCAACTGCCGCGCAACTGGCCCGTAATCGTGCGTAACTGGCCGCAACTGGCCGCAATGCCCGCTGCATCTACCCACGATCGATTGGGTAGCACAGCAACACCGGGCACGTGGTGGGAATCGTCTGGAACTCTGGCCTTGGCTTGGTGATTCCTGAAGATGCGCAGGACACAAGCGGTACACGTCACGATCCAAGGCACTAATGAACCCGATTCGCTATTGGCCAGCCTGTTGACCACCACAGGAAGGGCGACTGCTGTGCTGCTGGCCGGTTTTCAAAGACCTTCGGGCCTATGGCAGGCATGGCGGGGCGCGGCGTGGCTCGGCTTGGCGTGGCGTGGCACGGCAGGCGCGGCTGGGCCCGGCGTGGCTTGGCTCGGTATGGCTGGGCTCGGCGCGGCAGGCAGGGAAATGGGCTCGGGCTTCGGCTCGGGCCCTTTGCTTTGGGATACTGAGGATACTGAAAAATGAGAATCGAAGGTTAAAAGCACAGACTGTACAGACTGCAGCCTAAGTTATGAATGTGCGTTTAACCCCTGTAAACACTCGTGATATGCGTTATAGCCCCTATCCACGCCATTTAACCAATATCAGACCAGTAAAATCCCTCCCTCTCCGCCAGATGTTTTAAGTCCCGCAGTCATAATCGTTTACCTCACGCTTTCCTTCCGTCGGTTACATCAGCTGCTTTCTCTCGATACCCGAGAGGTGCATATTAGTGCATAGTCGAGTGATCGCTCAAATTGCTCCATCGCCCGCGACTTCGGAGTCCGCGGTCTTGGAGGGGCTGTCTTTTGAGGCTCAGGGCAGCCAGTGTTACATTTGTTGCGAACAAGGCTACGACTCGTTACGGTTAGCACAAGGCGAAGCATCCATGAAGACAAAGCGCACTCAAAGCATTCAGCCTCGCGAGACAATGAGTTTTGGAGAGCGAATCGGCCTGCTTAGTGTAAAACGGCAGGAACTGATACGGCCAATTCAGGAGCACCCTCGCGACTATGTCCTGTTGAGCATCCGCGACGTCGCTGCGAGACTGCAAAGCGACCCGGCTACGATCTTGCGAATTGTGCGGAGCATGGGATTTCACAGTTATCGCGAATTCAAGGCGTACCTGCACGAGTTATCCATCGCAAATGCTACATCGTTGGAAGGAATGAAAACCGACAGCCCCATCGACTCGGGCTTGGAGTCGCGAGGACGACAAGTCCTCGAACGCGACATCCACAACCTGCACGCTCTCCGTCATACTTTGGACATGGCTCGAATGGTGGCGCTCGCCAGAAGGATCTACGAGGCCCGCCGAATCATTATCTTAGGGGGAGATCTGGCAGTCAGTCTGGTGGAGTTTCTCGATTACAAACTTACGCTGCTCGGCCTTCCTGTCTTTACCGCCATGACCCCCGGCAAGACGCTCCATGCCGTTCGCGGATTGACGCGGAAGGATCTAGTCCTCGCGCTTAGTTTTCGCCGCGGCCTTCGGCAGACCGTCGAAGGCATGCAGGAAGCCAAAGCTCATGGCGCCTACTGTGTGGGAATTACCGACACCTTTGTCTCCCCGATCGCACGCTTCGCGGATGAATGTTTTCTTACGTCGGTCGAAGCCCCCTTCAGCAACTCCTATGCGGCTCCGATCAGCCTGATCAATGTGCTGTTTACGATCTGTGCCCACTACCGGCGCTCGCGCACCCTCGCACTGCTGGAACAGGTGGATCAGGAACAGCGGCACGGCTTCCGCTGGTACGAAGGCTGATCCAGAAACAAAAGTGGCGATTCCTCGCAAAACCTAGAGTGGAGTGGAGACGGGAGTATGCATTCCCGGTCGCTCCCATCTTCCACGCCTCTAGGCTACAGCCTACGGGGAGCTCTTTTTGCCCCACCCCTAAGACACGTCATATAGCAGAAACAAATGTTTCAATGCGAAGGATTTATGCTTGACACCTCCTATCTCTTGTCCGTATACAGGTCTGTCATAACGACGGGTCCGTCTGCAGAGAGGGAGGAAATCCATGAAGAAGCTCGCGAGTTTGGTCGTCTTTTGTTTGGGCATATACGCAACAGCGGCTTGGGGACAGGCCACAACCTCGCTTCGCGGAACCGTGACCGACTCTTCCGGCTCTGCCATTCACGACGCGCAAGTGACCGTGCTCAATGCCGCCACGAACTTTACCCGTTCCGCGGCCACCAGCGGCGAGGGGAACTACGTTTTCGTCGAGTTGCTTCCCGGCACCTATACCCTGACTGTGGAAGCGAAAGGCTTCAAGAAATATGTGCAAGTGGGAGTGCCGTTGCGCGTCGAACTTCCCGCGACGGTGAACGTTCGGATGCAGGTTGGAGCGGCCGCAGAAACAGTTTCGGTGACCGCCGAGGCTCCGGCCATCAACACAACCGACGCCAGCGTGGGCCAAACGATGGAGAAAGGCGTCATCGAGAACCTCCCGTTGCCCGCAGAGAATGCGGTCCTCCTGCTCAGTCTGCAACCCGGCGTTTCCTTCAACGGCGAGAACATTTTGACGGACAGCTATGACACCCGAGCCGGTATGGTCAACGGCGAGCGCAGTGATCAAAACAACATCTCTCTCGATGGCGTCAGCAACAACGACGAGTTCGCCGGATACGCGTTCACTGGCATCCTGCCGACTACTCCGTTCTCGGTGGAAGAGTTCCGCGTGACCACATCCAACTATGATTCGAGCCAAGGACGTTCGTCCGGTGCTCAGATCGCGCTGGTCACCAAGGGCGGTACGAACAAATTTCACGGCTCGCTTTATGAGTTCAATCGCAACGGCCTGGGCGAGGCGAACGACTTCTTCCTCAAAGGCAGTCAGCTGTCGAGCGGCTTGCCCAACCGGCCCACGCAATTGGTTTGGAACAACTATGGAGGAACGATCGGCGGGCCCATCTGGAAGAACCGTCTGTTTTTCTTTTTCAACTACGAAGGCCACCGGCAGAACGTGGGGACGAGCGTGGTGCGAAGCGTTCCGAGCCCAACCCTGCAGGATGGCGTGATCCTATACGATTGCGCGGCGATCAAAGACTCAAGTGGAAACGTGATTGAAACTTCTGTGCAGGTGTGTCCGGGCATGACTGTTCAGGGAGTCAATTCCTCCCATACGGTCTCGCCTGTCGTAACTTCTGACGGTACTTTTGGTGTGTACGGGTTGGGCCCGGCGCAGCTCGCCCAGATGGATGCGGCGGGTATTGGTCCCAGCGGCGGAGCGCTTGCATATTTCCAAACCTACCCGCTGGCGAACGATCTCAACTACGGCGACGCCCCGAACTTCGCGGGATATCGCTTTGCGGCGCCCACGACTCTGCGCGAGAACTGGTACATCGGGCGTCTCGATTACAAGATCACCCAAAACGGCAATCACACACTTTTCTTCCGCGGCACCGGCAGGGATGATCACTATGGCAATGCCCCGTTCCTTCCGGGCAGGCCGGCAATGACTACCGGGCTTAACCTCGCCAAGGGCTTTGTCGCCGGTTACACCAGTCTCTGGGGAGCGCACCTGGTGAACAACATCCGCTATGGCCTGACGCGGGGCAGTTATGGCATTAACGGCGATTCCACGCAACCATGGGTTTATATGCGCGATCTGGACCAGGATGTAGCCTATTCCAGTGGGAATACCTCCCCGGTGCACAACTTCGTGGACACCGTCGATTGGACCAAAGGTTCGCACAGCTTCCAATTTGGTTTCAATTTTCTGCTTTCACGGCTAAATACCTATGATTACGGCGCCGGCTTCAGCGACGCCCTCACCAACGCCGACTGGATTGCTGAAGGAGGTTTTGCCAATAAGAACGCTTTTCTCAACCCCGCATGTAACGCGCAGAATGCCGGATCCTCCAGTTGCACCAGCGGAGACGTCTATCCGGCGATTGACTCCGGCTTCAACCATGCGTACGACTTCCCGCTAGCCGCCTTGATGGGGATTGAGAGTGAGGTCGACGGAGTATTCAACTACCAGATTGGGGCTAGCAGCGGTACTCAGATTCGCCAGGGTTTGCCGATCGTCCGGCACTGGGCGGTTGACAACTACAACTTTTTCTTCCAGGACACCTGGAAGGTGCGTCGCAATCTCTCCCTCACGTACGGCCTGAATTATCAGCTCATGACCCCCATGACCGAGACCGCCGGTCAGGAGGTTACGCCAACAGTGAATATGGGCACATGGTTCAATGCGCGGCAAGCGGCGATGTACAAAGGAATTCCGGACAACCAAGTCATGGGAGGCGCGCCGATCGGCTTCGGTCCTGCCGGTTCCAAATACGGCAAGCCCGGTTTGTACAACAGCCAGAACAAGAATTTCGCTCCACGCCTGGGTATCGCTTGGACGCCGCATTCCGAGTCGGGCTGGTTGAGCAAACTTTTCGGCGAAGATAAGACCTCGATTCGAGCCGGCGCCGGGATGTACTACCAGAACTTCGGCCCTGAGTTGGCCCAGTCCTATAGCGCGTCGGGCGAGTTCGGCGTCTCCACCCAGGTCTCTAACCCATCTGCCACTTTACCGCTGGCCCAGGCGCCTCGCCTCGGCAGCAGTTTGTCGGACATGAACAACATACCGCTGGCGTTGTTAAGCACTTTGAACCTAACCCCTCCCTCCAGTATCACCTTCCCACAGATACCCCCGCTCAGCGGGTTTAGCATCGCCCACGGCATTGACCAGTCGCTCAAAACTCCTTACTCGTACGCCGTGGATTTGTCCATCCAGCGGCAGTTGCCCGGCAAGATGACTCTGGATGTGGCCTACGTGGGTCATTTTGCTCACCGCCTCCTGGTGCTCGACGACGTTGCTGCGCCCATGAACCTCATCGACAGCAAGTCCGGCATTGGTTATTTTGCTGCTGCCCGGCAGTTGTCGTCTTTGTGGCGCCAGAACACTCCCGAGAGCAGCATTAACTCTTCGACGATTGGACCGACGGCACAATATTGGCAGAACATGTTTGTGCCCCAGTCCTCCTACACTCTGTGCTCGACGGGTAACTCAACGACCAACATGCTGGAGGCCATTTACGACGTCTTCGGCCCCGGTTGCGGCAGCCTCTACAACGAGACGTCTGGGATCTTTCTGCTCGACGTGTACGGCTTCCCGGCTACTCCTGTAACCGGCAACTACAGTTACTACAACAGCCAGTACTCCTCTCTGTGGGATTGGCGCTCGATTGCATGGTCGAACTACAACTCCCTCCAGGTCAGCCTGAACAGGCAGATGTCCAACGGGTTGATGTTCGGCCTGAACTATACCTACTCCAAAGCTTTGGACATTGAGTCCACCTCGGAACGCGGCGTCCACTACTTGACCGACAGCGTGATCAACGCCTGGAACCCCCGCCAAATGTATGGCCCGGGTGACGCAGATTTGCGGCATCAGATCAACGGCTACTGGGTTGCGGAGTTGCCTTTCGGCCGCGGCAAGGCCTTGGGCAGCAATGTGCACGGCGCGGCCAATGCCATCATCAGTGGCTGGCGGGTTGGCGGCACCACTCGCTGGAGTTCCGGCTTCCCAGTCAGCGTCTTCCAAGGATACGTTTGGCCAACCAATTGGGATGAAATGGGATGGTCGGATTTGACCGGAGCACCCATCAAGACCGGTACCACCATCACCAACGGCGTTGCGAACATATTCAAGAATCCCGCCCAAGCGAGGGCAGGCTTCGATTATGCCTATCCGGGAGAAAGCGGGTCACGCAATGCCGTTCGCGGCGATGGTTATCTCGCTACGGACATAAATCTCTCCAAGCAGTGGAAGATTCCGCACACTGAGAGCAACTCGTTCGAGCTGCGTTGGAGCGTATTTAACGTGTTCAATAACACTCGCTTCGACGCTTTTTCCATGCAGGACGAGTGGGATGTGCCCTCTACGTTCGGCAACTACACTTCCACGCTCACCCAGCCGCGCAGAATGGAGTTCGCTGGAATCTATCGCTTCTGACAACACGAATTTTCTCCTTCAACGGCCCGGCGCGAACGCCGGGCACAGCCATCCTCCTGCGGTAACGCGTGGCTTTGCAACTTAGAAACTGAGCGGGCGTTGATAGAACAGGAAATGCAGCAATCCGCCTCAGATCGGAGTTCCTCATCATGCACCTCACTCGCACCCGCTTGGCATCGGTGTTCCTTGTCCTGGCTCTTCCGAGCGTAATAGCTGCTTCGCCTGCCGGAGGAAGCCCCCCAATCCCTGCGGACGATTGGGTAGTAGTTGTGCCTGTGGCTAACATGTACTCCGCTGCTTCCGAAGACTCCGACGTCGTCTCTCAGGCTCTCTATGGCAGCACTGTCACGGTGCTCGAGGACAAGCCCGGCTGGGCCAAAATCCAGACCCCGGACCATTATGCGGGCTGGTTGCCTCTCGATCAGGCTCGACGGCTTTCTGGTTCGAATCCCCACTACGCCAGCTCCGGCAAGATTCTTCAGGTGAGTGGCCTGTCCGCGAATCTTTACCGGGAACCCGATGTGACGGCTCACCGTCCCGTGCTCACTGTCCCTTATGAGACCCGCCTCGAATTTCTCTCCGAAAGCAAGGGAGACAGCGCCGGATGGTTCCAGGTACGGCTCGCGGATGGGCGGTCAGCCTGGATCGATCACGATGACGTGATTGTTGATCCCCGACCTCTGAGCATCGACGAATCCATCGAACTGGGGAAACGGTTCCTCGGAATCACCTACACATGGGGAGGTCGCTCCAGCTTTGGATTCGACTGCTCCGGTTTTACGCAAATGCTGGTGCGAAGCCGCGGCATCAACATGCCACGCGACGCCGATCAGCAAGCCGCGTGGGATGGCGTTGCCGCCGTCGACCGCAAACACCTGCGCCCCGGCGACCTGCTGTTCTTTGGCAGCGCTGCCGATCAGATTACTCATACCGGAATGTTCATTGGCCACGGCCAGTTCATCCATGACACGACGAACGGCCGCCCCGGAGTTAAGATCAGCCGGCTGAAGGATCAACCCTGGACACGCCTGCTGGTCGCTTGTCGGAGGATCAAATGAAACGCCGTGAATGGCTCGTAATTGCTGGCGGTGCTGCGGCGGGGCTTGCCATCCCTGCTTCGGTCTTCCGGGCCAGCGCCGTTACAAGTGACGCTCCGGACCTGCAGACTTCCATCACCCGCCTGAAGCTGCGCCATACCTGGACGACCACGATGTCGTCGAGTGATTACCGTGACACCTTGGCGGTGCGCTACTCCCGAGACGGCATCACCGGGGTGGGCGAAGGCGCGCCCATTGTTCGCTACCACGAAGATGCCGAGGGAGCACGTCAGGCGGTGGAGTCTGTCCGTTCGCTCGTCACTTCCGCCGACCCGTGGCAATTTCGCAAGTGCATGGCGGAAGTCTTTGGCAAGATCAAGGGTGAGTTTGCCGCCAAAGCGGCGATCGACATTGCGTTGATGGATTGGGTCGGCAAGAAACTGGGGATTCCCCTGTACCGGCACTTCGGTCTGGATCCCGCGGATGCTCCTCTCACGACGTTTTCCATTGGCATCGACACGCCCGAGATTACGCGGCAGAAGGTGAGAGAAGCGGAACCATTCCCAATCCTGAAGATAAAGGTCGGATTAAAAACGGACGAAGAGACCATCGCCGCTGTGCGCAGCGAAACCAAAAAGCCACTGCGGGTCGATGCCAACGAAGGATGGACCAATAAAGAAGAAGCAGTTCGGAAGATCAACTGGCTGGAATCCGAGGGAGTGGAGTTCGTGGAGCAGCCCATGCCCGCCGCTATGCTGGAAGAAACTCGCTGGGTCCGGAAGCGCGTGCATATTCCTCTGATTGCGGATGAAGCCTGTCTGGGCCCATCTGCTGTCCCCGCACTGATTGATGCCTATGACGGCGTGAACGTGAAATTGGACAAGTGCGGAGGTATCCAAGAAGCGCTGCGTACCATCGAAATCGCGAAGTCGCTGGGAATGAAAACAATGTTGGGCTGCATGGTCTCCAGTTCGGTGAGCGTAACCGCCGCAGCGCATCTTTCCCCTTTGGTGGACTATGCCGACCTCGATGGCAATCTCCTCATTGCGAACGATCCGTTTTAAGGGCGTCCAGGTGCGAGATGGCAAACTAGTTCTTCCGCATGAGCCGGGCCTGGGAGTCGTCTCCGTTTGAGAGGGCTTCCGACTCTGATTTCGTAGTGCTCTCGGTCACTTGTCAAAACGCCCAGTTGCATCCCAATCGGTCGCACCAGCAGGTGTTGGTAACCCCAAAAACCGCGACTGGATCGCGCCGGGTACAACTGATACCGGCCCTGCAGGATTTCGTACAGGGACATGCCATCGGCCACGTACAGGCCCGGCGCCAGGGCGGCCGGNNGGTGATCGGCCTCGCATTTGGGTACGGCATTTCCGACAACATCGCGGATGCCTATCAGTTCCTGATGCGAAACTTCCAGCCCGATGACACCGTGTACGTTTTTGGTTTCAGTCGAGGAGCCTACACCGCCCGGGCGCTGTGCGGAATGCTGCACATCATTGGACTGCTACGCGAGGACAATGAGGGTTTGATTCCGTATTCGATTCGAATGATTAAGGAGAAGAAAATCGACTTCGGGGTCGCCGCCGACTTCAATAAGACCTTTTGCCGCGAGTGCAAAGCGCATTTCGTGGGACTGTGGGACACCGTTAGCTCTGTCGGCTGGGTATATAACGTTGCCCACTTCCCGGGGACGAAGGCAACGCACAACCCAGGCATGCGGGTCATTCGGCACGCGGTGTCCATTAATGAGCGCAGGGCGTTCTTCCGGCAAAATTTGTTCGGTCCGCCTCACGACCCAGAGCAAGACATCAAGGAGATTTGGTTCGCTGGCGTGCATTCCGATGTTGGCGGCAGCTATCCCGAGCCAGAGAGCCAACTCTCCAAGATCGCTTTGCAATGGATGGTTTGTGAGGCGGAACGTGCTGGACTTCGAGTAGATCAGGATCGAAAGGCTGACATTCTTGGAGGGAAACCTCCGTATGTGGCGCCTGACCCGCTTACAAAGAATCAACACGAATCGCTAAAGGGTGCGTGGTGGATTGCTGAACTTTGGCCGAAGGTATTCTCGTATCCGGTGTCGGTAGCGGGACAGGCGGAGCCCAACTGGAAGCGCGGCATCAGGCTTAACCTGGGATGCGCTAGGACGATCCCAAACGCCGTCCATATTCATCAAAGTGTTTTCGATCGCATCCGCGGCACACCGAATTACAAGCCGAAGAATCTGCCGCAGCAGTACGTTACGGAACCAGAAAGTCCCTGCGAACTGGCGCCGCGACCGGTGCATGAGCAGCCGATAATCGCACCGTCAAAGCGGCCTATGCTCCGGCGACCGAGCGTCATCAGTGCGCTGGCGTTGCTAGTAGTGTTGGGCGTCTGCGCAGCAGTCATTGCGGTTTTCACCATACACAACAGCCTGGAGGTGCCGAAGATCGAAAGGCCTAGCGATGTCGCCTGGCTTCCCCAAAATTGGACGGAAGATCAGCGTCGTCGGTATTACCACACGGCGCAGGGAAGTGAGTTGCTGCCTTACGCCTGGTTTCTCGCGCTTGAGCAGCCGCGATTCACTATCAAGGGGGCACCGCCCTTCAGGGAAAACTCCTACATGCAGGGCTTCGGGTTCATTCCGGACTCCGCCTACCTGCAAAATCCCGATGGCTTACCGGTTGGATTCGCGCGCGATGATCATTTCATTGATCCCTACACCGGGCAGAAAAATGTTGTGCTCGGCATTACTTGTGCGGCTTGCCATACCGGAGAATTGTTCTTTGGCGGAAAGGCGATCCGGATTGACGCTGGGCCGTCGTTGATCGATCTGCAGAAGTTCACCGAGGCACTCGGTCTCGCAGTTACTTGGACCTATTATGATCCGATCCGCTTCCGCAGATTTGCCACCAGGGTGCTTGGCCCCAATCACTCGCACGCAGATCATGATCTCTTGCGTCGGGCGCTCAAGTATTATCTCGACACCAGCTTTACAGAGTTCAAAGCGAACCGCCATCTGTTCCCCACCCCTGAAGGTTATGGCCGAACCGACGCGCTGGCTAGAATCGGCAACTTCGTCTTTGGAACCGAGCTGAACAATAATAAGAACTTGGTGATCGGGGACGGCCCCGTGAATTTCCCTCCGGTCTGGGATGCATCCTGGATGGACTGGGTTCAGTACAACGGCTCCATCCAGCAACCGATGGGAAGAAATGTCGGCGAGGCCCTCGGCGTGCGGTCACGTATCAACCTGCTTGGTTATCCCGGACAGCAATTTCAGAACACGATTCACGTCGAGAATCTGCATGAGATCGAGCTTTTGTTAGGTGGCACTGGGCCAGGTGCGGGCGTTTGGTCGCCAAAGTGGCCGGAAGACATCCTCGGGAAAATCGACCGCGTCACTGCAGCCAAAGGCGAAAAACTCTACAACGAATTGTGCCTGCACTGCCATCAGTCGCCCATGCTTTCCGACGAAGGCCGCAAAGCCGAACACTGGACAAATAATACGAACCCTGCGGGAAGACAATTCTTCAAAGTGACCATGATTCCTCTGGGTGAAATAGGAACCGATCCCAAGGAGGCACAGAACTTTTATAACCGGACCGCCGATAGCGGGCCGCTGGGAAAAGGAATTGTATCGGCCCGGGACGGCCTGAAGTACATTACGCAAAAGCTAATCGACCAGTCATATGCCGAGCTAAAACTCTCACCGCAACAACAGGAGGAGTGGAACGGCTACCGGCAGAACGAACTGCTGGCACCTCTGGCATACAAGGCGCGGCCACACAACGGTATTTGGGCCACGCCTCCCTACCTTCACAATGGTTCTGTTCCCAACTTATTTTCCCTGTTGTCACCAGTTGCGGAGCGCCCGAAAGTGTTTTACCTCGGGAATAGGGAATATGACCCCGTCAAACTCGGGCTCAACACCGATCCGCTCATAGGCGCCACTGAATTTCGCACCGATATGCCAGGTAATTCGAACACCGGGCACGAATTCAATGACGGTCCCAAGGGCAACGGCGTGATCGGCCGCAAGCTCTCCGAAGAGGAGCGCATGGAGATTATCGAGTACCTGAAGACGCTGTAAATGGTCCCGTCAACGGCTCTTCGGGCCCACGCAAAATGTTGCGTATCCAGCTTGAACACGCTTCCGCACCGTCCACGCAGGTAGCAGTGACGGTACCGCAGTATTGCGTGGTGCCCTAGCTGCAGTCCCCGCCTGCGCGATCTTGTCTCGATCAGCAGACTTCGTGCGCGACGGATTTGAAGCATCACTGAACATCACGGACATTTGTCGGGTATCAGATTCAGGCATTGTGGCTGCTGCGATTTGTACCGCTGGGGCTAAGCTATAATCGCTCGCCTGGAGGCGCTGCTTGATTCGACAGACAATACTCGCGATGTTCGTTGGAGGTTACGTGTTCGCGACCGCAACCGCGAGCCTGGCGCAGTCCAGACACTCTTCTTTGAATGCGGAGCAAGCGGAAGCCGAGGCCGTACACTTTCTCGTCGACCTGGTACGAATCGATACTCAGGATCTTTCTGGCGATGAGTCGAAGGTCGCGCACTATCTCGAGGGCGTGCTGAAGAGCGAAGGGATCGAATCGGAAATCCTTGAACCGGTGCGGGACGGGCCAGTATTGTCGCGCGGCTCAAGGGCAACGGGAAAAAGCGCCCGTTGCTGATCATGGGACACGAGGATGTGGTTCCGGTCGATCGATCGCGCTGGACGGTTGACCCGTTTGCAGGCAGCGAGCGCGACGGCGTGATCTATGGTCGTGGTGCGTCCGACGACAAAGCGATGGTGGCAGCCAATCTGGAAGTCCTCTTGCAATTGAAGCGCATGAAGGTGCCGCTCGATCGAGATGTTATTTTCCTCTCCGAAGCCAGCGAGGAGATGTCCTCGCCCGCCGGCATGGCCACCATCGTCGATCGATATTGGGACAAGATTGACTGCGAATTTGCGCTCAACGAAGGAGGAGGATCGCTGGTCGAGAATGGAGCGGTGAAGTATTTCGGCGTCGCGACCGCAGAGAAGCTCCCGAGAGGCTTGCGGCTGGAAGCTACCGGCAGCAGCGGACACGGGTCGGTGCCCCGAATCGACAATGCGGTCGTCCATCTCGCGGCCGCCGTCGCGAAAGCTGGAACGTGGGATACTCCCGCGCGCCTCAATGAAACCACCCGCGCATTTTTCGAACGCCTGGCCACAATTTCGGCGCCCGAGGAGGCGGCGTGGTATCGAAATGTGCTGGATGTGAAAGTACAAGAAGAATTGAAGCGCAAAAAGCCTCAGTATTACTCGATGGTGCGAACGTCGGTTGTTCCCACCATGCTGAAAGCAGGCTACAAGTCCAACGTGATCCCACCCTCCGCGGAAGCGACGCTCGACGTGCGCGCTCTGCCCGACGAAGACCTCGGAAAGTTTCGCGAGATGCTGGCGGAGATCATCAACGATCCGCAAATCCGAGTCATCGCTGAAGATACTTCGCTTTCCATGCCGGCGGCACCTCCCAGTAAGTTAGCCACGGAAATGTTTGCCGCTTTGGAGCGAGCACAAAAGGAAGTCAGTCCCGAGGCTATTACTCTGCCCACGATGACAACGGGGGCTACTGATTCCTCATTCCTGCGAGCAAAAGGCGTTCAGGCTTACGGGATCGGGGTGCCCAAGACCGAAGAAGAGAGTCGGGGCGTACACGGTAATGACGAGCGCATTGAGACCAAGCAGCTGGGGTTATTTGTGCGCTTTCTTTTTGCGGCAGTTACTGGGGTTGCGGCTCCGTAGAGTAACTTACTCGTTTCGAGTCTTCGCGACACATCTTCTTCCGACGCGAATCGATGTAAACGGAACCGATTAGTTGGGGATTATGCGGACGGCGAGTTCTCGTCGTTTCTCGACCCATTCATTATTTTGCTGGCGGTGCTGCCTGGACTGTCGGGAATGCTGTTACTGCTGCTGCTGACCGGAACCACCTTGAACATCATGTCGCTGATGGGCGGTTCGACCCACTCGGAAGCAGGAAAGAAAACGGGTGAGCCAGCAGCTCCAGTCCCACTTCACGCAAGAAGCGGCGTGATTGTGCCTCGCCGATGTTGCGAGCGCGCACAGCGAGAAGAAAGCTCAGAACAAACGACGTGACGATATTCAGCACGCCGACGATCGCAATGCCCGAAAACGCGAGAACGGCATCTTGCCAGCGCAGTTGCCCGTAGAGTCTGGAGGCATCGAGCGCATAGCCTAAACTGGCGGCTGCCAGGGTCACGTGGCGGACTTCAAGAGGGATTCCAAACAATTCAAACATAATAGGCACGGCACCCAGAAGAAATCCCAGAACGATGTATCCCACAGATCCAGGGGCATGATTTCTAACCCAGTGTGACAGCTTCGCCGCTCGCTCCGGCCCAAGCTTCGCGCGAATGCGGAGGCTCTTCGAGATTGCGGAAGCCATCCGGTGCAGTGCGAGGTAGTTCGCGGTCCATCCCGTGGCCAACGATGAGAGCCAGAGGAAGACCCCGGTTGTGATCGCAAAAAGTATTGTCATCGATTTGTGGGGAAAGAGCATGTGAATGCCATGCTCCGCCGCCGCTTCAGGTAGAAAAGGATGTCCGCGAACTGCATTGATAATCCGGTCGATGGCGATCGATGCCGGGACGGCGCCTATCAGATTGCTAATCGTTACGATGAACTGCGTCTTGCAGATTGCCTGCAGACTGGCCATGTGATCTTTTGCCGGGTCTTCCATAGCGTCCACCAGGGTAGCTGCGGTGACGGCCGGCATTTTGGAAGCCAGCAAAAAGCCCCCCGCCTGCATCAGCAAGAAGCTGACAACATAGTTCAGCGAATGCGCCACAGCGAGAAGCAGGGGTGCATGGATCATCTCTGCAAGAGAGTATTTGAACAGCGCCGTGAATGAAGTGATGATGCCGGCTAGAACCGCCCCCAGGCCCATCACTCCCCATTGCTGGGCATTCTGGGCGATATAGTGTTTGCCTGCGCGCCCCGTTCTTTCGACAACGCTGCGCGCAAGGCGGCGCGTGCTGGCACCCATCACAGTCCTAAGCCGTCGCTGAGAAGCAAAACCATGGAGTACCGTGACCGCCAGTTTGCGGGCGTCTGAGTCCGGGCGCTCCAAACTGATCACTTGGTGGATTCGGCCAAGAAGAGATCGCAGCAGGCGGACGCGAAAGATGAGATTCGCGGAAGAACCCCGCTCCGAGAGCGACTGGTTTACGGTCTGTAGCTGCGTTTCACACGCCGCTCGCTGCTTTTCCCAAAGATGAAAGTCTTCGGGGTGCCGAATGACATGCTCCACCATCGCTGGAAGATGGAAGAAGCTCGACTTGGTGATGTCCTCATCGTCGGTGAACGCGATCAGGTCTCGCGATAGTGCAACACTCGTGGCTCGCAGAGCGAGAATCTTGCAGGATGCCAGAATCGAGAAAGTCGAGGGCCGAAAGGTGTCGGCCCACGAGGCGATTAAAGAATCGGGCAGCGAAGCCACCCAGCGCCCATCCGATTCTTTCACATTCAGGGAGTCCATCAATACATAGAGGTCGCCCTCCACTTCGTCGACCGGCAGCAGGTGCCTGACCGCCCTTGTCACGAGTTCCCGAACAAGAAAGGCCTCGTCGGGCAATCCCGCTTCCGAGATGACACGAACATAAGAATAATGGGACCGGAAGTCGCGGAGCGTTGAACGGATCGACTCGCGGCATGGGTGCCGGTCGATCGTGAGCGTCATTTCCGAAAGAACGGCCGTTCTCGATTCAACGGGCACATTCAGGATCACTCGGAGCAGGCCATACACACGAGTGGTCCGCTCGCGGGCAGAGAGCAATTCGAGGTTGGAGAGGTCGTTAATCGCCAGCGGAATGCTAATGCCGGTTCTCATAAGGGGGAGAGAGCGGTACAAACAGCAGGCTAATCCTAGCCAACCAAAGGCCGAAGTCGACGCGACTCGGTGCTACGTTTGTGAGCACCGCTGTCGCGCATTCAGTTCGGCTTTTCGGCCGCGTCCCCGATTGCGCGATTAGTGGCCCGCAAAAAACTCCGTCATATCAGGCGCCGCCGCGGCCAGGCCCGGGAACGAATCCACTCCAGAGCTGGTGAGGATCAGACGCAGCACGCTCTGATGCTGGTAGAGCGTCTGGGATTTGAAGTTCTTCTTGGCATTCGAACTGATAATGAGTGTGGCAACTTGTCCGCCGCCATGGTTCGAGTCGGTCTGATCTCCTTCATCGAAGGTGATAATCAGCAGGCCGCTCGCCTGAAACGTGGGGCTCGCGATCAGCGGCGCGATATTGGTCTGCAGCCAGGCATCCGCCTGGGCGAGAGTGCCATCGTGGGCGTCGTCCGTGAGGTTGGGGACGACGAAAGAATACTGAGGTAGCGTGTTGTTGGCGAGATCCGTCGTGAATTGTGTAAAAGGCACAATATTGGCGGCCTGCGAGCTGTCGCTTTGTACGTCAGACAGATACGTGAATGGGTTGTGATGACGGACGTAAGGATCGGAGTCGCCGCCCAAATAGCCGGGCGAAGGAAGAGACTCAGCATACGATTTCCAGGTCTTGCCCGCCTTCACCAGCTCGCGGACGACGTTGTCGTCGCTGATGATGCCCGAAAAATTGTCGTCCAGCGTCTCAAGTAAACCGGTGGTCAGCATGAGATAGTTCGGCAGAGAAGGGTGCGCATCTGCGAAATACTGCCCGGCCACGCCGTACTGCGAGGCCAGACTGTTGAAGTAGGGCATGGACGAAATACCCATGACCTCGGCATAGCTGTGATTTTCCTCGACCACCAGGATGACGTGGCTGAAAGTGGGCTGACCCGGCTGACCCGGCGGAACCGATGTCTGAGTCTTGGTAGATCCTCCGCCACACGCGAGTTCCAGCGCGGCAAGCGCACACAGAGTCAACAACGAAAAAAAGGTTCTAGATGAGGACGGAGATCTGACCCACAATGCCATGTGGCTCCTTTGCCGGAGGTTGGATGTCGAGGTTTCCTCAAACGTTGCCGAATAGAGGTGTTATTTGTTCTCCTGCCCCTTCGGTTTCGTCAGATCCAGCCCGAACTGAGGGTGCTCATACGTTCCTGTGATGTGCACAGGAACGACCTCACCTTTCCTCTTCTTCTTGAAAAAGGGATCTATAGCCTTCAGCAGCAACGCCTTCACACCGGTAGTAGTCTTAGAAATCTCTGTATCGACGCGCATCCTGCCGTGAAAATCGATCCTGTGATTGAGAATGTTGTACGTGCCATACATGTGCGCCGAAGCCCCTGGCACGCCGAAGGAAAGATCGGAGAATGTTGCGATTCCGCGTTCCATCGCGACTTGCCCCTTGAGACCGGTGAGAACGGTTTCGGCGTCCTCCATCTTCTCGCCCTTCGCTCCGGCGCTCAATTCGTCTACGCTCTTCTGTGTTTCTGCTTTCGAGAACGTGCCGTCATCAATTCCAAACGTTCCCTGCAGCTTCACCTTTTCGAGGAAAGCCTCCTTCCCTGGAGGGAGCTCTGCCTTGGCCTTGAGAACAATTTCGCCCGACATCGGCGACCGACGATCTTTAACGAACAAGCCGAGAATGTCTTCGATTCTTCCTCGCCGGGCGGTCAGATCGAGAAGTGCAGACTTGCCTTTACTTGCCTTCGTGCCCGCGACGCTTCCTACCGTGATCACGCTGGTCTGGCCGAAATGGGCATCGACGCTTTTCAGGAATGTGTCGCCGTGAATAGCGTCGACGAAAGCGCTGAACTTGGTTGCCAACTTTACTTTGTGGCCGCCTGACTTTACCTCGAAGTCGGGTATATCAGTGACACCGGCGATATCGATGTGCTTCAGAACTCCGTCATATTTTCCTTTGGAAGACAGCATGCCAGCGATCCCGCCATAGACGCCGAGGTCGGCATGGTCGAAGGTGTATTCACCAGAAATCGGAGTATCACCAGGATGGCCGGTCGTCCAGCCTCCAAACTTGCCGTGCGTTGTGATTTCGCCCGGTGGCTCTGGGTTATGGAGCTTCAATTCGTAACTGAGTGGGCTTCCCCACCGCACACTGTGCAAAAGAGCCTCGTACACTTCGAAGCGCAGTGACTGCCCCTTCGGATCGCTCGAGGCGAACTCGACCGTTCCATTGGCGACAATTTCGTCGACCTCAAGCTTGGAGTGTTGCGTCTGAAAAGTCACATTACTGCCAAAAGGTGGGACAAATACATGCCCGCCTTCGATCCGGACGCGAGGTACACGCCTCCTGAGAATCCCGGAATAACTGCCTTCAATTGTCAGCTTGTCGATGGTTATGAGATTCCAATTCTCATTGCCGTGGTGGAATTCAACGCCCTCGAGGATGCAGCCCGGGATCGGGAAATAGGTGCGATGAGACGTTCGAATGGTGACAGCACTGTCGCTGGCTTCCGCCAGATCTTCTACGACGGCCCTCTCGGTGAAAGGCCAGATCCGGATCAAGAGTACTGCCACAGCAAACGCCACAATACAAGCCGCAACTATCGCAAGGATGATAGCTCTTCTATGTCTGCGAAGGTTCTGGCGCAACGATTTGCCCTTCGTCTGGTCGAGCGGAGAGGGAGGAGCGACTGCACGGGTAGAGGCGGGTGACGACACGAATCTTCAACTCCAAAGTATTTGTTAGGGGCCTTCTTCGTCCAAACTCCCAAGCGATCCCGCAGTGTCACGTAATACGGAAGGTGTGGTCGGCGAATGGTCAAATGAACCGTTCGCCGAATGATGTGGCTACATCGTGCTGATTCGAATGTATCGACGCAGATCCGGAAGAGACGAGAGAAATACATAGCCCGCGAATAGGAGGCCGGCCGCTGCGAGCAAGTTCGTCACGTCAACGCTGGTTTCTTCATCAAACCTCCCTCAATGCCAGGATCAAGACCTTTGCTGAGCAACGGTTGGATGCTGTCTTGAGCGGTGGGGTGGCTTCCTTTAATTCGGCGCTGAAAACCCGGCGGGACCAGTGGAAACTGCTGCCTCGCTTGCAGAGTAAGCTCGTCTACCAATCAGAAGCGAGGGATGGGCTACTGTGAAAGGAAAAAAGAAGTCCCGGCACGGAAGGCCGGGACTTCTTACCTATAGTGCTGGTGTAGCGCTGGTGCCTTCAACTACGAGGCGCGACGCTGCCGGTCCAGATTTTCGTTGTCCTCTTCTTCGTTCTGGCCGCTCTTCTTCTGCTGTCCGGGCTGGTTGCTCTGTTGGCCGCCCTGGCCTTTTTTGGCCGGACTGTCCGGGTTGGTTGCCGTGCTGTCCCGGCTGTCCGCTTTGCTGACCAGACTGTCCACCCTGCTGTTTGTTTTTTTCCATATCGTCTGCCATGAAATAGTCCTCCCTTTTCAGTGCGCAACTTGGCGCACATTGCGATTGAATCGACCGCTTTCAATTAGTTGCGGTTGAAACGGCGAAGGGTTGGGCCAAAACGGTTACTGGCAGAAAGGAGCGAAGCTAAGGGAGAGTCGAAACCCGGATCGACGAGTTGCTCGTCGGAGCGAAGGCCTTCAATCGTTCCACTTCATCCTGTGTCTTCTGCCACGCACCGGCATTCTGTTTCGTCGCGATCGGCGCGCTCGGATCACCGTAAAAGGCCAGCATGTTGTCGCGCAGTTCTGGCGTAACCAGCGCAAAGTCTTTCTGAGCCAACTGGTCCAGCAGGTGCGCATAGGACTTGTCGGTGAGAACGTATTCTCCAGCGTGCGTCATTCGTCCTGTGTCGAAATCAGTATTGGCGAGACGCAGCGGCTTTCTCCGGGATTCGGCGAGTAGCATTTTGTAGTTATCGAGAGTGTGGTCGACACTGGCGATGTAGAGATCTTCGGTTTTTTGAGTTGGAATCTTGAAATCGACTGCCTTGAATGGTCCCACCTTCGGCACGAACTTCAGAAAGAATGCGAGAACTCGGGTGCCGAACCCCGGGTGCCGGTATCCCTTGCCCCACTCCCGTTGATAGCTCGCCCGCGACAGGTAGTAGCGGAATTTGCGGGCGTTGAAGTTCGGCGTCTCGGCAACCAATTCCTTCTTTCGCGCCAGCAGTGCGACTCGCGTCATCTCCGGAAGTATGTGGCTGATCGCCCGCCGGAAAGTTCCGATCGCCAGATCTTCATTAGAAATCACATCGCTCAGCGGAATCCCATACGTGTCCTGAAAAGCCCGCTCTAACACGGGCTTCGACACTTCAAAGCCGATGAAATCGTGATAACGATCGGACGTATAGCGAGTCTTCGCGACTTGGGTCACATCAAAGCCAAACTCCGTGCGAATGTGCGCCTTTGGATTGTCCGCATACGTGACCTCGCTACCGAACTTTCTCCGAAGCTTTGGGAACTCGATCGCCACTGCCTGGTTCACCGTGGGATGTCCAATGTTGTCCGACGAGTAGTGTGCCAGCGCGCCAAGCGCGAAAGCGTATTCGTTCAGATCAGTAGCGTCGTTGATGAGATTGACGATGAAATCTCCGCTGCGCACGTAATGGGTAAGATCGCTGAAGTACTTGTTGCCGAATGGGTAGTAACCCATGTCCTGTATCAGTGATCCGCCATCAGCAAAGGCGTGGGCCTTTTTCAGATCCTCCGAAGTCGCCATGGGGAATCGTTTTGTAAGCAGCGGTTGAATGTCATCCTTCCAAAGTAGGTCGACGACTTCTTCATGCGTGAGCACCGAATAAGCGCCGCAAACCTGCGTCAGGCCGAGGAATAGCCCGAAGCTCAATGCGGCGTGCCAAAAATGTGCAAATCGTCTCATAAGGCGCTCGCCTTCCGCTCTCTGAACCGAATGGGCGCGACTGATCTAGCGCGACTGCAGCCCTGGTACCGCGTTCTTTAGTTGCCAAAACGGGGCTAGGGTTGGCCACAAAGACGAATTCGCCAGCACGCAGGCTACAGCGCGATTGCACGGCGGCTACCAGATGCCCGGTAATGACAGCTCAAATGCCAACGAATACGCTGGGTTGTGCTGCCCTGGGTCCCGCGGTTTCGTCGGGCCGTGACAGGTATTTAACAGCGGAGGGGAAGATAATGAGCATCTGGACCATATTGTTCGTTGTTTTGCTGATCGCATGGCTTGGCGGTTTTACCGTGTTTCATGTTGCCGGTGGACTGATTCACCTGCTGTTGGTATTCGCGGTGATTTCTCTGATCCTGCACTTTGTCATGGGGAGTCGTACCGCCTGAAGTGAGACTCTGAGCGGGTAGAAGGGCCGATAATGGCGGGTGTCGCTGGCTGTACAGCCAGAGTCGCCGGAGTCCAATCGGCCTGTCTTTCTTAAATTCATCCGATGTTCTTCCACGAGCGCTGAAATCAAAAGGACTCGACATCGAGCTCCTCTGCGGACGATCAGACCTGAAACGAGATAGGGCGCTGTTTCACTCATTCTTGGGACTTCCTTATGTATTCCTTCACCAGGAAAGAAAAAGGGCCAGCAGAGATTGCTGGCCCCAAGACAAACAGTTGTGCAGAGACTAATTCTGCGCGTTGTCCTTCTTCATGTTATCGCCCGCCATCTTCAGCGAAACGACGTCGACTTCATTCTTGTCGGGTGAAACCTTCGCTTTCAAAGTCACGTGATGTCCCTCGTGCCCTTTGACCGCATCCGGGTTGGTGATCGTCCAGGTCTTCCCGTCTTTGTCGCTCACGAACGTCTTGCCGTCGTCACTGATCTTGCCCGTGACGCTGGCAGCTTTCGCTGAGGTATCGGATTTCATGGTGTCCTGCTTCATGGTGTCTTGAGCCACCAGGCTAAAAGACGTCAGCAGGCTAAGCGCGAAGACAATCGTCATCAGTTTTTTCATTTTGGTCTCCTTTGCGTGAAACTAGCTCCCGCCCGGCGCCGTCAACCGCGCATCTCCAGCCCGGGGCGGGTAATCGTTAGGGTCTGAATGTCGCTTTCGACGACGCTAACCCATGACTACCCAAGTCCGTTCCCTAATACTCAGTCAACTTAGCGGACCGCTGCCCGCAGCGGCAATACAGCGAATGCCTGATGGGGATGTAGCCCTTCTCATTTATCACCCGCTACAGGATCCACTGTACGGTGCGTTGCCGGTCAAATCCACACTCCGCAGAAGCAAAGCGGCACCGGGTGCAGCAATAGCAGCAGATGCAACAGAGACAGGCTCCTCCGAGCCGGCCTGAGCCCAAGCCTCCCAAGGGAAAATAGTGGTGATCAACTTTGCCAAACGTGCGGGCGGGACATCGGCTAACTGCCAACGTTCCGTCCTCGCCGGATGCAATTAGGTCCGCGAGCGCGGGTTTTGTGCGAGAGCTCCCCGGGAATGACCGGCAGGCGTGTCGCCGTACTTCCCGGTCAGGGCGTACCACCGGATCCGAAGCACTTCCAGCAGCATCTTCGAACCATCTGCGAGCGGGTGAATTCTGCTGCCTTCGTCATGAGCCCACACGACCGGTACTTCCGCCACTTTGAATCCTGCCCTGCGAGCAAGGAATAATAACTCCGGATCAAAGCCCCATCCTTCGACTCGTTGTAACGGAAAGAGAACCTTCGCGGCGCCTCGACGGAACGCCTTGAAACCGCACTGCGTATCTTTAAAGTCCAAGCCCAATAAAACTCGCAGGAGCAGGTTGAATGCTCTCCCCATGACCTGCCGTCCCACGGATTGACGTTGCGTCTGCAGTTCACTGCGAGCCCACCGCGAGCCGATGGCGACATCTGCCCCGGCCTCAAGCGCGTCGAACAACTTCGGAGCTACTTCGATCGGCGACGAAAGATCAGCGTCTGTAAATAGAACTATCGCGCCTTGTGCATGCAGCACGCCGTTGCGCACGCTGTAGCCTTTGCCGCGATTGCC
>PMUM01000265.1:157-4828 GCA_003166855.1 Acidobacteriaceae bacterium | reverse complement strand
GGGCGCCATCGAAGCTCGACAGCAGCGATTCTATTTCGGTGCGCAGGGAGTCGTCGCCAGCGCAGGCTTGACGCAAAAAACCACTTCGCTCCTCGGGGTCTCGCTCCAGGGCCAACGTGAACAGCTCCTTCACTTGGTCCCACTTTTCAGGCATCTTTCTGGTCGCCTTTGCGTAGCTCACGCGCAAGCCACGCCTTTGCCAGGTTCCAGTTACGCTTAAGAGTCGTCCGGGAAACTCCCATAACTCCAGCCGACTCCTCAATGCTTAAACCGCCGAAAAAACGCAACTCCACAAGTTGGGCTTGCTGCGAATCGAATTCGGCCAGTCGGGTCAGAGCTTCATCCAAAGCAATGACGTCCACCGCCTTCTCTTTGGAAACGCCGGCCGCTTCTTCCAAGAAAACTTTCTCAAAGCCACTGCCGCGCTTTTTGGCGTCATGGCCACGGCTGTAGTCAACCAGGATACGGCGCATCAGTTGTGCCGCGACGCCCAGGAACTGCTCCCTGTTCTTCCAATGAACTTCTCTTTGATCGGCCAGGCGAAGATAGGCCTCATGCACCAGGGCGGTTGTCTGTAAGGTGTGCTCACGGCGCTCCCGTTGCAGGTAGCGAGACGCCAGACTGTGCAGTTCCGAGTAGAGCAACACTACCAAATCGGCAACGGCCCGGTCATTGCCAACGTCTAGTTCACCGAGGAGGGTGGCTACATCTCTTGGCGCATCCATAACAGTCTTGTACGCGATGACAGAAACCACTGTGGCGTGGATGACCCCCACAAGTCGCGATCACTCGAAGTTAGGAAATATAGAAAACAATGAAAGCGAGGGAGGGTCCGATATGAGCTCGCGAGCATTCCCGATTCACCCCAAAGATCGCGATCTCTACGGGCCTGAAGTATATACCCAGTCGAATGCTAAACCAACGAGGTTTACGCCTTTGTTTTCGCGCATTTGGAGCTTGCTGGTGCCGAAAACCAGCGCCGCCGCCGGCCCTTACCAAAGAAATGTGGACCTTTTTCCGTGGTTTCTTCGCGTTACTAGATAGAGGCCGAGTTTGGATCGTGGGGACGGAAGACGGCAAGTAAAACATTAAGGTTCGCGATCTCAGCAGTGGCGCTCAAGAAGAACTGACGAAAAAAGGAGAATCTATGAAACGGAAATTCACGATCTCAGCCGTACTGCTGTCCGCTGCCTTTGGCCTGTCGCTGTACCCGAGCGTCGGCTACGCGCAAACTTCACACCGCTCTGCGCTCACCGTCAAAGTTCCTTTCGAGTTTGCAGTCGGAAACCAAACGTTCCCAGCCGGAACCTACCAGTTCCAATCCTTGCTCAACTCCGTCCCAAGCAAAGCCACCATCGACGTACTCGTAGTGCGGAGTACGGAGGGACGGCTGTACAGGGCCATGGTGACGGATGTGGTTGGCAGCGAGGAGCCGAACAATGCGAGGCTGGTGTTCACGCGCAGTGACGGCCGCGCTTTCCTGTCTGAGGTTTGGGAGCCTGGGAAACAGGCTGGCTGCCGGCTTCAGGGCCACAAAGACCATACGCAAACAGCGGAGAGCGAAAACGACAAAGTGACGCTGATCGCGTCAACCGACCGGCGCTAAAGAGCAGCACATCCGCTCAGGAGCCGCGCCGTCGGCCCATGAGCCAGATTGTCCTGTTTTTTGCGGTTGTAGGCAGAAGCGGCGTTGTTGCGATGGATGACAGTCATTTTTTTCCGCTGTTCGATCAGTTCCGGTATCGACGAAGCGCTAGCCCCATAGGGAGAACCGCGACCCGGCGCCGTTCTCCTGCATCGCGAAGAAGGCTGAGCTAGGTTCGGTATCACCCCTTGTGAGGAGCGAAAATGCAGATCGAGCAGATCAATTTGAGAGACAAGCTCGACCGTGCTCGTCTCAGCTTTGATACCCAGCTAGCAGAGGTACTCGTCGGTCGGCCCGATGTGGGCTACGCCCAAATCGAGGAGGAGTTCGGAATCAGCGAGAAGGTGATTCGTCGCGTGATGAAGCAGTTCAATATCGGCGCTCGTAAGCGTGGCCCGAAGCCCAAGCAGCAGGGGCCCAATGTCTGATCGGACAGTCCTGACCTGGGAGTTACGGTGACCGCGGGCGTCGTCGGCACCGGTTCGGGTCGGATGACGCTAGTGCTTTTTCGAACGCGCGCCCCAATCCTCTGTTCTGCTCCACTCACCTCACCACGGGGCGCGCCTCCGAAAAAGCACTAGCGCCAACCGCCAAGTGGGAAGTCTTTTGCAACATAAGCTCGACACTTGGTCACGACTTAGGAATTCTCATGGCAGCTCGGAGTGTCTCTGAATCTTGCCGCTCTGCGGATGCGCAGTCAGCGGCCCCTCACCGCACCAAGTGCTGCCAGTTGAGGACCAGATTCTGCGGGGATGCACTGCGCTGCCCAACCGACCGGATCGCGAGGATACGCTTTCCGTCGGGCAGAATGGAAATAAGATCTATACCCTGGGGAATAGTCATCAATTCTTTAGGCGCCGAGAACTCCGGCTTGCTCCCATCGGTACGGACTTCAACGATGTAAACCTTGTCTCCGTAGCGATAGTACAAGCTCTTGCCGTCGGGCGCCCAGTCCTCCGCGTTCGCATTGGCGTCGGTTTTGACAACCCCGCCACTAGAGACTTGCCACTTGGAACCGCCACCGGGAAAGGGCGTTACGTAGAGCTCCAAAGCCCCGTTTTCATCAGAGGTATAGGCCAGCCACTTGTTGTCGGGGGACAGCTTCGGGTCGCGCTCGGCGTAGGGAGTATTGAGCACCGGCACCAGCTTGCGATCGCCCGCCAGATCCATGAAATAAATGTCGAAGCTAGTCTTGGCATCCTGAATAGAGAAAAACGCATATCGCCCATCCCTTGACTCGCTCGCCGCGAAGACATAATCCCCGAGCTCGGCAAGTTTTTCCTCCTTGCCGGAAGAGATGAGGGGACGCTCCACTACAACGCTGTGGTAGCCGGTGGTGGACGTATTCAATACACTCTTCCCGTCGGCGGACACTACTCCTTTCTGGTCCAGGTCTGAATCTGGAGTGACCCGCGTGATCGTTTTGCGCTCGGTGTCCGCCAGCCACAGACTGTTCCCCCGCCCATCGAGGTTGCCGCGAGACAGAATGGCCATGCGACTAGTGGGCGTGAATGTTCCTCCATCGTAAGGAGCCGGCTCGCCCCAATGCTCCAATTCTTTACCCGTCGCATCCAGCCACACCAACTCACGATTCTCCACGGCGGCCTTGCGATACACCATGACATTTTGAGATACGGAAAAGTATGCGAGGTTGCGCGGGTTGTAATAGTCGATCGATTCCGCGATCGGGATAGGCTTGCCCTGGAAGCGGATCGCGGCCGCGTCAAACCGCTGCCCCATCAAAGTGCTGTCCTTTACATAAAAGAGGTAGCCGTTACCGTACGCAACGTTCGATCCAACCGGGAGAATCTGTTTGGTTTCACCCCCGTCCAACGATCCGGCATACACACTTCCCGCCGCGTCTTTCCCAGTCCGCTGTATGAAAAGAAAGTGTTTTCCATCGGGGAGAAAGTACGGGTTGCGGTTGGTAAATTGGCTATCGTCTTTATTTCCTGGAGTTGCCTCCTCGGGCGCGCCGCCCCCATCGGATACCCGCTGCAGCGGACCGTTAATTTTGGGCGCGAAGAGGATGGTGCCCTGCTCATTCCAGGTGCCGCCGCGTCCGTCGGATGCATCACACAGCGCTTGCACTGGTCCTCCAGCGGCCTCGATCTTTCTCAGCTTGCCATTGGAGAAAAATCCCAAGTACCTTCCGTCTGGAGACCAGAAGGGAAAGATACCTGTCTCTGTGCCTGCCAGCGGCTCCGCCTTCCCGGTACTGAGCCGTTGCACAAAGATGATGCTCTTCCCATCCTTCAACGCGACGAAGGCGATCTGTTGGTCGTCCGGCGATAAGGCCGGCGCTCCGCTCAACACCAAGTCGAAATCAAA
The DNA here is from genome assembly GCA_003166855.1 of Acidobacteriaceae bacterium. GTDB lineage: Bacteria > Acidobacteriota > Terriglobia > Terriglobales > Acidobacteriaceae > Sulfotelmatobacter. The sequence goes on along the minus strand of PMUM01000265.1, from coordinate 852 downwards.
GCCCTCCGGCGGCTCGACCTGTACTCGCACCAGTTGCTCAGCCGAGGTCAGCCTCTTCTCATAGATCGCCGCCATCACCACTGCGGCCCCGGCCAAGAGCCAACCCAGTGCCGTCGCGGCGGCCAAGATCTTCTGCCGGTTCTTTTTCTGCGCGACCACCACGGACGGGGTTCCCACCTGACTGCCACCAACCGTGATCCACTGCAATTGCAGTTTCAGGTCGTGTGCATTCTGAAAACGCTGGTCCGGGTCCTTCGCCAGGCAGATCCGCACCAGGTACTCCAGTGCGGGAGGCGTGAGTGGCTGGACCGCCGAAATCGGCTCCGGGTCCTTCTCCAGCACTGCACTCGCCACCGAGAGCTGGCTCTTGCCTTGGAAGGCCCGCTTACCAGTCAGCATCTCGTACAGCATCGCGCCAAAGGCAAAGATGTCGCTGCGCGCATCGGCTTCTTTCCCCTGAATCTGTTCCGGGCTCATATACTGCATTGTGCCCACCACCGTTCCCGCCATGGTGACGGGGGAGGCCATACTGGCAACAGTGGCCACTGCGGAGAACGCGGGTGCGGCAGACTGCGCACCGGAGGCAAACGAGTGCAGCTTGGCCAGTCCGAAGTCCAGCAACTTCGTTGTCCCGCTTTTGGTCAACATCACGTTAGCAGGCTTCAGGTCGCGATGCACGATGCCGCTGCGATGGG
>PMUM01000265.1:0-132 GCA_003166855.1 Acidobacteriaceae bacterium | reverse complement strand
GGCCTCGCGCTCGAAGCGGGCACGAAACTCCGGGTTCTCACTTAAGTGAGAGGGAAGGACTTTGATCGCAACCTCGCGATCGAGCCTCGTGTCTCGTGCCCGATACACTTCCCCCATGCCGCCGGCGCCGAG
>PMUM01000288.1:25606-39766 GCA_003166855.1 Acidobacteriaceae bacterium | reverse complement strand
CATATCATGTGCTACCGACAGCGTCCCCGCTGAGGGTTGACAGGGCCCGCCGCAAAGTGCAGACTTTCCTCGACTCGACGGCGCCGCGGGACACGATTCTGCGGTTCGCGAGTTTACTCTTTCATTGCAGCATGGATGTCTCTTCGCCGAATGCCCCCAGTCCGAGGACATTCGGGCCCCCATAACCACTTCCAGATTTGGCGAACACGTTGGCGGAGGAAATCCTAAATGCAGCATTTCGTCGCAGTGGCAGCATCTCTGGTCATGCCCACTCACACTGGCTCGGAAGCCACACAACTCATCCTGCGCTGGTTCCACATCATCGCCGGCATTACCTGGGTCGGCCTGCTTTATTTCTTCAACCTGATCAACGTGCCGTTCATGAAGCAGGTGGACGCCAGCATGAAGAGCAAGATTTTTCAGTACTTGACTTTGCCCGCGCTCAACTGGTTCCGCTGGAGCGCGCTGGCCACGGTCTTTTTGGGATTCTGGTATTGGGGACAGTTCTACGTGGGGCCCGACGCTCAGCGCACGGGCGGCAGCGCGGGCGCTACGATCGGATTCTTCCTGCTGCTGTGGATTGCGGTCTGGGCTATCCTGTTCGCGGTGATAAAGAAAATGACCCCCAGCGGATATGTCCTGGGCGCGATCACCGCAGTGGTTTGCATCGCCGCAGCATGGCTTTTTGTGAACTATACCCCCGTGGGACAGAACGACAACCACGTGCTCTCGATCGGCGTAGGCGGCGGCTTCGGCATTGTAATGCTGTTCAACGTCTGGGGCATCATCTGGCCCAACAATAAGAAGATCATCCGGGGAACGCTCGCGGGAACGCCTCCCGCCAACGCAGCAATCATGGCGCGTCAGGCGTTTCTGGCGTCGCGAACGAATTTCTTCCTGTCGGTACCGCTGCTGTTCTTCATGGCCACCAGCTACCACTACGTGATCTTCGGGAAATAATATCGGTCAGGCATTAGGCTGCTCAGAAAAATAGAATGGCGCGGCGACAAGCCGCGCCATTACCGTTCTTGCGAGCACGAATCAGTATCCGACCTACCCCAGGACGTCGACGCGCACGATCATCCGCACGCCGCCGCCCAGTTTCACGCTCTTCCTTTTCGAACTGAGAACACCGTTATCGAGTCGCAGATTCCTAATCCCGTGCATACCGCTCGACTGGGGAGTCATGTCGGACTCTGGCTTAGCGGACGACTCCATGTTCGATCCAATTTTGGCGTCGGTCACAGTGCCAACATCGACGCCGGTTGTAGATCCACCGGCGTTTGCCGTAGCCTTTCCCGCCATCATGGGTTCAGGCTCCTCTTTGGGTTGAAACACCGCCTGAACCGTGCCCTTTACGGAGTACTGCCCGCCTTTAGCAACATTCAGCTTATCGAACGCTATGCTCAGTTGTGACTCCGCATCACCCTTAGATCTGGCGGTCGCTGTCGCAACATGCCCTGTTAACTTCGATCCCTTAGAAACGAATATACCGTCGGGCAGTTTGAATGCTCCCGTGGTTTCAACTTCAACGGGATCGCCTTCCTTCAGGTTGCTCGAATCTAGGGCCTTTTTGATTTTTACCGGAACGGCTCCGTGCGCGATGGTCCCGGGTGTACCCTGAGGAGCAGCCAGTGAATCTTCGCCTGAGGAAACCGACGCAACCAAAAGGGCTACCACGACCAGAATGCCAGGTCGATTCACAAATCCACCTCTCACGCTTCGCAGTGAGTTCCCTGCCTGGCGATCCATCCCCAGATCCTGGCTTCTATCCGAAGATGTCGACGTGCACGACTATGCGCACGCCACCACCCAACTTCACGTTCTTCCCTTTCGAACTGAGCACACCATTGTCGAGTTGCAGGTTATCGATTCCATGTACACCCACCGACTGCGGAGTCGGGGTAGCCTGCGCCTTGCTCTCCGCGTCCGTGTCGGAACCGCTCTTGGTGTTGGTGACCACACCAACCGAAGTCACGGCTCCGCCCCCACCAACGCCGGACGGGCCAGCTCCGCCCGCACTGCCACCGGCAGCGGTGGTTGCAGCTCCCGTGATGCTCGGATCCATCTGCTCATCGGGTGCACGAAAGACGGCCTGCACCGTACCTTTGACGGAGAGCTGTTTCCCATTCGCGACGTTCAACTTGTCGAAAGTCACAGTCAGTTGCGAATCCGGATCGCCCTTGGAACGAGCCTTTGCCGTCGTCACATGACCAGATAACTTCGAGCCCTTGGGGACAAGCGTGCCATCCGGCAGTTTAAAGCCTCCCGCCGTCTCCACCTCAATAGCGTCTCCGTCCTTCAATTTGCTGGAATCAAGTGTCTTGACCACCTTGACCGGAAATGCTCCGTGACCAACAGCTGCGGGCACTGCTTGCGCTGGAGCAGAACTTGAAGCTTGCCCATAGCAAAATGACGCTGCGAAAGCTGCGCCCAGAACCACTATGCCAATTCGATTCATCAGATCCACCTCAGGTGATTAGATGCCAAAATTATAGATCGTCGACTTCAAGATCAGACAACTTTTCAGCCTGCCAGCAGCGTGGCGCGGTCTGGCGAGAAAAAAATGAGGCCGACCTTTTCGGCCGGCCTCGATTTGTTTCTTCTCTGGCAACGCATCTGAAACCGCATGCGCTGCCTAAGTCGCAGATGTTAGAACACGATCTTCGCGCTGAGCTGCATGACACGCGGGGACGAGTCAAAGCCCAGGAAGTTGCCATATGGGCTCGTCGGCGTTCCCTGCATGGTGCTGATGGTTCCGTAACTCGGATTCGGAATTGCAATGCCTCCCGCGCACGTTGGGCAATAGGTGCTGGAGTAGGAAGCGTTCGGCAGGGCGAAGTTCGGGTGATTGAACACGTTGAACGCCTGCGCGCCAATCGCGAAGTTGAACCGTTCCCCGATCTTGAAATTCTTGAAGAGGTTCAGGTCCATATCGAAATAGTGAGGTCCGCGATACTGATTACGGCGTTCAATCGGATAAGGTTCACCCAACCAAGAGACGTCATTAGCGTCCAGAATTGCCGATGGTGCGAGGCATTGCGCTACGGGGATAGAGCTTGCGTCAAAGCTCGCATTCGCTCTGCCGCAACCGCCGGGTTGCGCGTTGCCAATGATCGTCGCCGGAATCGTGTCGCCACCGTCGATAACGGTTCCAGTGAGATTGCCGTCAGCAAGTGTATACGGCAATCCAGTACGCCAGAACATCTTGCCTGAGAACTGCCAACCTTCCGTCAGATATTTCAATCCGCCGGTCTTATGGAATTCCGGATTGATGACAAAGTCGCCGTTAACGAGGTGGCGAATGTCATAGTCGGAGTTCCCATAGTTGTCAGTTCTTAAGTTTGTCGGGTAGATCTGGCCAAGGATCGTATTGGTGCCCTCGAATCCGTACTGGAATAGTCCTCCGTTCGAAGTCTCATCGATGTTGTGCGCCCAGGTGTAGTTCAGGTGCCCGGAAATCCAGTGCGAGAACTGCTTTCGCAAACTGAACGTGAGACCGTTATAGTTGGAGACTGCTCCCTGCTTATATTCGGTAACAGTCGAATAGTTGTAGGCCGCAGGCGCAGTCGGCAGAGTTCCCTGATACAAACCATAACCGTCGAACGCATTCGGCCACGCATTGGAGTAACTGATGCGCGCTCCATGGTTCCCTGCGTAGTTGATGATAAACACGGTGCTGCGGTTGAGTTCCTGCTGAACGGAGAGATTCCACTCCTGCCATTCCGGAGAGTGGATCGTGCCGATGAGCCCGTTGCCCGCGGGAGGCGCGAACACCACCCCTGATGGCATGGAACCTTGGATTTGGTTGTAGCTCTCAGTCATGTTGAAGGCAGCAGCCGACGCCGCCCATGTGGCGGGAGCGCCAGCTGGGTCAAACGGCAGAACGCCCGCCGTAGGAGGATTCGAACGCACGCGCAACATGACCGAAACCGGAGGTTGCCCCCCAAAGCCCAGGATGTTGTCGATCATTCCGACGGCCGGGTTGTCGTAGAACAGGCCGAAACCGCCGCTTATGACCGTCTTGCCGGTGCCTAGAGGATCCCAGCTAAAGCCGATGCGTGGAGACCAGAGGATCGTGTCCACGCCGGGATAGCCTTTATGCTGTCCATAGTTCAGGTCCTTGCTGTACGGTACATCCAGTGAACCGCCCGTGCCACCGGACGCGATCTCCGCTTGAACGGATGCTGAGTTCGAGAATGGCCCGTACAGGTTCGAGAAGCAGTTGTCTTGGCAAACCGGGTTGGAGTTGTGTTCCAAGCGCAATGCCAAGGTCAATTTCAGATTGCGCGTAGCTTTCCACTCATCCTGGGCATAGGCACCGAGTCCCCAAAAAGCGATTGGGTTGTCGCTGTTAGGAATATACGCCTTGCGATACTGATAGGCCTCGCCTTGGGCGAACTGCTGGAAGGTCGTAGCTCCATAGCCCCAGTAAACGACCGGGTTCGTGAAGAAGAAGTTGTGGTCGCTCACGTCGTAGCGGCGGAAATTCTCGCCGAACTTGAACGTGTGACTCCCGTGCGTCCACGAGAAGTCATCGATGAACTGATACTGTGTGATGTTGCGGCCCTGGGGGAAGCTGGCAGCACCGGCGTTCGGGCTGGTGAAGTTGTATGGGTCGAATTCGGAGAATGCCTCCCCAAAGTTGAACGTGGAAGCCGCCGTCGGCGATGAAAAGATCGCTACATAATGGCTGAGTGTCGCCGTAAACTGGTTTGTCTTGGTCGGACCAAAAACATGCGTCTCGGACGCTTGGGCATCCCAGGAAGGCTGGTTTGAGTTAGCGTCAAACAAGGAATTGATCGGATCGATCGAAGTCGGCTGCAATCCGTGATCCAGCTTGTAGCGGCCGAAGATGTTGTCATTGTTGCCCAGCTTCTGGTCCACACGGACGCCGAGAATAAACTCATGGGCAAGCGCTTTCGGCGTAGTTATATACGTCACTCCACAAGGATCAGTTCCAGCATTAAAGCCAGGCAGAACCAATGTGGAGCAAGCCCCCTGGGAAGCCGGGATTGCAACTCCGTTGGAATACCCGGGAGCATTCTGCCAGAAGCCCATCAACTTGTTGTAGTCGGGACTTTCTGCCGGGTGGAGCAAGGCCACCTCTGCCTCGGCGGCATTAATAAACTGCGTCGACGGAGCCGTAACGCTATCTACGTTTGGCAGTAAGAATCGCATGCCTTCGAAGTCTACAAAGAAGAAGGTCTTGTTCTTTATGATCGGTCCACCGAAGGATGCTGCCCACTGGTTCGCATTCGAGAACGCAGCCTGATTGGCCGGCTGCGTCGGGTCGATCACATTGTGCGTGTACTGCTGGGCTTCCTTGTTGATCCAGTTGTTGCCATTGAGCAGCCGGCCATTCCACCAGTAGATGGCATTGCCGTGGAACTGGTTGGTGCCGGACTTGGTCACATAGGTGACCTGTGCGCCAGCGAGCTGCCCGTACTGGCCGCCGTAAGGATTGGTAATAACAGTGGCTTCACCGATCTCGTTCTGGCCCAGCGTAAGGTTCGACGCGCCCGAGTTATTGATGTTGAAGTACGGGTCCATGTCGTTTTCGCCGTTGACCGTGAACAGGTTCGACGTAGCCGGCAGACCATTGACGGTAAAGTTTCCGTAACCGCCTGTGCCGTTGACCACTGCGCCTGGAGCGGTGTCCGCGATGTTGGTGATGTCACCGCCAGCGCTCGGCAACTGCGCAACTTCTTCCTGCGTGAACGCCGTATTTTGGCTCGGCTCGGTATTGATGAGCGGCGCTGTTCCCGAAACTTCCACGGTTTCGGTGCCCTTCGCGACTGTCAGATCAATGTCGGCCTTCGAGTTCTGACCAACCTCGACTTGCACGGTCTGCGCTACTTCTGCAAAACCAGCCTGCTTTACGACGATCTGATAGCGGCCTGGCTTCAGCAAGTTGAAGCTATACCCGCCGCTGGAGTTCGTGGTCGTCGACGCGGTGGACCCGGTGTCAAGACCCTTCAGGCTTACCGGCGCATTGGGCACCACAGCATGGCTGGGATCCAACACGGTGCCATTGATACTGCCGGTGGTCAGCGATTGACCGAACATGGGAGCCGTCGCCAACGACAGCGCCAACAACACAGCTAGAAAAATAGGAAAACGTCCAAAACGCATTTCCTGCCTCCTTCGAAATTTCCGTGACTCTGAATCGGATCCAAAGCGCTTTGGCCGGTTTTCCTGGAAACAATCGCGCGATCCGATGGATTGCAAAACCTGTCGAGACCTCTTAAAGATTTGTGAGAGCTGGGATTCCAAGAAATTACCGCTTACTCCACCCGTCTATCGCGGGTTTTATCGAACTGTCCTGCAAAACTAAACAATCGACAACAACACGAGAACCATACGCTTGTGCAAGTAACGATCCAAACAGTGGCAATGACAAACGTTTTGTTTTCAATAGGTTAGTATTGGAGCAGCCAGGGATGATATGGAAATCGGTATCGGAGAAGAATGGGGGCTATGATATTTGGAAGAGGCGGCCCGCCGCCTCCGTCTACCGGCCTCTCTTCCTGGTTGGCCTTGAGGCCACTTCCCCGGGCGCCAGGACTCTTCTCACGATCGGCGTGTTTAGCTTGTATTTCCTCTCGCTGACATTCCCAGCGTCGTCTTTCACTCGCAGGATGAAGACCGGCAGGGTCCCTTCCTTGTCGAAGTCCTCTTTCGTGATCGACACGGGCAGAATCCCGTTCAGGCCATGCTCCCGGTATGCGGTCTCGTAGCGATGCTTCCGCGTGTTCCAGGTAAAGACGCGGATCTGATCGAAGTCGAAGGGCAGCCCATCGTGGGGATCGGTCAGCACACACAGATATTGCGCGACCTGCTTCTGCACGCCCTTATCGTTGTCTGGCACTTGGCTCAACACGAAGAAAGCGACGAAGCGCTGGCCCTCGGCATACTGCGCAACATCGAGAGGGACGTCCACGTCTACCATGCGGGCCAACACCCAGCCCACGCGGCTCTGATCGTCGCGCACCAGCCACCAGTCTTCGAGTACCGGCCCGGCTGGGGCCTGCGCGCCGGGCCTTCCAGACGGCTTCAACGAAGGCGTCGCGCCGGACTGCTTCTCAGCAGTGCCCCGCTTTAGGATCGCGACCTTCGCGCCCGATGCCAACTGGTACAAATGCTCGGTCTCGCGGCCCGGAGTGACATGCAGGTTAGTTTCGTTCCGCAGGACTCCCGGAGCTTGCACAGGATCGTTCAGATTGTCCGCGGTGAGTTTCTGCAACGCGTCGAAGGTCTTCTGATCGACCAGAAACCTCTGCTCGATCCAGCCTTCAATGCCGGTGGCGGTGCGGACGCGCGCGAAGCGTTTCTCGCGGTCCAGAACTTCGACGCGCTCTCCATTTTTCACGTTGCCGACACGGTTATAGATGGCCGCAACCTGGTCACGCAGCGCCGCCTGCGGGGCCGCGACGTAGGCCACTTCGAGCACCCGGTGACGCCCGCGGCATGCGGGAAGCAAGAGGAGGGCAGTCATCGCCACCGCCGGAAGCAGCCAGCCAACGCGAAATGAGCCCAGCAGTCTCACGATTGAGTACAGGTCAAGACGGGAACTTTCTACTATAGCGCGTTGAGGTTCTGACACGAAGGTTTACGCTTGATGCACCCGGACTGGAGGCTGTTCAGGACAGGGCGAAGCAGCCTCAGTTACCATGGAGATAGGACTTCCGCTTGTGGGAAAGTTCGGACTGCGGGTTGCCGCGACGGCATTTCTTGCGTCTAATGACGTAGGGCGGATTCGCGCAACATACTCAAACAAGACACCCAAACACTGATGAAAAACATATTCCGGAATCGTCGCTTTCTTCTGTCGATCGTCTCTCTGATGGCCTTGGCAGGCACCGTCGTTTGCGCCCCGGCGCAAGACACGCTGGATTCGGTGCTGCGTCCGCCCAAGGGATCGCAGGTCGCGATTGTGGTCTTCGAGGACCTGCAGTGCCCCATGTGCCGGCGCACCGCGCCGCTCGTCGAACAGGCGTCGAAGACCTACAAGATCCCGGTCGTGCGTCACGACTTTCCGCTGCCCATGCACAACTGGTCGTATCAGGCCGCAGTGATGGCGCGCTACTTCGACACCCATTCGAAGGCCTTGGGCAACGAATTCCGCGATTACATTTTCGAGAACCAGCTGGAAATCAATCCGCAGAATCTGCGCGCCTATGCCGAAAAATTCGGCACCGCGCATAAAGTGGATTTGCCATTCGTCCTCGATCCCGGCGGAAAACTGGCCGCGCAAGTCAACGCCGACCGCGACCTGGGCAAGGCGATTAAGCTCGACCACACACCCACGGTTTATATCGTCAGCAGCCGCAATCCCAGCCGGCCGTATGTGGAAGTCAAGGACAACAGCCAGCTCTACTCCACCATCGATGCGGTGATGAAAGAGTAAGCTTCCGCCCGTTTATTTTGCGAACCTTCGAACGCTGAAGGAAATCGGCAGGCCGACGACGACCATGTGCACCAGCAGCCCCAGAATCAGATCATGTAATTCGTAAGGGCCCGTGTCATGAAGCGCGGAGAGCGGCAAAACGAGGAGGGTCATCACTTCTTCCACGGCAGCGCCAAAGAACAAGCCGCACACCAGTGGGTGCTCCGTTAAGAAGCGCAGCCTTCGGCTTGCTCCGTAGTAAATTGCGGCTGCTGAGCAAGCGATAAAGAAGTGCAGGGCAATCCCCAGAACGTAGGTGCCGACGCCTCCGTGACGAGCCTCCGGCCCCAGCAGACCGCCGGCGATTGTGAGCGGAACGCGCCATCCGAACAGGATGCAAGCTTGGGCAAGGTCGAGAATGCCGGCAATCCCCCCGCCTACTCCGATTGCCAATAGCGCGCTCCTCTTCCCCGATGGCCCAGGCGCAGAATCTCCCATCATCCGTATCCTCTCTTTCACTTCTGATTCTTCACTTCTGACTGGTTGCTTGTGCAATGCGACGATACCCAGATGAGACGCGGGAAGTCCTGAACTTGCTCTGAAACACTCTGAATACTTCTGAAACGCGGCGTGGCTATAATCGGCTAGGCCGTTTTTCCAGCTTATAAACAGAAGGCAATAACCGATCTCCGCATGGAACGCCCAACCACGACAAGACTTCGCATCGGCGCCTGGTGCGTCAATCCTTCGTCCGGCGAGATTTCACGAGACGGACAGACCGCTCGGCTGGAGGAGCGGACGATGCGATTGCTGCTGTGCCTCGCCGAGCACCCCGGCGAGATCGTCAGCATCGAAGACCTGCTCAACCAGGTCTGGTCCGACGTCACCGTCACTCAGGATTCCGTCTACCAGGCTGTGACATCGCTCCGTCGTCTTCTGGGCGACGACCCCAAGCAGCCCGCGTACATCGCGACCGTACCGCGACTCGGCTATCGGATGGTGGCGACGGTCAGTCCTTGGACGGATCAACGGACGGATCCGCAGCCGGATCATTCGGCCGCACTGACAAATACGGCCCCGCGCCGCAGAACTGGTTTCACATGGGTGGCCGGCTCGGCGCTTTGTCTCGCGCTCGTCGTGCTTGTTGCTTTCCAATTTCGCGGCAAGATCGCGAACAACTCTCACGCGCCCGCAGCCGCCGTTGCTCCGCAATCAGAGAATTCCATTGCCGTGCTGCCGTTTCTCGACCTGACCGAGGGAATGAAAGAGGAGGAATTCGCCGATGGCATGACCGAGGAACTGATCGACAAACTCAGCAAGATCCCGGGCCTTCGGGTGACACCTCCCACGTCGTCGTTCTATTTCAAGGGCAAACAAGTCACGGTCGCCGATGTCGCCAAGGCGCTGCGGGTCGCTTATGTACTCGATGGGAGCGTGCGCAAGTCGGGCGCTCGGCTGCGCGTCGCCGCGCGTTTGATTCGTGCCGACAACGGGTACGTGGTTTCGTCCGAAAGCTACGACCGACCCTTGCACGACATCCTGATGGTCCAGGACGACATCGCCGGCGAAGTGACGAAAGCGCTGAGGGCTTCGATCGAAGCTGGGCCGGACGCGCCTCATTCGCCAGTCAACTAGCTATCCTGGGCGGCCCGTGTAGTGCTCGGTCGAGTGGACGTGTTCGTGGTCCTCCAGCGATTCCAGGTGAGTGATCACTTCCGCGGGCTTGCCCAGCTCGACGGGCAGACGTTCTTCCAACGCAGTCGCCAGGCGGTGCGCTTCGCCCACTTCCGTGGCGTGCGGGAACAGCAGGTGCACTTCGATGATCTGGCGGTATCCGGTGGTGCGGTAGCGCACGCCGTGATAGTGCACGCCCAGCTCGCTGCAGATCGTGTCCAGTTTCTCGCGGATCTGTTTGCCGGTTTCGGGATCAGAGTAGTCTAGCAACCCCACCGCGGACCGCCACGCCATGCGTCCCCCGGACCAGAGAATGTTGACTGCGACCGCGATCGCGACCAGCGGATCAAACGGCTTCCACCCCGTCAGCATGACCAGACCGAGTCCGGCTACCACTCCAAAGCTGGTGAAGCAGTCGGTGAGCACGTGCTTGCCGTCCGCTTCGAGAATCAGCGAGTGACTGCGCTTGCCCACGCGCAGCAGGTACCATCCCAGCCAGGCGTTGAGCATCCCGGCTGCGAGGAGAAGCAGCGTGCCTTTGCCCAGATGCTCCAGCGGCAGACCCGCCATCCATTTTTCGATCGCCTCCACCAGGATCCAGATGGCGGCGATCACGATCATGGCGCCTTCGAATCCAGCCGAGAAAAACGCGATGCGCTCGTATCCATAGAGGAACGTGGGAGCGGCAGGCTTCGTGCTCAGCCGCAGACTGAATGCGGCAAAAGCCACCGCAATGACATGCACTACCGACTCGGCAAAATCCGACAGGATTGCCGCCGAGCCCGTCATGTAGTAGGCCGTCGTCTTGCCCAAAAGCATCAGGACGCCGACCCCGAGCGACATGCGCATGGCAAAGCGCGCCGCGCGCAGTTCCTCCTGATCGCGGTGTACGGCCGTCGACTTGGGCAGTGGAATGGAAAGAGGATCCGACATCGATTCGTCTTGGGATCATCGTCCCACGAAGGAAGAAAGGGAGAATGTGATTGAGATCACAACGGAGGAAAGCAATTGCTGATTGCTGATTGAAACCACCGGACCTAAAGGTTTTCAATCAGCAATCAAGAATCAACAATCGGGTCATCAATCCCCAAACCCGATCCCGACAGCGCGTGCCGCCCGAACCAGTTCTCCATCGTGCCGGACGGTCTTCAGCTTTCCGATCGCGTCGGCTACGTCGACCGCCACCACCGTATCCCCGCGCAGAGCAACCATCTTTCCATATTTCCCTTCGGCGATCAGATCGACTGCGGCCACGCCGAAACGGGTGGCCAGCACCCGGTCGTAAGGCGAGGGCGATCCGCCGCGCTGGATGTGCCCCAACACGCTGACCCGCACCTCTTTGTTGGAGATCAGTGAAATTGCTTCGCCAACCAGATTTCCCACGGGGCCACCGTGTGCAATCTGTTTCAACTCGGGCGGCAGTTTGATGCCCTCGGCGACCACAACAATCGTGAAGCGGCTGCCGCGCCTCTCGCGCTGCGCGATAAAGTCGCACACGCCCTTCATGGTGAACGGAATCTCGGGAATCAGAATGATGTGCGCCCCGCCCGAGATGCCTCCAGACAGCGCGATCCATCCACAATCGCGCCCCATCACCTCGACCACCATCACACGATGGTGCGAAGCTGCCGTGGTATGGATCTTGTCGATGGCATCGGACACCGTGTGCAGCGCGGTGTCGAACCCAAACGTGATTTCCGTGGCCGACAGATCGTTGTCGATCGTCTTGGGCACGCCCACGATCTTCACGCCCTTCTGGAAAAGTTCGTGGCCGATCTTCTGCGACCCATCCCCGCCAATCGTAATGATGGCGTCGATGCCCAACTTCTTGGAGTTGGCGATGATCTCGTCGGAGATGTCGCGCACCACCTCCTGCCCGTTTTCTTCAGTCCTGTAGTGGAACGGATTGCCGCGATTGGTGGTGCCCAGAATCGTGCCGCCGCGCGGCAGAATCCCGCTCACGCGGTCGAGCGTAAGCTCAAACGATTTCTCAGGCCAGATCAGCCCGTCAAAACCATCGGGAATGCCGATGACTTTCCACTGGTGTTTGAGGATGGCAGCTTTGGTGGCGGCGCGAATGACAGCGTTGAGGCCGGGTGCGTCCCCGCCTCCGGTGGCAATGCCGATACAGCTTATGTCTGACATGGGAAATCCGTATGAAGGAACCCATGATCATACGAGCCCGTGCAGGGAAGAAACAACGTTACCAGTGGGCGTAGAGGCTAGGACGATTGGATTGGAACCGCCGAGCGTGAGCATCTAGCCGGGGTGCCCCATTTCTCGCGCGCCTTTTGCGCGAGAAGTGGGGACTTTCGTCGACATGGGACCCTCACCCAACCCCAGCTCGAATCTTCTCCTCCCACCAACTCCAGTCGTTCACGCGAACCAGCCCCGGTTCTCCATAAGCATAGGACCGATAACTGCTCCATCCCCACTCCTCAGGCTTCTCTACCAACCCCCGGACCACCGGATTCCGATGCATATACTTCAACTTCTCGATCTCTTTCCGCTGACTCCACAGATTGAAATCGTAGAAGCGGCTCTGCCAGATGTGATGTGGAGTCTCGGAGGGAATTCTTTCGAGAACCCGTCGCGCAAGTCCCAACTTCACCGCTTGCACCACAGTCGAAGGATTGGCAACCTGCGGCTCGGAAACGAGAAGATGCACGTGCTCCGGCATTACAACGTAGCCAATCACCGCGAAGCGGTATCTGCCTCTCATCTTCTCCAGCACGGTGAGTAACAGATCGCGACGTACCGAACTATTGAGCAACGGCTGGCGCTGGTAGCAACTCCACGTGATGAAGTGGAGCGAGCCCGTGCCGTAGTAGCGCTTCAATCCCCATGGCATAGGAAAAACACTAATTCGCAGGACGGACTTGAGTCTGTGACGGATGAACATTTCGAACGGGACCGGTCCCAAAAAAGGAATCCCTGTGTACGAGCCCGAGTCCATGGGACGGGTGCCCCATTTCTCGCGTTCTTTGCGAGAAGTGGGGATTTCCCAGATACAGCCTCCGGCGAATAGGGTCAGAATTTGAACCCGCGAGACACCAATAGGGAAGGCAACAGCAGAAAGTCAAAAGCCCCACTTCTCGCCAAAACCGCGAGAAGTGGGGCACCCGGCCGATTCTCTGATGAAAAAATAAGGATCAGTTGACCGTCAACTTCGCTGTCCCGACCGCAGTCGTACCCGTATAAGTAACGCTGATCGTGTAGGTTCCTATCGCAGCCGAACTGGATGGCAAGAAGCTTTCGCCCCCGCCTGCACCGGGAACGTAGGAGATGGAGAAGTTCGCGTTCTGGTTGGTATTCGTCGAATCCAAAATATTCCATGTCGCGCCTTGGGTAATGTCCCCACCCGGCGCGGCAGTCGCGGTGAAAAACACAGCGGTCCCACCGATTGATACTGACTGACTGCTTGGAGATACGGTGATTGAGGTAACGCCTGTAAGGACCACTGAAACTGTGGTCGATCCGGAGCAGGCCGAACAGCTTCCCGCGGACGCCGTAATCGTAGCCGATCCCGTTTGTAGACCAGTGACAATACCTGAGGACTGCCCAACCAACACCGTCGTGTCGTCACTTGACAACCACGCCACTCCAGACGTCAGCGCCTTCTGGCTTCCGTCGCTATAGGTGCCGGTAGCACCCATTTGCCAGGTCTGATTAATATTCAGGGTCAAGCTTTGCGGGCCGACTGACACGCCGGTCAACGTCGGGTTCACAAAGAATCCCGTGCAACTGAGAGCCAGGGCTAAGGTTGCCATTGCGGCAAAGGCGCCCGTCAGGCGGAGTTTGGACTTCGTCGATGACATAGTTTTCTAGACCCCTTTTGAGCGCGCCCCGCTTCAGCTTTGATCGTATTTCCGACCGGCCAGTCTGCAAAAATTGTAGCAGAGATGATTTGGCCCGGGGCACACTCTGGTACCTGAACTGCAGGCGCGGAACCATCCCTGCCAATCGCTCTCCGCGAATCGCCACGCAGTCCTTCCCGGTTAGAACGCCGCTCTCGAACCGGCTTGCAGAAAAAGCGAATGCCAACTAAGACGATGTGGGGACAGCCGCCATCGGCTGTCCGCCGGGCGCAGCCCGGC
>PMUM01000288.1:0-25549 GCA_003166855.1 Acidobacteriaceae bacterium | reverse complement strand
CTTCGGCGGAGGACTCGACTTATGCTGCTGCGGAGGCGAACTCGACTGGTGCTGCGGCGCCGGATGGGAAGTATTCTCCCGCGGCGGATTCGGCGCCGTACTACCGTGTTGCTGGTACGTCGGGTTGGCCGCCGATCCCCTGTTCTGGTTGCCTGCCGAGCCCTTGTTCTGCGAGTTGTTCGGCGCGCTATTCGTCGAATTCGGTTTCGTGAACGGCCGGAATCCAGCTTCCGAATTGCCTTTATTGGCCGGCGCAGAATTTACCCGCGCCTCTTTGGGCGACATCGCCGGAGCGTGATATTCCCCGCCCGCAGCCCGGGCCGGGACGGCGGAATGGCTGCTGAAATCACCCGGCCTGGCGGTGGCTGCAATTGCCGGGCGCCCATGATTTTCAGACGCGAAGTTCTGGCGATTCTGGCTGGCTGCGTGCTCGTGCTCGGTCTGCGTCGCCAGCGGAGCGGTGTGCTGCTCGTGCGCGGCTGCCTCTTCCTGCGGCGTCGGACGCGCCTCAACTCCGCCTTGCCCGCCGTTGTAGCTCACCGTCCGGGTATTGTTCACCACCACCGTGTGGTTGTAGACGTGAGTCACGTTCGTGACGCTGACATTGGTGACGGCGCGGTTGTAGTAGAACGCTCCGCCGCGCCACTCGCCGCCGACGAATCCCACGCCGGTGTACCCGAAGCCATAGTTAATGCCGCCGTAGAAGCCGATGTGCGGGCCCCAGTACCCGGCGTGCCACGCATAGAACCCCCCGCCCCAGCCCCAGTATCCGGGCGTCCACAGCATGCCCACCGGAGCCACCACCCACGTTCCGGGCACCCAGTAGTAGCCGGCGTCATCATTCCAGCCCCAGTACCCGGGCGTCCAGAAATAGCCAGGCCCCGGGCAGATCGGCTGCGCGTACACCGGCAACGGAGGCGGGCCCACGCGAACCGAAATGCCTACCGCGATCTGCGAAAAGGACGCGGCAGAAAAAGATAAAATTACGATTGCCAGCAGCAACCACCGAACCACGGCTCGGTTCCGATTCATTCCCGTTCTCCCTGATTTTGTTCCCAAGACCCTGACCCGTTGCACCCAGAAACGCCATTTTGCCGCAAAAACCGGCCCTCGGCCTGATGACGTTCCTCCCATGTAAACACTGAACTTCAGAGTATGTTGCTGGGGTCAGAAACTATTTGGAATGAAGAATTTGAGGAGATAAGAAAGCTACAATCCAGTTCCAGCGCCGAGAAGGAGATGCGGGCGCCGGGTGTCGCACCGACTGAGTACCGAGTACTGAGTACTGAGTACTACTAATTGACTTTCCGCGCCCGCGCGATCCGCTCGTCAATCGGCTTGCGCCCGGCGAATCCTTCCTGCGTTCCGTGCCAGTGGGTAATGGACTTCTCTCCCATCTTCCAGCACAGCAAAATAATCTGGCCTTCCACTGCGCAGGGAAAGTCGAGCAGGCCGATGTCGATGTCTTTCACTTGCACGCCAATGGAGTCAATCTCGGCGAGCGCGTCTTTGGCGCGCTGTTCGGCTTTGACCCGCTCGGCTTTGCGCCGGGCCAGCGGCACCACGTCGACAAACGTGCCGCCATTCAGAAATATTCTGTGGCCGAGCGCCTGCTGCTCGACTTCGACTTCTTCCATCACTTTCTTGCTCGCAATGGCGGTGCGCAGAAGCGATTCGAGCACGGGCAACAGAGACTGCGCTTCATCGAGAGAAAAGGTGCGGTCTGACATAGATGAATCTATTCTAGCGTAGAGGATTGCCAAGCGTTAGTTGCAGCCGTGCTCCTCGTTCTATCGGCACAGTCTGACTGGCGAGAATTGGCTTGATCCGTGAAGATCCGTGCGAATCCGTGGCAAGAAGGTTTTTTTGCCTAACGAGTGCGTCCGTGGGAAGGATCGGAGGAGGTAGCCGCATTCAGATCGATCGGGAGCGGGTCGATGCCGGGGGCATTGCAGTTTCCGTCGCGGCTGTAATTGGTGCAGCGACCCGCGACATCTTTACGTTGCGGAGATTGCGCGAACTGCCACACCTCCGCGAACGGCACCCCACTCTGAGCGGGACTCGGCGGATGCTGGGGAAACGCGCAACCGGGTGCGGGCGGGCAGCCATCGTTGATCGCCCAGTACACAATCGAGCGTGCGCCAGCGCTTTTCTGAATGTCTTCGGCAGTGACGACGTTTCCATCGTCCGTTGCGGCGAGGCCGGAACAATAAATGCCTGCACGAAATCCAGCCGACGCGACGCCGTCGACCCAGGCGAAGATGTACGCCTTCTGCTCGGGCAGCATGCGCCCGCCCTGCTCCTGGTCGAGAAAAATAATGGTCGCGCGCGGAAAGCCTTCCCGCTTGGCAGCCGCGGCCGCGGCCCGCGCATCGGATCGCCCGAGGCGAGTCGCGTTCGCCACAGTTTTCAGCTGCACGTAGAGCCGCCCGTTGAACAGCACGAGGAACCCGAATCCCGCGGACTCGACCGCGGCGCGGTGACCCGCCCAGCGATTCGACGTCGCTCCCGGCGGATTGTTGAGCCAGTATCCGGTATAGGCAAAAGTCTTATGCAGAGTCTCGAGGCTGGCGTCGCCGGGGTAGTCGTTGCGGTCGAAGCCTAGGTAGGAGAGTCCGCCCTCGGAAGGACGGGATTGCGCGACCACATCGCCGGCAGAAACAAGAACGACAGCAACAAACAAGGCAGCGAGGCTCACGGACAGACCCCCGGGGATATTTTTCGCACACCCAGATGAGGTCACCTCAGAACAGCTTAAACCGCGCCCGCTTGACTTGCACGCTGCCATCCGGATTCTTATTTTGAATCACGTGCGTGGCGCTCAGAGGCAGCTTCCCGTCTTTCGTAAGCTCGGCCGCTTCGCCGCGAGTCAGCAGGTCTCTGACAAAACGCGGATCGGAGGGAAGCTGCGCCGGACTGGCCTTAGCCGAATGATCCGGCGCTACCGCTTTCCGCTTATTCTTCTGGCTCTTCGTGCCCCGCTTGCTAGTTTTTTTCGGCATGCGCTACCACCTGGATTCACTTTACGGCAGTCGCCTGCCATGGTCAAACCCACAGTCGAAGGTGATGCGCATTAGAACAAGCTCTCCCTTTTCTTCAACGATTTTGTGTGTCTTGAGGCCGAAAGGATGCGTCAAGCCTCCAGTTGGGCTGCCATGTTCGCCAACATCCACATGCCCGCGCTGGAATAAGTCCTCGGTATAGGACTCGGCCGCACTTTGCGCCCCGCGAGGTTCGGACGAGCCGCTGGCGGCGGCCCCGGTCACCCCCAGTCGCTTGATGCCGCCTGCCAAGCGCACCGTCATCACTGACTTGGTGAGGCCGTATGCGGCTGCCGACAGCGCGACGCGAGGAAGCTCGGGGGCTCGACTCACCGCTGCCACCATGCTTCGCACCGCCTGTTTCGGCACTCCGCTGATGGTCGCTGCGGCTTGCAAAGAAAGAATTCCTTTGCGAACAAAGGCTCCCTTTAAAACGTCGCGATATTTCCCGTTAAACGGCGCCCCCTCCGCGAACTGCACCATTGCGGCGGCAACCTGGCTGAAATAGTCAGGAACCACGGGAGCGGCAAGAACTCCGCCGATCAGAATCCTGGCGCCGTCTTGCGCGGTTTGGACCAGGTTCGCGTCATTATCGCCGCCCAGGGTCTGGAAGACTCCGGCCAGGGCGTCGAGAAACGCTCCCGTAAACACCCGGGAGAATGAATGGGGTTCTGAACTCAACTGCGAAGCGGGCGCGTTGGGAGAAAGTTGCTGTGGGTCGGTGTAGAAGAACGAGTTGCAGGCGTTGCGCAGGCAGTCTGGATCCACGGCATCTGGATGTCCCACTCGAATGGCGAAGCCCAACTGTTCCGCCAAGCGCGACCAGCGGGAAGATCGATTAATGACCCCGCCAGTGTCGCTCAGTATTTTCGCGCGGAAGGACGGAACCTGCAGCGCCGATAATAGCGCGCTCATATCGGCAAACGATTCGTGGAACGCCGGAGCTTCGATGGTTTGGGCATCGAACAACTGCGGCTGAATCGCGTCCAGCACACCGTGGCCCATTTCGTGACACACCACGTCGGGGCTCTCCCCTGAGAAATACACTGTTCCCGATACCGTGTCGTGAAAAAAATGCAGACCTGGCGAATCCCCTCCGTCTCCGCGCGTGTAGAACGCGTTCAGATCTACTCCGGAATCTAATGCGACCGGCAGGACTTTGCCGATATTCCACACCGTGCCAGAAGGGACGATGCCGCCCCAGAAATCGGCGGTGCGGCGTAACGCGGCGGCCGCCGCATAGTAGCGAAACTGCAAAGTTCCCGCCTGGTAGACATTCACTGCGGGCGCCGCACCTGAGATTTTGTACGGCAGGGGAGTGGCAGATTGGTTTGGGGCTGGAACTTGGATCGGAACAAGAGGTGGTGGAACGGTTGGATCGCCCGGATCGTCTTCCCAGCACGCCACGACCCCACTAGATGGCGGCCCTCCGGGAGCAGGTGGCTTCTTTCTCGATTTTTTCTTACTCTCAGGCGTAGGCATATAAGCTCTCCTCGATCTAGTCCTATGGCAGGACAGAATTTTGTGCTACAGGCCCGGGGGAATGGATGGATGGATCGTGAATGGGGAACGCAGGGTCTCGTCTCAGTCGCGTGAGTGTCAGCGACAAAAGCGTCGAACCGGCGGGACAGGAACAACTTGGAGTTGCGGGCACCGGATAACTCCTGCTCGATCCGCATAAGAGCGGACAGAGTTTCCGTCCTTTTGAGGTTAAGGATGACTCAAAGCCCGGAGAGTCCAACAGCCACGACCGCTCCCGGGCGGAGATCCTCAGCTTCCCGCACTTGTGTTGTGGACATTAGTCTCGGGGATTGAGTCTGTCAAGCGGAAATAGAGGATGGCGAGACATAGGTCCGTTGGACGATCAGACTCCTCCGACCGCAGGATTCTTCTAACGTTGCGCCTTGAAGCAGGCGCAAATCATCCGCCAATATGGACCATCGTACGTGACGCTGGCACGAAGTCGGCCTCGCCGATGTGGTGGCGCTCTTCTTTCTTCTGCACGACGCCGTGAATGAATTCCGCCAACTCGTCGTCGGTGGCACCTCGGCGCATTTGCGCGTGCAGATCGTGATCCCAGACTGAGAACAGGCAGGTGCGGATCTTCCCGTCGCTGGTGATGCGGATTCGGCTGCAATGTCCGCAGAACGGATGCGACACCGGCGCGATGATGCCGATCTCGCCGACTCCATCTTCAAAGCGGTAGCGTCGCGCCGTTTCCGAACGCGCATGCGGAATCTCAACCAGCGGCCGGTACTCGGCCATGCGGGCCAGAATCTCATCCAGCGTGACGACGGTCGAGGGCGCCCAGGTTCGTCCCTCTTCGAGCGGCATGAATTCGATGAACCGCACGGTGACGCCCTCTTCGCGAGCGAACATGCCGAAAGGAATGATCTGGTCTTCGTTGAATCCTCGCATGAGGACGCAGTTCACTTTCAGCGGCCACAACCCAGCCCGCCGCGCCGCGCGGATGCCCGCCAGCACGTGATCGTATCCATTGGGCACGCGCGTAATGCGTGCGAAACGGTCCGGATCCACCGCATCCATGGAAACGGTAACGCGCGAAAGGCCCGCGTCCTTCAACGGCTGCGCCATCTCGGCCAGCATGTGCCCGTTGGTGGTGAGGGCAATGTCCAGCGCTTCCCCGCCGCTGCCGTTCGGCCGGCGAAGCTTCGCCAGTTCCCCCACAAACTCCACCACGCCCTTGCGCAACAGCGGCTCGCCGCCCGTCAGGCGAACCTTCGTGATCCCCATCCCGACGAGCACCCGCGCCATGCGCAGATAATCCTCGAACGGCAGGTCGCCATACAGCGCGCCCTCGTTCCCCGTTCGGCAATACACACACTTATAGTTGCAGCGGTCGGTGATGGAGATCCGCAGGTCGGTAATCGCGCGCCCGAATTTGTCGTGAAGGGCAGCCATTTGTATCTAGCTAGCAGCTAGGAGCTAGAAGCTTCAGAGGAAAGAAAACAAACAGGCGGGACCATCCCGGCGGCTGTCTCCTTTCCAATGCGCTCCTCGCGGAGCGCGGGAGGCGCCGGCGTTTCCACCAGCACCCTCGGGTCGTAGCGCCGCCGACTCGGCGGCCCTCGAGGGAGTTATCCCTCGCATACGCACTGAGGGCGAGACGCCCTCAGGACGGCCGGCAAGATGCCGGCGCTACATCCCTCGCCGCCGCAGCCTGGGTATCCCCGAAGGCTATGGCGGTCGGAAACCTATCTTTCACATTATAGGACGTACGGCGCGGGAAAGAAAATTCAAGGTTTTGGACTCGCCAGCGCCTTCTCAATCGCGGCCTCCGCCATCGGCGCCATAATCTTGTACCCCGCGGCATTCGGATGCAGCCCGTCGTCGGCCAGATCCTTCTTCATGAGTCCCTTGTCGTCGACCATGGCGCTGAAATAGTCAAGATAGACGCAGCCGTGGGACGCAATCGCGCAGTAGCTCCGCAACCAGTTGTTCATCAAAAGAATCTTCTCCGGTGACCGCTGGGCGAAGAAGTCCTTCGACTTCTCGGTGTAGTTGTGGATTGGCAGCACCGACGAGTAGATCACCTTGATGTAGTTCGCCCGCGCCAAGTCGGCGAGCGACGCAAGATCGGCCTCGATGTCTTCAATGCGCATAGGCCCGGTATTGCCGGCGATGTCGTTGGTCCCGGCTAGAATAATCACAACTTTAGGCTGCAGGTTGATCACATCCTGCCGGAAGCGCACCAGCATCTGCGGCGTGGTCTGCCCTCCAATGCCGCGGTTGATATACGGCTTGCCCGGAAAATACTCGTCGATGTGCCAGATGTCGGTAATGGAGTCGCCAAAGAATACGACGCGGTTCTCCCCATGCTCCGGCTCTTTGAGGGCAGCATTGGCGGCGCGATAGCGCGCGAGCTGACCGTAGTCGTCGGTGAACATAGCGATGCGTGAGGCCCGGTACTGATCGAGCCCGGGGAAGCCGGTGGTGGGAATGCTCGGCGGGGCCTGCGCCGGCTGCTGGCCCAAGGCGGAAACAGCGAAGAGAACGACGAAAGTGAGGCTCTGGAGGTAGCGAGATGATTTCATGGGTTTGTCCTTGACGTGACAGGATAACGCGAAGGGCGCCGATGCGACGAATGTTGAGTCGGTACGATGACCGCAATCACGGTCTGCCGGCAATCGTCCGCGCAATTGCCTTCTCGGCAAGTGGCGCCATGATCTTGTATCCGGATGCATTCGGGTGCAGCCCCTCATCGGACATATCACGCTTCAGCATGCCCTTGTCGTCGACCATCGCCGAGAAGTAGTCGAGATATATGAGTCCGTTCTTCGCGCAGTATTCCTTGAGCCATGCGTTCAGCGCCAGGATTCTTTCGCGCGGACGCAGGGCAAACGACTCCTTTGCATCCTCGGTGTAGTTGTTCACCGGAAGCAACGAGGCAAGGACGACGCGAATGTGGTGTGCGCGCGCCAACTCGGCCATGGACGCGTAGTTCGCCTCGATATCCTCGTTTCGTGTGGAACCGGTGACGCCGGCTACATCGTTGGTTCCAGCCAGCACCACCAGAACCGTTGGACGCAGGTCAATTACGTCCTGGCGGAAGCGAACCAGCATCTGCGGAGTGGTCTGCCCGTCTATGCCGCGGTTAAGGACGACGTAAGGCATGCCGGCGAAATAATCTGCCAGCTTCCAATAGTCGGTGATGGAGTCACCAACGAACACGACGCGATTCTCGCCTGCCTTCGGAGGAGTGAGCGCCACATCGGCCTCGCGATAGCGTTTCAGTTCCCCGAAGTCATCGGTGTAAATGGCGATCCGCGACGCGCGGTACTGATCGAGGCCGGGGGAACCGGTGGAGGGGATGGCGGGAGCGGGCTGCTGCGAAAAGCCAGGGAGCGTGAACAGCAGCAAGGTTACGAGGTGCGCGATTAAGCGACTTCTTCTCGACTGCACGTTGCCTCCGGAAAACGGTATTCCAAGCTTTGATCAGCTAGTCGAAAAGCGGGATGATCTTGCCGGCAGATCCTCTGAACCATTAGAGAATATGCTCGATCTCAACGCCGCCCCACTTGCTCTGCAGATACTCCGCCACCAGGCGGCGGTGACAATTCTCGGGCGTGGCTTCGCTGCAGAGCAGGCAGCCACCGTCGATGACCTCCCGCGCCACAGTATTTTCGGCTCTGCGCTCCGTCATGAGATCGAGAAATTTCTTCTCATACTCAGACCAACTGCCATGACTCTTCTTGTATTCGTCCAGCATCACTTGCGTGGGCGCCAGTTCGGGTACGTGCAGGTATCCAATGGAGAGAATCGCCTCACAAAAAAACTGCAAGTCGTCCCGCTTTGAAAATCCGGCCAGTTGCGAAACGTTGTTCAGCCGGACATCCAGCAGCCGCGCCAACCCCGGACGCCGCAGCTTTTCGAAAAATTCCCGCGCCGACTTCTTGGTGAACCCGATGGTAAAAACCTTCATCGACGCGGCCCCTCGGCCGACTATGCTGGCTGTGACACCTGACTCGCTGTGAACTCAATCTCCTCCGCCTGCTTCTCGTAGGCGAGGGCAACAAGCTCTTCCCTGGTCTGGAAGAGATTGTTCTCTTGCATCCCATGCAGCGCGAGCAGGCGCAGGAGCAAAGCATCGTGATCTTCCAGCGCGCCATCTGCGAGGATGTGGCGCACGCTGATCCCGCGTTCATGCAAGCAGCGCGCAATCAGGATCGTCCGGTGACAACCCAGCGGTTCCTTTTCGGCACACAGAAGCGCGACGCGAAACTTCTCCATCCCCGACAGCAAGCGCTCGATCCCGCGCTGAAACAGCGGAGTTCGCGCGATCAGCGCATATTGCGCACGCCCATTCCGGTAGCACGCGGGATCCTCCGAACGGGCTCCCAGTTCCTGTCCCAGAAATACGTAGTCTAATCCAGCATTCTTGAGAGCGCTCGCCAGCACCTCACGATTGAATTGTGGATTGAAGCGGCTGAAAGGCTGCGAGCGGACATCGGCAACGACAGCAATTTCATGTTGACCGAGCAATTCCAGCAGACGCTCCGCGGTGCCGTTCGAATGTCCAATGGTGTAAATGGTTTTCGTCATGGCGAAACACGCATCACGCCCGCGATCAGCTTGTAACAGGCATTCTGCGATTCGAACTTTTCACTGAGGCTAATACACAGGATGGGGTTCTGCAACCCGGCGCTGAAACCATCGGGATGAGGCAGCATCTGTTTTTCGACCGCCGGATCGGTGATAGCCAAGCAATAATCGTGGCCCGCGAGCGAAAAATGTCCGCGCACCCTGCGCCGTGCATTCCCCCGGTCCGCGCCTTCCGTACTGATCGTGATCGTCAACTGCTCTGGCTGCACCAGCACAAGCGAGTACTGCTCTCTCTCGGCAACTGCCGCTGGGACTTTGTCATTGTGGCCGCTGACAGTCGACTCGCCGTTCATCCACAAAGGCCCTGCTGGGGGATCCAATGCCGGTACCAACTGCCGCGCAGTCGCGCGGCCGACGAATCTCCATCGAAAGCTCGTGTCGACAAGATGATTTTCTTTCTGGCACCCCGAGGGCCGCGGTGCCAGCAGGCCCATTTCAATGAGATCAAGCAGTTCCGGATCGCGCCAGCTCTTACGGTACCAGCGCTCGGCGGTGAGTTCTCCGTGATCTTTCGCACTCACGGGACGGCACCAGGCCCCGGGCCGTTTTCCGTCCCACTCCTTGCCGGCCACGCAGCGTCCAGTCAGCTTGCGAGAATTCGCCAGGCAGACAATTGTCTTGGTGTACGGCATCGCGAACCTGCAACCACTCGGGGGAAATTGTATCGGCTCTAAAACACATTGCCACGTGCGATGGCATTTTTTCGCAAGTCGACCTTCCCGAAGTGGCTCTCTGCCTAGGCAATCGCGACCATGTGTCCGCCGTCACAACCTGCCGTGACATATCTCACTGCCGTTCCCTCCGCCCTAGTTCAGCCTCTGAGGGTAATAGGCGCATTCCGCGCTGCCTGGGTCTCAGGGGCCCTCCACCCGGCGCGGGAATTCCAGTTCGGACCCCTGCCCGCTATCCGCGGGCAACATCACTCACAACTCGGTCGGAGGATCGCATGCTCCATCTCGATACCGGCAACACCGGTTTCATGATCTTATGCACCAGCCTCGTCATGTTAATGACGCCCGGACTCGCATTCTTCTACGGCGGCCTGGTGGGCCGCAAGAACGTCCTGGCTATCATGATTCAGAGTTTCGTCTCCATGGGCTGGACCACCGTCATCTGGTACACCTATGGCTACTCTCTCTGCTTCAGTGGCGACTGGCATGGCGTCATCGGCAACTTCCACTACGCCTTCCTGCGCGGCATCAATCTCGGCACGCCGTCGCCGGGGAACGACACCATCCCCGCATTCGTCTTCATCGCGTATCAAATGATGTTCGCCATCATCACTCCGGCGCTCATCTCCGGAGCGTTCACCAACCGCGTTACCTTCAAGGCGTACATGCTGTTTCTGACCGGATGGCTGACGTTCGTCTACTTCCCGTTCGTCCACATGGTCTGGGGCGGAGGATTTCTTCAGCAATGGGGCGTGAAGGATTTCGCCGGCGGGATCGTCGTGCACAACATTGCGGGAATCGCGGCTCTAGCCTCGGTGATTTATGTGGGCAAGCGCCGCATACAGGACCGCGGCCCGCACAGCATTCCGCTGGTCGCCCTAGGCACGGGTCTGCTGTGGTTTGGCTGGTACGGCTTCAACGCGGGCAGTGAGATGCGCGTGGATTCCGTCACCGCGACAGCCTTTCTGAATACGGACGTTGCCGCATCCTTTGCCGCCGTCTCCTGGCTGCTGGTGGCCTGGTTGAACGAGAAGAAACCGAAACTTCTCGGCTTGCTCACCGGCGCTGTCGCGGGACTGGCCACAGTCACTCCAGCTGCCGGCTACGTCTCTCCGACCACCGCGGTGATCATCGGCATAGTATCCGGCGTGGTTTGCTACTACGCGGTCGAAATGAAAAACAAACTGCAATGGGACGACGCCCTCGATGTCTGGGGCGTTCACGGCGTCGGTGGATTCCTCGGCATCGTCATGCTGGGCATCTTCGCCAACAAGGAATTCAATCCCGAGGGCGCCAATGGATTGCTTTACGGCGATCCGGTATTTCTTCTGAAGCAGGTAACGGCCGTAGTCTTCTCGTCGGTCTGGGCGTTCGCGTTCACGTACGCCATGCTGCGGATCATTGACGCCTTCACGCCGGTAAAAGTCAGTGAAGCGTCAGAGGAGATCGGGCTCGACGAGTCGCTCCACGGCGAACACGCTTACGAGCAACTCACCGATGAAGACGTGGTGCATAAGCTGGTCGAATCGGTTCGGCACTAGCGCCGAAAGAAAATGATCGAGTAGAAACTTTGGGTGCCCCATCCTAACGTGGCGCATTTTGCGACGTTAGGGGGGGGATTTTGTTCGATTCGGGGAAACCCGCGCGATCCGTGGCAAAGAAGTATCTTGCGGGCGTGGCCTCAGCCCTGCTTTCGCTTCGCTCTGCTCGGCTGGACGGGCGAAGGCGCCCTTCCCCACACGAGCATCGCTGATCACATCCCGTCGTAATTCGGCCCGCCGCCGCCTTCCGGTGGCACCCAGGTGATGATCTGGTACGGGTCGGCTATGTCGCAGGTCTTGCAGTGGACGCAGTTGGACGGGTTCAGGCTAATGCGCTTGCCATTGGGCTGGCTCGCATCTTCCACCATTTCGTAGACGTTCGCCGGACAGAAATTCTGGCAGGGGCTGCCGAATTCCTTCACACATCTCGTATTGCAGATGTTGGTGTCGTGGATGACCAGATGCGCCGGCTGGTCTTCTTCATGCTTCGTGCCGGAGTGGTAGAGGTCAGTGAGTTTGTTGAACGTGAGTTTGCCGTCGCCCTTCGCGGGACCCAGCATATGGGCTTCCGGGCCGCCATCGACAGGCAGGTCGGCTAGTTTGCGCATGTGCTCGTACCCAGCCTTCGCCGGATAACGATTCCGCAGACCGCGTCCGCCGGTGATCATCTGCAGTCCAGTGTGGAACATGCCGGCGAACATGCCGTGCTCGAATCCCTGATGCAGGTTGCGAACTTTCCAGAGTTCTTCTTTGATCCAGCTGGATTCGACTTTTTTCTGGAACGCGCCGAGAGTCGCTGCCGACGAATCATCTTTGGTCAGCGCTTCGAACGCCGTCTCGGCCGCAAGCATCCCGCTCTTGATCGCAAGATGAATTCCCTTGAGCCGCGCCGAGTTCAGGAAACCCGCGGAGTCGCCGAGGATCATCCATCCATTGCCCGCCACCGGCGGAATCGCCCACCAGCCGCCGTAAGGCATCGACTTCGCCCCATAGCGGATCATCTTGCCGCCCTCGAGCAGCTTCGCCACAAACGGATGCTGCTTGAAATCCTGCAAGACGTGCTGCGGATCGAGCCGCGGGTCGGCGTAGTCAAGCCCGGTCACAAATCCGAGCGAGACCACGTCATCTTTCGAGCCGTAGATCCACGCGCCGCCATATTCTTTCGTGGTCAGTGGCCAGCCCATGGTGTAGATGACTTCGCCCGCCGCTATGCGCCCCGCCGGAACTTCCCAGAGTTCCTTCACTCCGACACCGTAAGTCTGCGGATTCGCGTTCTTGGCGAGATCGAACTTCGAGATGAGTTCTTTGGTCAGCGATCCACGCGGGCCCTCGGCGAGAATGACGACTTTGGCTTGAAGATCATAGCCCGGCTCGAAGTTGGATTTCTGATGACCTTCCTTGTCGACGCCCTTGTCGTCAGTGCGCACGCCGGTAACGCGATCGCCGTCGTAAAGCAGTTCTGACCCGGCGAATCCCGTGAAGATCGTGATCCCAGTCTCTTCGACTTTGCTGCCCAGCCACTTCACGAAGCGGTTCAGCGAGATCACATAGTTGCCGTGGTCGCGCAGGAACGGCGGCGTGATGGGCAGCTTGAATTTGCCCTTCTGCGTAAGGAAGTAAACTGCCTCTTTCGTCACTTCGGCATCAAGCGGCGCTTCCTTCTCAAACCCCGGCAGCAGTTCGCGCATCGACCGCGGGTCGAGCAACGCGCCAGACAGACAGTGTTGTCCGACTTCACGAGCCTTCTCAAGCACGTAGATGTTTTCTTTGCTGAGTTGCGAGTCGGGATGCGCGGCGTTGTGTGCGTCGATCAACTGTGCCAGACGCAGCGCACAGGCCATGCCCGCAGGCCCGCCGCCGACGATGACGACATCGGCCGGCATCTGCGGACGCTCAACGCCTTCGAGAGGTTTGCGGAAGAAAAGCATGTTTCAAAGTTTCAAGGTCTCAAAGTTTCAAGGTCCCGGAGTTTCAAGATTTCGGAGTGCTGGATTTCAAGGTTTGCTCTTCACAAGTGGTCTTTTCTTTGAAACCTTGAAACGTGAAACTTTGAAACCTTAACTCCCTGCCTTCGCCTTCTTCACTTCCTCGATCAACGGCGGCACAATGTCGAACAGATTTCCGACGATCGCATAATCCGCGATCTCGAAAATTGGAGCCTCTGAATCTTTATTCACTGCGATGATCGTCCGCGAGCCCTTCATTCCGACGATGTGCTGAATCGCGCCGCTGATGCCGAGCGCTAAATAGAGCTTGGGTGCGACGGTCTGCCCTGACGATCCAATCTGGCGGTCCATCGGCAACCATCCGGAGTCGCAGATCGGACGCGACGCCGCGAGATCTCCGCCGAGCGCGTCCGCCAACTGTTTCGCGATTTCGATATTCTTCTGCTCCTTGATCCCGCGGCCCACGGCCACAATGATCTCGGCCTGCGTGAGATCGACCGCCTGCTTCGCCTCCTTGAAAACTTCCTGCGGCCTGTTGCGGATCACGCCGTCGGCGATTTCCACGGCCACGGTTTCAACCGGAGCAGCGCTCGCCCCGCCTTCTGCCTTGTCTGCGCGGAACGCCCCGTTCTGAAACGTCGCGAACCACGGAGCGTCGCTGGTAAAGCTTACGTCCGCTGCCAGCTTGCCCTGGAACATCTGCCGCGTGAACACCAACTTGCCGCCTTCGTGCTTGAAGCCGATGCAGTCGCTGATCACCGTACGGCCCATTGCCGTGGCCAGCTTGGGCACAAAGTCACGAACTTGATAGGTATGCGGCATCAGCACCAGCTTGGGCTGTTTTGCCGAAAGGAATTGCTTCAGCGCGGCGGCAAACGCGTCTGGCGTGTAGGGCTCGAGCTTCGGCGACTCGACGGCATACACCTTCGCGACCTTCTTCGCCGCGACTTCGGCAGCGAATGAAGCGGCGCTGCCGCCTACAACAGCCGCTTCGAGCGCCCAGCCGGTTGCCGCTGCAATCGCCTGCCCGGCAGTGATGGTTTCCCACGAGACGCGATTCAGTTTTCCTTCGCGCTGTTCGACGACTACAAGGATGGTTTCAGCCATGATGAAGTTCTCAGTTCCCGGTTCTCAGTTCTCAGCAAAAGCGTCACAGCAAGGTTTGTGTGGAGACAGCCGCCTTCGGCTGTCCGCCGAGCGGAGCTCGGCCCGCGGACGAATGCGTTCGCGGCTACATTCACAACACGCGCAGTTCGTTTCTCAGTTTGTCGACCAACTTCTTCGCAATCTCGCCCGCCGACCCTTCAATGTGTTCCGTCTTCTTCGTCTTCTGCGGCACATACAGCCGCTCGATCTTCTGCAGATTCTCGCCAATCGCCGACTGCACTTCCGCCAGCGCCACCTTCCGCAGCGGTTTGTTCTTCGCCTGCTTGATGCCGATCAGCGTGGCATAGCGCAGCTTATTAATGCCCGACTGGATCGTCAGAACGGCCGGCGTCGGCATGTCGACAAATTGAAAGTATCCGGCTTCGAGTTCGCGCTTCACCCGGATGCCGCGGTCGGTCTTCTCGATCTGCATGATGATGGTTGCGTGCGGCAGTCCCAGCAACTCGGCCAGGATTACGCCAGTCTGCGCATAGCCATAGTCGTCGGATTGCAGCCCGGTAAAGATCAAGTCAAACTGTTCATCTTTGATGGCGGCCGCAAAGGCTTTTGCGGTGTTGAACGCATCCAGGCCCACGAACTTGTCGTCTTCGAGATGAATCGCCCGGTCCGCGCCTTTGGCCAGCGCCTCGCGCAGCACCTGCTGCGCCCGGGCCGGACCGCTCGTAATGACGACGACTTCGCCCTTGTGCTTCTCCCGCTGGCGCAACGCCTCTTCCAGCGCATAGGCGTCGGGCTCGTTCACCTCATACGACACATCTTCGCGGATCCACGCCCCGCTTTCGTTGAGCTTGAGCGGTGCATCTTTCTGCGGCACCTGCTTCATGCAGACCAGGATTTTCAAGAGGAAGACTCCTTGCCCCTATGCATTTCGCGAGACATAAGGAAACCTGTCAGTATAAATGAGCGCCCTTTGTGCGGGGAAATATTGGCTCGTATGTCTAGTTTGTGATTCTAATCACTGACTCCCGCCGCCCCCTCGGTCAGCATGACCGAGAGCCCTTATGCCAGACGACAACTTCTCCGCCATGCGCCAGAGCATCATCGACGGCGCCCCCGACACCGCCAGTAGCCTGGCGCAGCAGGCAGTTTCCGCCGGCATCGCCCCCATCGACGCTATCAACAATGGCTACGTTCTTGGCATGCACGACGTGGGCGAGCAATTCGCGCGCGGACAAATGTATCTCCCTGACATGATGGCGTCCGCCGAAGCGATGCGTGCCGCCATGGCTGTGCTTGATCCGGAGATGAAGAAGCTCGGCACCGAGCGTCCCATGGCCGGCGTCGTCGTGTTGGGCACCACCAAGGGCGACATCCACGAAATCGGCAAAATTCTCGTCGGAACGCTGCTCGCCGCGCACGG
Organism: Acidobacteriaceae bacterium; assembly: GCA_003166855.1. GTDB lineage: Bacteria > Acidobacteriota > Terriglobia > Terriglobales > Acidobacteriaceae > Sulfotelmatobacter. The sequence continues at coordinate 9,700 of PMUM01000288.1, read as the reverse complement.
CTTCCGCGTGCACGATCTCGGCGTAGACGTCGCCGGAGAGAAGTTCGCCGCGAAAGCCCTGGAACTCGGTGCCGACATCGTCGGCGTCTCGGCCCTCTTGACCACCACCATGCGCAATCAGAAAGGCGTCGTCGAGGCCATCGAAAAAGCCGGTCTGCGTCCGAGCGTAAAAATCATGGTGGGGGGCGCTCCCGTCACTCGCCGCTGGGCCGAAGAAATCGGCGCCGACGGCTACGCCAAAGACGCCATGAGCGCCGTCGAACTCGCCCGCCAGTTGATGGAACAAAAAACGCCGGCCGCGGTCGTGGAGTCCGCATGAGAATGCGACCGAAGCTCCAACTGCTCGACAAGGCCCTCATCGAACGCATCCTCGACGAAGCCTTCCAACTCATCGAAGACCCCGGCGTCCGAGTCGCGCCCTATGTCGTTGAGTTGCTCCGAGCCGCCGGCATCACCGTGAGAGATGGCGTGGCGCACATTCCGGAAGCCCTGGCGCGCCGCCTGCTCGATCTCGTCCCCCGCGGATTCTGCCTCTACGACCGCAACGGCAAGCCGGCCGTGCACTATGGAGGCGATAGCGTCCACTTTGATCCCGGATCGTCGTGCCTGAACATTCTCGATTCCGAAACACAAGAAGCTCGCCCCGCTTTATCGGCCGATTTGGTACGTCTGGTGCAGGTTGCGGAAATGCTGCCGCAGTTCGCCGCGCAATCGACTGCGATGGTCTGCAACGACGTCCCGCCGGAAATCGGCGACTGGTACCGCCTGCTGCTCGTGCTGTGGTATTCCGAAAAGCCCGTCGTCACCGGAGCTTTTTCCGCGGGCAGCCTGCACACGCTGCTGGAGCTGGTGGCCATCGAAAGCGGAGGCCGCGAGGCCCTTCGTCGGCATCCGCGCGCCATCTTCGACGTGTGCCCATCACCGCCGCTGAACTGGTCGGAATTTGCCTCGCAGAATCTCGTCGACCTGGCGCGCGCCGGAGTCCCCACAGAAATCGTCAGCATGCCGCTCGCGGGCGCTACGGCTCCAGTAACGCTTGCAGGGTCGATCACGCAGCATGCGGCAGAGTGCATCAGCGGCATTGTGATTCATCAACTGGCTCAGCCCGGATCGCCCATCGTCTGGGGAGGCGCGCCCGCCATCTTCGACATGCGTACCGGAAAAACTCCCATGGGCGCGATCGAAACCGCCATGCTCGACGTTGGCTGCGCGGAAGTCGGGAAGTATCTCGGCTTGCCCACTCACGCCTACATGGTCGCCGGTGACGGCCGGGTGATCGACGCGCAAGTTGAAATGGAAAGTGGCATGTCGACTATCCTTGGAGCGCTGGCCGGCATCAACATGATTTCCGGCGCGGGCATGCTCGATTTTCTCGCGTGCCACAGCATCGAGAAACTCGTCATCGACGCCGAGGCTATCGCCTCAGCCCAGCGCCTGATCGAGGGCATCGACGCCCGCACCGATTCGCTGGCTGTAACCATGTTCGCGCAGACCGGACTGACGGGAGATTTCCTGAAACTGAAAGAGACGCGCTCGCTCTTCCGCAAAGAGCAGCACTTCCCCTCCGCGGTGATCGATCGCGGCCTTCCCGAGATGGACGGCGCCACGCCAGACATTCTGCAGCGCACCCGCCATCGTGTGGACGAACTGCTCTCCGCCTACGAACGCCACCCCCTGCTGCCCGAACGCGAGCAGGAATTGATCGCGTTCGCGCAGCGCGAAGCGAAACAATCGGGACTCGATGACTTGCCCGGCATACCCCACTGCGAGTACGCCCACGAACCATGATCTAAGTAGCGCCGGCATCCTGCCGACTGTCCCGGGGGCGTCTCGCCCGCGGAGCCGAAGCCTTACACGCTGTCTAGCGGTTTCTCTATCGCTTCAATCGCTTAGGAGGTTTGCCCAGAATCTCAGGCTTGAACATAGCGCTGAGGACAATGATCACCCTAACAGAATCGCAAATGGGGCGAACACTAACTCTCCGAACCAGTTCTTGTAGTGGAGATCTCCCCGCCACAAGATCGCTCCCAGGCCCCACCCAAGAATGGACAAGCCTGCTAGAGCGCAGCAACAATTCGAGTCAGGGGACGCTTTGGGTCGGTGTCGAGCAACGGGCAAGCTACTCGGTGATCACGGTCGACTGCCCAGAGATGTCGAACCGTTTACGGCAGCGCATGTTCTTGCACGCCATCACGTCATCTTTGCGCACCATGTACGACCGGAATTTCGCGAACCGGGCACGATCCCGCTCATCGGCGCGTCCGGAAAGCTGGCGCTTCTTCGTGCGCACCACCCAGGTGATTTCATATTCCGCTGCCTGGTGGCAGTGAGGACAATTCAGCGAAGCTGGTTTCTTCTCCTGCTTCTCGTCAAAAAAATCACGCTCTTCCATAGGCTTCGGCGTCGTGGCGCACCCGACCAACTATGGATTATTGCACATTTCATGGGTACATGATCATGAGTGCCTGACTGCGAAACCACACTCACGCTGCCCTCGGGGTACACTCGCTCCAAGGCTCTAGTTGGGAATGATCCGGAGATTTGCATGCCCAGGAAGAAAAAAGTAAAGCGCTTTCGCGCCGTCACGGCGGTCAAGGAACTAGCCCGCGAGCGCGTCGGCACGCCCCCTGCAGGGCAGATCGTCATCGAGAAAAAGAAGAAGCCCGAGAAGCATAAACCCACGCTGGGCAAGCTGCTGGAATCCGAATAATTTTCACAGGAATCGGCGTCCTAATTGAACGTGGCTGTCACCGTTACGTTATTGGTCAGGTTTTGGAGAGTGCACGTCGTGCCAGCGGCAATGGTGCAGCCAGCCCATCCGCCGAACGTTCCGTTCGGGATGGCCGTCAGAGTGACACTGGAGCCCGTCGGAAAGCTTCCCGTGCAAGACGAACCCGCGGTTGATGAGCAGCCGAGACCTGGCGGCGAACTGGATATCGTACCGCTACCCGTGCCTGCGAAATCTACCGTGACCGTAGGCCCCGTACCAGTGAAACAGACAACATTGGCAGTCATGTAACCCGTCACAACCGCTCCCGACGATGATATGCCTCCGGAACTGCTGTTCGTGCTAACTGTTGCCGAGACAAGGGTTGCCCCGCAGGAGTTTCCCGTCGCCGTAAGCAAACCCGTGGAGTTGACGGTAAACATCTGGGGCGTATTCGATGACCAGGTCACATCGCTTGTAATGTCTTTTGTCACCGGGGGATGTATATAGGTGCCCAGCGCTCTCAACTGCACCTGCACACCAGCATCTTGGATGATGGGCGTCGTCGAGGTACCGATGGTCTGGACCGGCGGCTGCACCTGGATCGATACCAACTGCTGACTGTGCCCGCAACTGTTCACACCCAACAGCATGCCCGCAACGGCAACGAGGACCGCAATGCTCCACCACTTCCCGTTCATGGACGACTCCTGCGATTCTGGACTGGAACAACGCGTTCCCGGCGGGGGGAATGGGCCAATTTAGTCAATGGCGGAGCAAAAAGCAATAGCGCTGAGCGGGCCCAGTTTCACCCTTTCACCGCGTCGGCCACGACCCTTGCAAACTCCTTCACATCCTCCTCAGTGGTATCGAACGAGCACATCCAGCGCACGATGCACTCCTCTTCAATCCACGGATAGAAGAAGTAACGCTCTTTGATCTTTGCGATCGCAGGCTGGGGAATCTGCGCGAATACGCCGTTGGCCTCGACCTTCCACACCACACGAACCTGCGGAATCTTCCGCACTTCGGCTTCGAGCACCCGCGCCATCCGGTTGGCGTGCTCGGCGCCGCGCCGCCACAAGTCGTCAGTCAGCAGCGCCTCGAATTGCGCCGCAATGAATCGCATCTTCGACGCCAGTTGCATCCCTTGCTTGCGCAGGTAAAGAAAATCGGCGCTCATCTTTCTATTGAAGAAGACGACCGCTTCCCCGCCCATGATTCCGTTCTTCGTTCCGCCGAATGAGAGCACGTCAACACCCAGGTCGCGCGTCGCCTGCCGCAGCGTCTGGCCAAGCGTGGCCGCAGCGTTGGCAATGCGCGCGCCATCCACGTGCAGAAACATATCGTGCTCGTGCGCAAAGTCGGCTAGCGCCCGGATCTCTTGCGGCTGGTAGACCGTCCCCATCTCGGTCGACTGCGTGATCGAGATGACCCGCACCTGCACGTGATGCTGGTCGCCGATCCCGTGGTAGGCGTGCCGCACCGAGTCGAGCGTGATCTTTCCATCCTGGTGCGGCAGCGGAATGAGCTTGCATCCCGTATGCTTCTCCGGAGCGCCGCATTCGTCCGTATAGATGTGCGCGTACTCGCTGCACAGCACGGCGTGATACGACCGGTTCAAAGACTGCAGGCTGAGAACGTTCGCGCCCGTACCGTTGAACGTAAAGAACACATCGATCCCCGCGCCAAAGTATTCTTCAAATTTCGCGACGGCCGAACGTGTGTAGGGATCGTCTCCGTACGCCACTACGTGTCCCTGGTTGGCGCGAGCGATCGCTTCCAGGATCTCTGGATGTACTCCGGCATTATTGTCGCTGGCAAAGCTGCGAGTAGGCGGTTTGGGCGATTGCGGCATAAGAAAACAATGTAGCAGAGTGCGCGGCCAGAACAAGACCTGCTCGTGTAGGGGCGGACGCCTTCGTCCGCCCCGCGAAGCGAAGCGAGCGCCCCCGGACGAATGCGTCCCGGCCTCCACTTTTTTGTTTTTACGCAAACTTTGTCAGATTGGCGCATGCGCCAACCACGCATTACAATCCAGAATTCCCGGAGGACCGCTCGTGCGCGCGCACATCACTCGCCGGTTTCTGATTCTCTTCTTGTTTTCTGCTATCGCCGCGGCGCAAACCGCCGAGCAGAAAACATCGCGGTATCTCGACTCCATCCGCCGCCAGCCTCCGTTGCTGCTGGCGTTTGTGCGCGAGATGCCCAAGGGCGGCGACCTGCACAATCACCTGGACGGCGCAATTTACGCCGAAGACCTGATCGACTTCGCCGCCTCCGACAATTTCTGCGTCGACCGTACCACCTCGCGATTGCTGGGCGCTCCCTGCGATTCCTGCGAGCACTACACGCCCAAGCCCGCCATCCGCTGCGCCTACGACGACCATATTCTCTACAACCAGATCATCGATGCCTGGTCGATGCGCAACTGGCGTCCCGGGGACGAGTCCGGCCACGACCACTTCTTCGCCACTTTCGACAAGTTCGGACCGACTTCGCACAACCACGTCGCCGAGGCCGTCGCCACTGTAATCAACCGCGCCGCCCGCGAGCACGTCCAGTACGTGGAATTCATGCACACCGCCGACGGAGGGGCCGCCCCGAAACTCGGCATGCAACTCGGATGGGACAGTAATAATGACTTCGCCACGATGCGCGAAAAGCTACTCGCCGGCGGTCTGAAAGAAATCACCGCTGCCACCAGCAAGACTCTGGCGGAAGATGACGCCCGCGCCCGCACCGAACTGAAATGCGGCGCTGCCGACGCCGAACCCGGATGCAACGTCACCGTCCGCTATCTGTATCAGGTTCTGCGCGGCTTGCCGCGCGAAGCTGTGTTCGCGCAAATCCTGCTCGGCTTCGAACTCGCCTCGTCCGATCCGCGCTTCGTGGGCCTGAACCTGGTCATGCCCGAAGACTGGTACGTCCCTGTCCATGATTTCCACGAGCATATGGCCATGCTCGATTACCTCCACGGCGTCTATCCCAAGGTGCACATCAGCCTGCACGCCGGTGAAATTGCGGCGGGACTGGTAAAGCCCGAGGACCTTACCTACCACATCCGCGACTCGGTCGAGCACGGCCATGCCGAGCGCATCGGCCACGGCGTCAGCGTGATGCTCGAGAAGGATCCCATCGGCCTGATGAAAGAAATGGCAGCACGCAACGTGATGGTCGAAATCAACCTCACCTCGAACGATCAAATTCTCGGCGTGAGCGGCGACGATCATCCGCTGCCCATTTATATGAAGTACGGAGTTCCCGTCGCGATTTCGTCAGACGACGAAGGCGTAGCCCGCTCCGACATGACGCACGAATATCTGCGCGCCATCGAAAGCTATCACCTGACCTACACAGAACTAAAGCGCATGACCCGCCAAAGCATCGAACACAGCTTCCTGCCGGGCCAAAGCCTTTGGGCAGAAACGAAAGGCAGTTTCCGTCCGGTCGCGGCCTGTGCAGCCGATGTTGCAACCGAAGAAAAGCCCACGCCGAACTGCGAGAAATTTCTAGCGGCGAGCGAGCGCGCCCGCGAACAATGGAAACTCGAAACAGCCTTTGCCATGTTCGAGAAAAAGTTCTAGAAGTAATAGCAGAAGGTAGCGCCGCCGTCTCGGCGGCTGTCGTGGGGGCGTCGCGCCCCCACATCCCAAGGCCAAGGAGCCGCCGCGAGATTTCAGGAGACTCATGCCACGCAAACGAACTCTGATCCCTTCTCCGCTGGCGTGGTCCCCGACCGCAGTCCCAGTCGCTCCTCCAATACTGCCGGTAGTCGCCGAGCGCGGGGGCACGCAACTCCACACACCGCTGCCCGTAGCCATCATCGACACCCGCGAACAGAATCCGCTGTCCTTCCGCCGGTTTCGAAAATGGTTTGCCGACATCGAAGAGCGTGCGCTCCCTCTCGGCGACTACTCCGTCAGCGGCATGGAAGACTCCTGCGTCGTCGAACGCAAAGATCTCGCCGACCTGATTCAATCGTTCACCACGAACCGGAAAGTCTTCATCAGCCGTCTGCGCCGCATGAGCGAGCGTCCCCACAGCCTGCTGGTGGTCACCGCTTCGTTGACCGACATCAAGTCCGAATATCCCTACCGCGCCGCGAACCCCAACCGCATCACGCAGTCACTGATCGCCGTGCTCGCAGGTCTGCGCGTGCCATTCATCTGCACCGAGACTCACGAACTCGGCGAGGAGATCGTCGCCTCTTATCTCTACCAGACATTTCTGTATGATTGGCTGGACCGCAACGGCCACGGCCGTCACCTGTCTGACGGCGACCTGTAGACTCGTGAGTTGGTTGAACTTGAAATTTAGAAGATGGCGTCATCCTGAGCGGAGCCGGGTTTCAGGCGGAGCGAAGGATCTCGCGAGGACACTGCGCGCATGCCTGAGCAATTCCCACTCGCCGACGCCGCCGCACAGCTGATCCTGAAACGCACCACCCTGCGCCCGCAGATCGCTCTCGTCCTCGGCTCAGGCCTCGGCGGATTCGCCGACTCGCTCACCGACGCCACCCGGGTCCCGTACTCCGACATCCCCTCCTTCCCACGCTCGACCGCCATCGGCCACGCCGGGCAGATGGTGCTTGGCTTGGCGGGCGCTGTCCCCGTAGCAGCCATGCAGGGCCGCGTCCATCTTTATGAAGGATATTCCGCGCCGGAAGTCACCTTCCCCATCCGCGTCTTCGGACGCATGGGCATTCGTGCCGTCATCCTCACCAACGCCGCCGGAGGCATCAATCTCAGCTACTCGCAAGGCGCGCTGGTCGTGATCCGCGACCACATCAATCTGCAGGGAGCGAATCCGCTGGTCGGCCCCAACGACGACCGCTTCGGCGTTCGCTTCCCCGACATGACGCAGGCTTACGCGAAGGAGTATCGCCAGATCGCGCGCGACGAAGCCGGCAATCTGGGCATCCCCAAGCACGAAGGCGTCTATGCCGGACTACTCGGCCCAAGTTACGAAACGCCCGCGGAGATTGAATACCTACGAAGAATCGGCGCCGACCTGGTAGGCATGTCGACGGTGGCCGAAGTAATCACCGCCCGCCACATGGGAATCAAAGTCCTGGCGATTTCCTGCGTCACCAACATGGCCGCAGGAATCCTCGACCAGCCGCTCTCCCACGCAGAAGTCATGGAAACCGGCGAACGCGTCAAGACCACATTCGAGTCACTACTGCGCGCCGTGCTGCCGCGCCTAGAACAGGAAGTAAGAAAATAAGCCGTTGGGTGTGCTTGTGGGTGGCGCAGCGCTTTAGCGCTGCGATCCAGATTTCACCAGAGAATTGAGGCTTTGGCCTCTGAGTACCTCGGCGGCTGAAGCCTTTTTATGTATAGCTCACAACCGCAGCGCTGAAAGCGCTGCGCCACCCAAAAGCAACGTCTCACTTCGCCCGCGGAATAAACAACGCCGCCGGCGGCTTCACTCCGTAGGTCGCCGCAAAACTATTTTGGTTCACCGCCAGCCCGAGGTGCCCCCGCGAGTCGATATACAACAGTGGCTGGTTCACCGGCACGTCGCTGAAAGTTTTCACGAACTTCATCTTCAACTCTTTGTCGCCGACTTTGACCGGAACTTCCTGGCCGCGGTGGTACCCCAGCTTCAGGAAGTCGTCGCCATCCACATTGGTCACCAGGTTGCCGAAGGGCCCGTCCGTCGCGATCACCGTGGCGCTCAGGCCACGATCATCACTCGTCGCCGCCTTCAACTCCAGGCGCACGAGGTCCTTCACCGCCATCTCCGGACCAACCTTCGTCCAGTCATCCCCCCGCGCCATGTGTGCCCCCACTGGCGAAAAAATGTCGCGCCCATGAAACGTCGACGACAGCTTGGTCCCGATCATCCACTCCGGATTGGTGATCTCGCGCACCCCCTCAATCCCGTCGCGCTGTTCCACCAGCGTCAACAGCCCATTATCCGGCAGCACGAAGTATTGCCCCCGCTTCGACTTGGCCACGATGGCTTTCCGCGTGCTTCCGACACCAGGATCAATCACCACGACAAACACCGTGCCTGACGGAAAGTATGGCGTCGCTCCATAAAGAAACCGCGCCCCGTCGAGGATTGAAAACGGCGTCACCTGGTGCGTCAGGTCCACAATGCGCACGTCGGGCATAATGCCGTACATCACCCCGCGGCAAATCGCCACCGAATCGTCCAGCACGCCAAAATCCGTCATAAATACAATCGTCTGCGGATACTTCTGGGCCGTCTGCGCCCGCGCGCACACTGGCGCCTGCGCCATCAAGGCCAAAACGAGAAGGATCACAACGACAATGGCCCTTCGCGACGAGAGGCCCCGGCCACGGAGCAATGCAGTCATAGGTTCAATCCTGAGATGGAGTCGAATGCTAGTCTACGAACCCACTGGAGTTTACGGCGCTGGACCACCGAGCGCAGAACCGGCGCCCTCCAAATGCAGGTGAATTTGATTAGACCAATAATTCTAAACAAAGACGCAAAAAAACGGGAGATGACCGGAGTGCGCACCGCCGTGTCTTGCGTTCTATAATGCTGCTGCAATCTAATTGGAGGCTCTTATGTCGCAAGTCATCCCCGAGAAGTACCGCGATCTGTTCCAGAAGCGGGCCTTTGCCAGCCTGGGGACGTTAATGCCCGACGGCCGTCCGCAAGTCACGCCCGTGTGGTGCGACTTCGACGGCGAGCATGTCATCTTCAACTCCGCCAAGGGACGCCAGAAGGACCGCAACGTCCGCCGCGATCCCCGCGTCTCGCTCGCCATCGTCGATCCCGAAAATCCGTACCGCTATCTCGAGATCCGCGGCCGTGTCGTCGAGATCACCGAAGACGGCGCCGACGACAGCATCAACAAGCTGGCGAAAAAATATCTAGGCGTAGACAAATATCCCTACGCCCAGCCCAGCGAAGTCCGCGTGATCTACAAGATCAAGCCCGAACACACCACGGTGATGGGATAGACGTACCGCCGGGAGCGCCGTGGAAACGTAGCGCCGGCGTCCCGCC
>PMUM01000465.1 GCA_003166855.1 Acidobacteriaceae bacterium | reverse complement strand
CCGCCGCCATCTCATCGGCATTCACGTTGTAATACTCGCCGTCCGCTCCGAGAGCGAGCGACGCGAGAACCGGAATTCCACCCTGCTGCCATAACGCCTCGATCCAGCACGGCTCCGCAAAACAGATCTCTCCGACGAATCCCACGTCGTTGCCGCGAATATGCTTTCGCCGCGCGCGGAACGTCATCCCATCGCCGCCACAGAATCCGAGCGCGGGCATTCCAGCGGACTGAATCGCGGCCACGAGCTTTTTGTTGACCATGCCGCCCAGCACCATCAGTGCGACGTCGCGAGTTTCCGCATCGGTCACGCGCAGCCCGCCGATGAACTCGCTTTGCTTGCCCAGCTGTTTCAGAACCCGCGTCAGTGCACTGCCTCCGCCGTGGACCACAACGACGCGATGCCCATCCTGTGCCAGCGCCGCGATCGCGCGCGCGCACTTGCGCAGAGTAGGAGCATCCTCAATCGCGGCTCCACCGATTTTGACTACGATAATCACAGCAGTCCCTCGTCTTCCGGCCATCCATACATCAGATTCATGTTCTGCACNNTGCACCCTTCAGCAGGTTGTCGATGCAGGAGATCAACACCAAACGCCGGCCGTCTTCCGCCAGGCAAAACCCAAGATCGCAGTAGTTCGTCTGCAGCGAGAACTGCACCTGCGGAAGCTTCGGCGTCTGGAACACCCGCACCCAGCGTTTGCCCGAATAAAAAGTCTGAAAGAGCGACTCCACTTCCAGCGGGGTCATCTCGCGGTTCAGATGCAAATAGATCGTCGACAGAATCCCACGTGGGATCGGAAGCAGGTGCGGCGTAAAGATCAGCTCCGCCGCTCCCAATTCGAGTTGCTCAACGATCTCGCCCACATGCCGGTGGTTGAAGATCGAATATGCGGACAGGTTGTCTGCCACCGATACAAAATGCGTCTTGGCTGTCGGTTCCTTGCCCGCTCCCGACACACCCGACTTTGAATCGGAGACGATCCCGCGGCTGCGATCGACGACGCCAGCCTTGAGCAGTGGCGCCAAGGCCAGGATCACAGATGTGGCGTAGCACCCGGGGTTCGCCACCACTGCGGCATTGGCGATGCGATCGCCGTTCAATTCAGGCAAACCGTAGACGGCCTTCTCGGTGAGTTCCGCAGCCGAGACTGCATCTGTGTCCTGAAAGTTGTAGATGGCCCGGTGTTGTTCCTGCTTCAACCGCCACGCGCCGCTCAAATCGATGACGCGGAGGGCGTGCGACAGAGCTTCAGGCACAAGCGCGCGCGACACCTCATGCGGCGTGGCCAGAAACAGCAACTCCACTCCCTGCTGCTTCAGCGCCGGCCACGAGAGCGCATGCAGCGGATACCCGCCATTTCCATAGAGAGCGGGAAACACATCCGCCAAGTCCGAAGCAACGTCCGAGGCGCTCGCATTGTCAGCCGACCGGCGCAGCAGAACAGGCTTTTCCAGCCGAGGATGACGCAGAAGAATCCGTGTCAGCTCCAGACCGGAATATCCTGTCGCTCCCAACACAGCGGTCTTGAGTTTCGCGGCCATCTAGCCCAGCATCTCCTCAATCCGGCCCGCCAGTTTCCTAGCGTCATCCTTGTCGGGACATACAATCAGGATGGTGTCGTCACCGGCAATCGTCCCGACTACTTCCGACCAATCGGCTTCGTCCAACGCCGCCGCAACAGGCTGCGCGCTCCCCACGATGGTCTTGATCACCAGTTGGTTCTGCGCCGACCGAATGTCGAGCACAAACTCGCGCACCAGGCGCGACACCGGAGGCAGCGCAACCCCCGCCCCGCTCTCCCCCTGCGGCAGGGAATATCCATGCGAGGTTTTGCTCAGATTCAAATCGCGGATGTCCCGGGACAGCGTAGCCTGCCCGACCTTAAAGCCCCGCTTCCTCAGCAGGCGCTGAAGATCCTCCTGGCTGGCGATGGATCCATGCTTCAGCACATCCAGGACCGCCCGTTGCCGCAGTGTTTTATTCATAATGAATAAATATGCACACGAATGCATAAATATTTCTCTATCTTACGGGCCTCTCCCCAAATGTCAAGAGAAAAGGTCCGCACAGGTTACTTTCCGAAGCTCGAGGCAAAGGCTAAAAACTCAGGGCTCGCCGCCGAAAGACGCACACCCGGCGCCGCCGCTTGGTAGACTACTTCGCGGTCACGAAGCATGGCCCCGTCGAGCACCGGAGATACGAATGAACCCGAAGCCCTCACTGATAGCGGAGTTGATCGCGGAGTTCCTCGGCACTTTTGTCCTCATCCTGTTTGGCACAGGAGTGGTTGCCATGGTCGTGCTGTTTCCCTCCAGCCACCCGGGAGAGACCATCCACGGTGGCTTCACAAATATCACTCTGGGATGGGGACTCGGGGTGACCATGGGCATCTACATCGCAGGCAAGGTGTCGGGAGCGCATCTCAATCCTGCGGTGACCTTGGCGTTCGCGGTTTTTCGGGGCTTCCCATGGCGCAAGGTTGTGCCCTATTCCATCGCGCAGACCGCCGGTGCGTTCGCCGCCGCGGCTCTTGCGTATTGGAACTACCTGCCTGCGTTCCGGCAGACCGATCCCCAACTGGACCACACCGCCGGCATATTCACGACTTTTCCGGCCTTTCCTGCGATCCTGCAGGCCGGATTTCTGGATCAACTGATCGGCACTGCACTGCTGCTTCTTCTGGTTTTCGCCATCATCGACGAATTCAACTCGCCGCCGGGAGCGAACCTCGCGCCAGCAATGATTGGGCTAGTCGTGGTTGCTATTGGCATGAGTTTCGGCGGCATGCACGGCTATGCCATCAATCCTGCGCGCGACTTTGGGCCCAGGCTCTTCACGGTGGTCGCCGGATTTCAC
>PMUM01000203.1 GCA_003166855.1 Acidobacteriaceae bacterium | reverse complement strand
CAGCATCTAATGTTTATCAGTTGATTACTCCTTAAAAAACTCAATCTGGAACGGAGAACGCCATGATTCAGATTCGTCCCAGCCAGGAACGTGGTGGCGGAAACCACGGCTGGCTCAAAACTCATCACACATTCAGCTTCGGCGATTACTGGGATCCGAAGTGGATGGGATTCCGCTCGCTGCGCGTCATCAACGAAGATTGGGTTGCGCCCAACACTGGATTCCCCACGCACCCGCATCGCGATATGGAAATTATCACCTACGTGCTTGAGGGCAAGCTCGAGCACAAAGACAGCCTGGGAACGGGATCAGTGATTCTTCCCGGCGATGGACAGCGCATGACTGCAGGCAGCGGCATTCGCCACAGCGAGTTCAATCCGTCGACGACCGACGCGGTGCATCTGCTGCAGATATGGATTCAACCCGAGAAGGCCGCGCTCGCGCCGAGCTACGAGCAGAAGTCGTTTCCCGAGGCGCAGAAGCGAGGCAAGCTGCGGTTGATCGCGTCGCGTGATACCAGCGATGGATCGGTGAAGATCAACCAGGACGCGAACCTTTACGTCACGCTGCTCAAGGCCGGAGAAGAAGTCGAGCACGAGTTCGCCGCCGGACGCCACGGCTGGCTGCAGGTTGCACGTGGCGCAGTCGAACTGAACGGAAAGCCGCTCGCGCAGGGCGACGGCGCGGCGATCAGCGACGAGAAGAAGCTGAGCATCAAGGGCACTTCTGACGCGGAAGTGCTGCTGTTTGACTTGGCTTAAATCCTGAATCCCCGAAACAAGTTGTCATTCTGAGCGAGACGGGTTTTGTCTCGCGAAGGATCTATGCAACTCTCGGCCGCTGAGATAATGCATAGATCCTTCGCGGCAAAGAACGCCGCTCCGGATGACAAAGCTCGGATTGGTGTTGCTCTTATGCAGCGGCCCGCGGGCGTTACCGTCATTTCGTCTCTCTTCTTTCTGGCCGCGATCTATTTGTGGACAATTGGTGTCGTGAAGTTGCTCGCGCCCGAGGCGATTTCCCTGATGAGCGGAGCGCAGCTCATGTATGGACTGGAACTCGCCGGTCCGTACATGGCAATGCTCGTCGGAGCCGGTTACGCGCTCGTTGCCTGGGGATTATTCCGGCTGCACAATTGGGCGCGCTGGGCCGCGATGCTGGTTGTGGTGGTTGCTGTCGCAGCGCTCGTCCCGAAGATCTCGATGGCAGAACTCGGTGTTCCGGTGCTCTGGTACGGATTGCAGATCGCGCTGCGTGCGGCGGTCGCGTGGTATCTGGCGCAAGCGCCCGCGGTGACCGATGCTTTCGCCGCGAAGTCGCCAACATTGTAGACAACACTTCCTGCGGGCGGACGAATGCGTCCGCCGCTACGTGAACCTTCTCACTCCCCTTCGTGCAGTTCGCGAATCCAGATATTGCGGTAGCGTACGGGATTGCCGTGGTCCTGCAGTTGGAGCGGCATTTTGTCTGGACTAGCCTTGTACGGAGGACGCTCGCCGTGTGCGGTCGGGCCGGTGAGTTCCACGTTGTCCTGCACGAGCACGCCGTTATGCAGCACGGTTACCCGCGCTGGTTGCGTGACCTTGCCATCTTTGAAGTGCGGGCGGTGAAAGATGATGTCGTAGGTCTGCCACTGCGCCGGAGGACGCGAAGCGTTCACTTGCGGCGGATATTGTCCGTAAACCGCCGAAGCCTGCCCGTCGGCGTAGGTCTTGTTCTCGTACGAGTCGAGCACCTGGATCTCATACGTGCTCATCAGGAAGACGCCGCTGTTGCCGCGCTCCTGGCTCTCTCCCTTGCCGGGTGAAGGCTCGGCGAATTCCACGTGCAGCTGGCAGTCTCCGAAGGAGTCGCGCGTGGAGATATTGCCGGTCTTGGCTACGACTTCCATGTAGCCGTTTTCGACTTTCCACTTTGCGGGCTTGCCGTCGCCGTCGACCCAGCGCGACAGGTCTTTGCCGTCAAAGAGAACAACGGCGTCCGACGGAGCGCGTCCGGGAGCGTCCTGCGTGCTGGCGGTTCCGGGATCGATCACCGGCGGCAATGGGCGATTGAGGTCGTGGATTTTCCATTTCATAGGAGCTTGGGCAACAGAGAGTTGGACGAGCGAAATCAGAATAACTGCTGTGAGCGACGAGAAGGTTCGTGTCATGAGCGGCGCCTCGCGCGCCGGAGATCATGATACAGAAACTTTGCCACGGATCAACACGGATTCGCACAGATCAACTCCGGGTGAAATGGATTTGATCCGTGTAAATCTGTGCAATCCGTGGCCTGTCACCTCTTGGTCTTGGCTGGCGCCTTCTCGCCGACGCGCGGGCTGACTTCGAACGTCATCTTGCCTGCCTTCTTGTCGGCGTCGACGATGATGTGATCGCCGTGCAGGACTTCGCCATCGAGGATCTTCAGCGCGAGTGGATCCTGCACGAGCTTTTGAATCGAACGCTTCAGCGGCCGGGCACCGAAATTCGGGTCATACCCTTGCGCGAACAGAAGCTCTTTCGCTGCGTCGGTGAGTTCGAGCGAAATCTTGCGGTCGGCCAGCAGGCGGCGAACGTCTTCCAGACGCAGTTCGATGATCTTGACCAGTTGCTCCTTGCCCAGCGGGCCGAAGACGATGATGTCGTCGACACGGTTGAGGAACTCGGGCTTGAAATGCGTGTGCAGCAGGCTCAGAACCTGCTCGCTGGCCTTTTCGAATTCCTCCGGCGTGCGCACATGGTCCGACTGCAAATAGCTGGAGCCGATGTTCGACGTCATAATGATGATGGTGTTCTTGAAGTCGACGACGCGGCCTTTGCCGTCGGTCAATCGACCATCGTCCATCATCTGGAGAAGAATGTTGAAGACGTCGGGATGTGCCTTTTCAATTTCATCAAACAGCACGACCGCATACGGACGGCGGCGAACCTGCTCAGTGAGCTGTCCGCCTTCTTCGTAACCAACATAGCCCGGAGGCGCGCCGATCAGGCGAGAGACCGAGTGCTTCTCCATGTATTCGGACATGTCGATGCGGAGCAGTGCGTGTTCGTCGTCGAACAGAAATTCGGCGAGGGCGCGAGCGAGTTCAGTTTTGCCGACTCCCGTTGAGCCCAGGAAGATGAACGAGCCGATGGGACGCTTGGGATCGCTGAGTCCAGCGCGCGAACGGCGAATGGCATTGGCGACGCGCTCCAGAGCGGCGTCCTGGCCGACGACGCGCAGGCGCAGGCGCTCTTCCATGGTGACCAGCTTCTTGACTTCGCCTTCGAGCATCTTCGAGACCGGGATTCCGGTCCATTTGGAGACAATGCGCGCGACGTCTTCTTCGTCGACTTCCTCTTTCAGCATGCGCTTGCCGCCCTGGTTCTCCATCTGCTTGGTGAGCTTGGCGAGTTCGTCTTCCGCCCGAGGGATTAGACCGTATTGAATTTCAGATGCGCGTTGAAGATTTCCCGCGCGCGTCTCGGCTTGGTTTTCTGCTTTTAGCTTTTCAATCTGCTCTTTGAGCGCGCGAACGTGGGCGATGAGATCTTTTTCTTTCTTCCAGTTGGCCTTCAGAGTGTTGGATTTCTCTCGGATTTCGGCGAGTTCTTTCTCGATGATCGCCAGGCGCTCGCGGGAATTTGGGTCGTCTTCTTTTTTCAGCGCTTGTTTTTCGATTTCGAGTTGGGTGGCTTTGCGGTCCAGTTGATCGATGTCGGTAGGCAAGGAATCGATCTGGATGCGCAACGAAGACGCCGCTTCGTCGATGAGGTCGATTGCCTTGTCGGGAAGAAAACGGTCGCTGATGTAGCGGTGCGAGAGCGTGGCTGCTGCGACGATGGCCGAGTCTTTGATGCGCACGCCGTGATGCACTTCGTACTTTTCCTTGAGGCCGCGAAGGATCGAGATGGTGTCTTCGACGTTGGGCTCGCCGACGAAGACGATCTGGAACCGGCGTTCGAGGGCGGTGTCTTTTTCGATGTACTTGCGGTATTCGTTGAGCGTGGTGGCGCCGACGGCGCGCAGCTCACCGCGAGCGAGCGCGGGCTTCAGCATGTTCGAAGCGTCGATGGCGCCTTCGGCCGCTCCGGCGCCGACCAGCGTGTGCAACTCGTCGATGAAGAGGATGATCTGGCCCTGCGAGTCTTCGATTTCTTTGAGGACAGCCTTCAGGCGGTCTTCAAACTCGCCGCGGTATTTTGCGCCGGCCAGCATCGCGCCAAGGTCGAGTGCGACTACGCGCTTGTTCTTCAGACCTTCGGGGACGTCGCCGGAAATGATGCGCTGCGCGAGACCTTCGACGATGGCGGTCTTGCNNACGCCGGGCTCGCCGATGAGCACAGGATTGTTCTTCGTGCGGCGCGAGAGGACCTGAACGACGCGGCGGATTTCTTCGTCGCGTCCGATGACGGGATCGAGCTTGCCGCGGCGCGCTTGCTCGGTGAGGTCGCGGGCGTATTTGTCGAGGGCCTGGAACTTAGCTTCGGGATTCTGGTCGGTGACTTTCTGCGAGCCGCGGACGACTGCGAGCGCCTTCAGAATCGCGTCGTTGGTTGCGCCGTGGGCGGCAAGGATCTGCTGGCCGGGGTCGCGTTTGAGGCTGGTGATGGCCAGAAGCAGGTGCTCGGTGGACACGTATTCATCTTTGAAGTTCGAGGCTTCTTTAAAGGCCTGTTCGAGCAGCTTATTGACTTCGTTCGAGAGCGTGACTTGGGCGGATTCTCCGGAGACTTTGGGGAGCTTGTCGATCTCTTTGTAGATCTCGGCGAGGACGGCTTGCGGGCCGATGCCGATTTTTTCGAGCACGGGCGGGACGATGCCTTCTTTGTCTTCGAGCAGCGCGGCGAGCAGGTGAATCGGACGCAGTTCGGGATTGCCGTGCTCGGAGGCGAGTTGATTTGCGCGCTGGACGGCTTCCTGCGCTTTAACGGTGAACTTGTCCCAACGGATTGCCATGATGAACTCCAGTTTCTAGCTTCTTTCGCACTTGCAAGTGTGGCGGCGAGGACGCCGCCACGACAGCCGGCGAGACGCCGGCGCTACAACAAAACGGGAGGCGGGCATTTCTGCCGCCTCCCGCCAAAAGCAATCGAGCTGCGCTCGATGACCGGGTCTGAGACCCGGTCCCACACGAGCACTTAGGTTACGCGGCTTTGCTGGGGGCTTTGGCTTCGATCGACTTCTCGCTGCCGACGTTGACTTTGATTTGTTTCGGCTTGGCTTCGGCCTTCTTGGGCAGGTTGATCTTCAGGACGCCTTTGTCGTAGGTCGCCGAAACGTTCTCGGTGTCCACAGTGGTGGGCAGAGTGAAGGTGCGGGTGAAGCTGCCATACTGGCGCTCCACGCGGCGGTAGTTCTCTTCTTTCTCTTCTTTTTCGATCTTGCGCTCGCCGTGCACGGTGAGGGTATTGTTCTCCACGCGGACGTCGATGTCTTTCTCGTCGATTCCGGGCACTTCGATCTTCAAAGTGACCTTGTGCTCGTCTTCGTAGACGTCGACGGCGGGGGCGAAGCTGGAAGTGGTCAGAGCCTCGTCCTGGCCTGCGCTGCTGTAGGAATCGCGGAACACGCGGTTGATGCGGTCCTGCAGAGTGGAAAACTCACGGAACGGCTCCCAACGGGTTAATACGGTCATGGCTAAACCCTCCTTCAGAATTTGGTGGTTCGATTTGCTTCAGAAGTTCGCGACCGGGCTCTGGGAACTGGCTCAGGGCTGCGGTCACTTCATTAGACGCGTAGTTAGCGTAAAAGAAGCATAAAAGTTGAGTGTATTACTGTCAACTACAAAATTATGCTTATTTTCACTAGCTTACGGACGCAATCACGCACTTTAGATAGGAGGTTTCGGGGACATTCAGAAGAACGGGATGGTCTCTGGCCTGTCCGCGAACCTCGACCAGGCGCAGGGTGCGGTGGGCGTCGAGGGCGGCGGAGGCTAGCATTTCAAGGAAGTTGGGCTGGCTGACGTGGTAGGAGCAGGAGCAGGTGACGAGGATCCCGCCGGGACGGAGCATCTTCAGAGCGCGCAAATTGAGTTCCTTGTAGCCGCGAAGGGCCGCGTCGAGGTCGCGCTTGCTCTTGGCGAAGGCGGGGGGGTCGAGGACGATGGCATCGTAGTGGCGATCAGAGGAGGAGTAGTCCTTCAGGAGGTCGAAGGCGTTGGCCTCGATCCACTCGATTTCTTTTCCCTTGAGAAGTGTCTGATTGAGCATGGCGTTCTGGTCGGCGACTTCGAGTGCGGGACGCGAGCTGTCGACGCCGGTGATTTGCGAACAATGGGCAGCGAGGTGGAGGGCGAAGCCCCCTTGATAGCAGAAGACGTCGAGAGCCTCTCCGTTGGCGTAGTGGGCGGCAGCGGCGTAGTTCTCACGCTGGTCGAGGAAGGCTCCGGTTTTCTGGCCTTCGAGGGCGTCGAAATGGAACTGAACTGCGTTCATAGCGAAGGTGGTGGCGGTCTTGCTGCCTTGTAGGATGCCGGAGGCGCGAGGCGGAAGGGATTCCAATTCACGCACGCGCGGATCCACGCGCTCGATGATGGACGCTGGGTGCAGGCGGGCGGTCAGCTCGGCTAGGATCGCATCACGTATGGGATCGGCGTCCATGGCCTGGGTGAGGATCTGCAGGGAGAGGATGTCGCCGTAACGGTCAACGATTAGGCCAGGGAGGAAGTCGGCTTCGCTGAAGATGACGCGGTAGGCTTCGGTGTCTGTTACCAGAGGCGCGCGGTAAGCGATGGCGGCGGCGATGCGCTGGCGAAGGAGGGCGGGAAGATCAGCTACATGGTCATGCGAGATCATGCGGATGGCGATTTGCGAGGAACTGGAGTAGAGGGCGCTACCGAGGGGCTTGCCGCGGTGGTCGGTCACGCGGGTCAGCGACCCGGGAAGGACGTCGTCGGCGGAGACGATGTCGGAGCGGTAGACCCAGACGTGGCCGTCTTTGAGGCGGGTGGCGCCGCGGGGGGAGATCATCACTGTGGGGAGACTCTCGGGTGCGGGGGCTTTGGGCATGCAGCCATCTTAAACGTTGGAGTTCGGATAAGGCGGCGGCAGGGTCGAGCTGCGCTCGACGACCGGGTCAGAGACCCGGTCCCACACAAGCAATCCGGTCCCACACAGAAAACCAAGACTTGGACAGCCGAAGGCGGCTGTGCCCACATAAACCTAAAACCTAAACCTTTTTAGCTGGCGGCTTGCTCGGTGGTTGTTGCTGGGACCTGCGGCTTGACGTGAGATCCACTCGCGGCTTCGTGGCGGGCTAGATCCAGGTCGGCGCGGAGCGAGTCCAGGGCCACCATGGGGAGTTCATTGCCGAAGGCGTCGAGTTCTCCTTCGCTCCAACCGCCGTTCAGGCGCATGGCTCCGGTGATGTCCTCGGGGAAGGCCTGGCGGTAATCGCCTTCGCGGATGAGGATATCGCCGATGAGGCGTCCGGTGTGGACGTCGTAGACGCGGCGGCTGGACTGGCCGCGGGCGGTGGTCAGACAGAGGAAGACCTCGCCGATGCCGCCGAACTCTGCGCGATAGTACCAGGCTTGGGGTGCGTCGATTTTGGGATGATGGCGTTTGGGACGCGTGGTCGAGGGCTTCAGGTCGGCGAGTTCGTCGGCGGGATTGAAATACAGGATCCGCTGACAGGAGTCGCAGACGATGGTCTGCAGGCCAGAGCGAACTTCGTTGTATGTCTGAGGCCGCAGCATGACGCGACAGGCCATACATTTCTGCTCGCGGACTTCGGAGAGGCCGCTCCCACGGAATTTGGACACGCGCTCGTAGTGGCGGAGCAGGTCTTCGTTGACGCTGGTGCGGATCTGGTCACGCTTGGCGCGCCACTCAGCCAGAAGCTTTTCGTCCTTCGCTGTAAGCAGGCGGGCTTCTTCTTTTTCTTTTTCGATCTCGGCGGTTTCGGCTTTCAGCTCAGCTTGCGCGGCCTTGACTTCTTTATCACGCGCGTCCGCGTTAACCATCAGCTCGAGAATCTTATCTTCGTTGCCGGCGATTTCCTTTTCGGCGAACTGGATTTCATGCAGCAGCGCCTTGTACTGATCGTTGGTCTTTACGTCGAGGGACTGGTCGCGGTACTTGGAAATCTTGCCGCGGAGATCGTTGATGGCGGTGTCGTACTTGCGACGGGCGGCTTCGTCGGCCTTGACGGCGGCTTGAGCTTTTTCCAGCTGGGCTTTTATCCCTGCCAATTTCTGCTCGATGACGGCGACGCGCTTGGGGAATTCGGCAACCTCATCTTGCAGGCGGCGGATTTCCTTGTCGGTGTCTTGCAGTTTCAGCAGGTTTTCTATGTCAGGAAGCATTGAATATGCATTGATTCTAGCATGCGGAGGAGCGCGATTTACGGGCTTGGGACGAGAATCGTGGCTCCGGCGTAAGTGCGGAGCGGACCCGGGGGAGGGTTGGTCGCGGAGGGGATCAGTTCAGTCCCTGGAGGAGGTACAGTTCCGAGAGGTCTCGCAAGGTATTGAAGGCGAGGGATTGACCGTCAGGCGTTGCCACAACCCGGGTGACGCCGAAGCCGCCGGTGGAAGATCGGCCCGTTCAATCGCGCGCGGGGTGTCCCCTTCCAGCAGTTCGCAAACTATGTAGGGAGCGCCGTCGTGGGTTCCGATGTCATGCACGGCCAGGATGTTGGGTTATCTCGTGCGACCTTAGCGGCGAGGCAGGTCCAACGGTTCGATCTCCCGACCGCGATCGCAGTCCCCGCAGCTCGCGCTGATGGGGCCGGGGCGGTGTACACTCGATGGTTCGCGCCTTGTGCGTCTGCAGTTACTTCTTCCTGTGAGGTCGCTTCGTGAAAAGACAGATTTCCTTGATCGCCTGCTTTGTCCTGTTCGCTTTCATCTTCTTTGCCATCTTTGCCGTACCGGCGGGGGCGCAGACTGAGCCTACCAAGCCTCTGACCATCGAAAGCATCTATCAGCCCGGCGGGTTGGGGGGGCGCGGGCTCGAGAATGCGGAGTGGAGTCCGGATGGGACCAAGCTCACATATGTGCAGCGTGACGAAAAGGGAGAGAATGGCGAATTGTGGTACGCGGACGCCTCCACCGGCGAAAAGAAGATGCTGGTGAGCGCAGCGAAGCTGGCGTCGCTCGATCCGGACGTGAACAAGGTGAAGAACGAGCGGGAGAAGGAGCGACTGACGCGGTACCACGTGGCAGCGTATTTGTGGGCGCCGGATTCGAAGCACTTGATTTTCGATGCGCAGGGGCAGCTGTGGATGTACGACCTGGGGACCGAGACGGCGGTGCAGTTTACGTCGGCGGGTGATCCAAGTGGAGATCCGAAGTTTTCTCCGGACGGTGGGCACGTGGCGTACGTGCGCAAGCACAATCTGTATGTTCGTCCGGTGAGCGGTAAGGACGAGAAAGCGTTGACGAAAGATACCGGCGAAAATTTGTTCAATGGCGATATCGACTGGGTGTACGGGGAAGAGTTGGGGGTACGCAGCAATTATTTCTGGTCGCCCGACAGCAAAGAGATCGTGTTCCTGCACATGGACGAGAGCAAGGTGCCGATTTATCCCATCACGGATTGGATGCCGACGCATCCCAACGTCGAGAACGAAAAGTATCCCAAGGTGGGCGATCCGAATCCGGTGGTAAAGCTCGGAGTGGCGGACGCGGAAAAGGGCAAGGTGCGGTGGCTTTCGCTGACAACGGATGAAGAGGCCTACATCCCGCGGTTTGGCTGGGTCAAAGAGGGAGTGATTTGGGCAGCGCTGGTGAACCGGAAGCAAGACAAGATGGAGTTGTTCTTCATCGACGCGAAGACCGGCAAATCGAGGATCGCGTTCAGTGAAACAACTCCCGATTCATGGATAGATTTTGAGAGAATCGAGATTCCTTTTCTCAAAACCAGAGGCGGATTTCTCTGGCGGAGCTGGCGCGACGGCAACACCCACATTTATTTCTACAGCTTCGACAAGCAAGACCCGATGGCTGCGGATGCGAAGCTGGAGCGGCAACTGACCAAGGGTGACTTTGAGGTTCTCAGCATTGAAGGCGTGGACGAGGTTACCGGCACGGTCTTTTTCACTGCGAATAAAGACGATCCGCGGCAGGTGCAGATTTTCTCGGTCCAGCTCGATGGGTCCGGGTTCAAGGCGCTGACCACCGAAGAGGGCATGCACTTTGGAAATTTCAGCGACGACGGCAAGCACTATACGCACATGTTTTTTGGGCCGCAGAATTCGCCGAGCGTGAAGTTGTGCGCGGTGGGAGGAGCGTGCAATCCGGTGTGGGCGGCGAAGAATACCATCGCCGAGTATGGGTTGCGTGCGCCGAAGCAGTTGGAGTTCAAGGCAGACGACGGTGCGGTGCTGTACGGGCGGTTGCTGTTGCCTCCAGACGCTCCGGCCAGCGGGACGATTCCGCTGATCATCAACATTTACGGCGGCCCGGCGGCGCAGATGGTGAGGAAGTCGACGCCGGATGCGTTCGACGAAATTCTGGCGCGGAAGGGATTCGCGATTTTCGCTGTAGACAATCGTGGGACGCCCGGACGCGATCGCAAATTCCAGACGGCGATCCGGCACGAGTTTGGGGTGGTTGAGTTGAAAGATCAGCTGACCGCGCTGGATCAGCTTCTGGCGCAGTATCCGCAGCTCGACAAGGATCGCATGGCCATCTGGGGATGGTCGAACGGCGGGTCAATGACGGTGTATGCCATGACACATTCGGACCGCTTTCGCACGGGAGTTGCCGTGGCTCCGGTGACCGATCAGAGGAATTACGACTCCATCTACACCGAGCGCTACATGGGGCTGCTCAAGGACGACAAGGATGGGTACGAGCAGTCGGACGTGATGACGTCAGTGGATAAGCTGCATGGGGCGCTGCTGCTGGTTCACGGCACGAGCGACGACAACGTGCAATTTCAGAACAGCATTCAGATGATTGATGCGCTGATCAAGGCGGGGAAGCAGTTCCGGCTGATGATCTACCCCAACAAGACGCACAGCATTTCGGGGAAGGACGCACGGGTGCATCTGTTCACGATGATTGAGGATCACTTTGAGCGGGAGTTGAAGTAGGGCAGCTCGTTTTCGCTGCCGAGTATTCTGGCGGCTTCGGTGGCACCGGAGCCGCTTTATTTATGCCTGCCGGAGCCTTTGCGCGTCGTTTCTTTCGAGGAGCCGTCTTTGGAGGAGGATTCCTTTGACGAGGAGCTCTCCTTTGAGGAACTGTCTTTTGGCGAGCTGTCCGACTTCGGTTTGTCGTCCTTCTTTTCTTTCGAGGAAGAATCGCCGCTGCTGCCGGATGAGCCCGGGGATGACGACTTCTTGGCGTAGTCGGTGACGTACCAGCCGGAGCCCTTGAACTGGACGGCTGGGGCGGAGATCATCTGCTCGACCTGGCCGCCGCATTCAGGGCACTTCTTCACCATCTTGTCGGAGTACAGCTGGATTTTTTCGAAGCGGTGACCGCACTTCTTACATTCGTATTCGTAAAGTGGCATGAGTGTGAGACGGTTGTGAGGGACAACTCAGTTTCGTATTGATTTTAGGGGCGCAGGAGCGATTGCGTCAATTCGGATGGCGATTCGGGCGCGGCATCCTCTCGATGCTCGAAGAGAAAGACCGCAACCACGAAGGACACGAAGGGACACGGAGGAAACACGAATTTCGCCACCGCAAACCGCGTTCCCGAGGAAAGTCACTGCGGTGGTAGACTCCGGCCATGAGGGAAGCGGAATCGGATTTGGCTGGTCCGGCGTTGTATCTGGTGGGGACGCCGATCGGGAATCTGGAGGACATCACGCTGCGAGCGCTGCGCGTGCTGAAGGAAGTGGACGTGATTGCCTGCGAGGACACGCGGCAGACGCAGAAGCTGCTCAATCATTATGCGATTGCGACGCGGACGACCAGCTATCACGAGCACAACGAGATGACGAAGTCGGCGGAGCTGGTCAAGGAGATGCAGGAGGGCGCGAGCGTCGCGCTGGTGACCGATGCGGGGATGCCGGGGATTTCTGATCCGGGGTACCGGCTGATTACGCTGGCGATCCGGCATCGTGTGCCGGTGGTGCCGATTCCAGGGGCCTCGGCATTTCTGGCGGCGCTCGTGGCCAGCGGGCTGCCTACGGATTCGTTTCGCTTCAGCGGATTTCTTCCAGCAAAGCGCGGAGAACGGCGGGCGGCGCTGGAAGCGGTGAAAAGTTCTCCGCGGACGCAGGTATTTTATGAGGCTCCGCACCGGGTGGTCGAGGCGTTGGAAGATGTGGTCGAGATTCTGGGAGAAGCTCGGCATGTGGTCGTGGCGCGCGAAGTGACTAAGCTACATGAGGAATTTCTGCGCGGGCGCGCGGGTGTGGTGTTGGAGAACTTGAAGGCGCGCGAGGCGGTGAAGGGCGAGATCACGCTGCTGATCGGCAAGGCGGAGGAGGGCGATGCACGTGGAGCGGCGGACGCCTCGTCCGCCCGGGTTTCCGTTCGCCAGCGAGTGCAGCAGATCATGGCGGAAGAGAACGTGGACGAGAAGGCCGCGCTGAAAAAAGTGGCGAAGGAGCGGGGAGTTTCCAAGAGCGAGGCTTACCGCGAGTTGCAAAGGGGAAAGTAGAAGGATTTTGAGGCACCGACAACTACAGGTTCCACTGCCATGTTGAGCCGTAGATCGTCATGTTGCCCATCTGAGTCCAGGTTAGCTTGGTCCACATGTTCTGCGTGTTGCTGTCATCGCCGTATTTGGCTGTGTCGGCGATCTTGCCGTAGACACTGTCAGTTATGTATATCGCATACTTGTTACTAAGGCTGGACAGTTTGGCTGCATAGTTCGCTGCGCGGCCAATCCACACCAAGTCGTTGTCGTTGCGGACTCCGATCCGACCGACGAGCAGTTTGCTCGTGTCAATCCCTATGACATGCTTCAATGTGTAGCCACTGGTGGGATACTGAGCGTCTAGTGCGGGTTTGATGATATCTGACACGGCGGCGTTAATTTTGAGGGCGGACGTGACGGCATTCGTATTCTTTCTGTCACCAATGAAGACACCCATTACCCGATCGCCATCGTAAGCTGTGATTACACCGTTGTAATTTTTTATGATTGATGCTCCACATGAGAGGTATGTCTTGTACACTTCAGCGGCGAAGTGCGGGTTGTGGTCGTCGACAAGCTGTGTGGAACCCGAGATGTCGGCATAAAGAACCGTGGCCTCAAGATTGATCCCGTCATTCCCAAGTTGAAGGTCCTCAGGTTCGGGCACAACCTGTCCGTCGCGCAGCGTCCAGCGTTGGACACGTACGATCTCATCAACTTCAGTCTGCAAGTCCTCTTTTAGTCCCATCTGGCACTCACTTGGGGCCGAGTTCTTCAAAGCATCTTCTGAGTTGGTTACATGCCGGACCTAGGTTGGCCAAGATATCGGCCCTGGTACCCTCCTTGTAAGGAATCGTGTTTATTCCAGACAGGTCCGTCGGTAGCTTGACGCCCGCTTCCATAGGTTGCAAGAGAAACGTTCGATGCCTTCCTAGCCTGCCAATGAACATTCCGAGCTCGAAGAGGACATTGTCGCGCGGCGCGGGGTGCTCTTGTCCCCTTGCGTGAATGACATCGTCTCCCTGTAGAACAGCAACCGCGAAGTCAGACATTTCCAGTTGCTGCGCCAGGCTCTCAACTGCATATTGCGACGCTCGGAACACTCCCTCGGCCCAGACGAATACGGTGACGTCGTCGTATACCAAGAGTTCCTGAACGGCACGGGCGAGCTCGAGCGCCTCAACCGATGAAATTACGAATACCCGACTCCGGTCGTTCGTGTTCGCGATCTGCCGGTTACGCTGAAGAAGACGTTCGGCCAGCGATTTGGATACCTGTTTCCATAGGACAGGGTACTCGGAACCCAACCGGTTAAAATAGGCCGCGCTTACCTTGCCGAGCACGCAAGTTTCTTTAGCTCTAATCGTGGCCGAACGTCTGAGGAACGAAACGAGTGCCGCCATTTCCCCGACTTGTTCGTTGGGTCCCCGCTCTGTCGTGACGCGGCCATTGATTAGGACTTCACAACTACCGGCCAGGATGAAATATATGTCGTCATCCGATCCCCCCTGCTCAATAATGACTCTCCCCGCCGGGACTTCCGTGATTTCCATCTGGGCGAGCAGTTTGTCGGCCAGGACGCGGTCACCCTGTACAAGGCGCTGCGCTGCGACGGAATCTACGAGCTTTGCATTGTCATTCAGGAAGCGTGCTAACAGTTGACGATTGTCTCGCTCGGTTGCCATACAGGCAGATACTAAGCAGACCCGCTGCGGTCGGCAAGAGGATTAGCATCGCGGGTAATCGTCGGCCAACTGCGCCCGAAAGGCGACTTATTTCCCGCCCAACTCCCGCTTCACGATTTCGCTGACCACTTTGCCGTCGACGCGCATGCCGGCGGCGTTGAATCTCGCCATCGCGTTCTTCATGACTGTGCCCATTTCTTTCATGGTGGGCGCGCCCATTTCGGCGATGGCGGCTTTCACTCCGGCGACGATTTCTGCTTCTCCGGCGGCTTTGGGAAGGTAGGTTTCGATCAGGACGATTTCGGCGGCTTCTTTGTCGGCCATTTCCTGGCGTCCGCCCTTGGTGAACTGCTCGACGGATTCCTTGCGCTGCTTGATCAGCGTGGACAGCACGGCCTGGGATTCTTTGTCGTCGAGCGGGGCCATCTTTTCAACCTGGCGAAGCTGCAAAGCGCTTTTGACCATGCGAAGGCAGGAGAGGCGGGCTTCGTCCTTGGCCTTCATGGCGCTGACGATGTCTTTCTGGATTTGATCGACTAGGGTCATGAGGGGATTATAGACGGAGCAGGGCTCGACGGCGGTCCAGGCGTGGAAAGTCAAAATCCCCACTTCTCGCGCAAAGAACGCGCGAGAAATGGGGGCACCCGGGACTCTTGAAATCATCCCCATCGATACTGGTACGTTCGGCATCTGATGGGCTGGAGGGACTCATCATGGGAAAACTTGCGATCTGGGCTCAGTTGGAATCGAAACCCGGGAAAGAGAAGGAACTTGAGGAATTCTTGAAGTCAGTGCAGCCGCTGGCCGAACGCGAACCGGGAACGATTACCTGGTACGCCATCAAAATGGGGCCGGGAAAATACGGCATCTTCGATACGTTTGCAGATGAAAATGGACGCAATGCACATCTCAATGGGGAGATCGCCAAGGCGCTCTTCGCCAAGGCGAAAGATCTGCTCGCTACTCCGCCCAAAATTGACAAGCCTGAGATCCTCGCGTCAAAAACGGGACGCGGGTAGATGCAAAATCAGTGGCGCGGAATCAGTCCTGCGACGCGCTCAATAGCATGAGTCACCACGGCCCCGGACGAATGCGTCCGGGGCTACGTTTTTGGTGTGATGGCGGTCACGGCGCGCATTGCCGTTTTCCGATAGACATTTGCTCGCGAAAACGTGCCGCAACGGCGCGGTTCCGGTAAACTTAAAGACTATCCCTACTCATAAGGACTCTGCCTATGTTGCATAAGAACCGTCTTTTTACTCCCGGGCCAACGCCGCTGCTGCCGGCGGCGCAGACGGCCATGGCTTCGTTCACGGCGCATCATCGGACGGCCGATTTCCGCGCTTTGTTTCAGCGCGTGCTGGCCGACATGAAGGAATTCGTTGGCACCAAGAACGATGTGCTGGTGCTGGCGTGTTCCGGCACGGGCGTGATGGAGGCGTCGGTGTCGAATCTGACCTCGCCGGGCGACACGGTGCTCGTGCTGACTGCGGGGAAGTTCGGCGAGCGCTGGACGGGATTGGCCAAGGCGTTCGGCTGCCACGTGGAAGTGCTGGAGGTCCCCTATGGCGAGACGTTCTCTCTGGATGACATCCGGGCGCGGCTGAACCATCAGGTGCGCGCAGTGTTTGTGCAGGCGACGGAAAGCTCCACCGGAGCGCGGCATGACATCGAGGGGATTGCGAAAATCGTGCGGGCGCAAGGTGGCGAGACCCTGCTGGTGGTAGACGCGATCACCGGGCTGGGTACCACGCATCTCGATGTCGATGGCTGGGGCGTGGATGTGATCATTGGCGGATCTCAGAAGGCGCTGATGATGCCTCCGGGACTGGCCTATTGCGCCGTGAGCGAGCGCGCGTGGAAGCACATGGATCAGACCCTTTCCCCGCGCTATTACTTCGATCTGCGCAAGGAGCGGAAGTCGGCGGCGAAGGGCGAGACTGCTTACACGCCGGCGACCTCACTGTTTGCTGCGCTGGGCGCGGCTTTGGAATTCGTGCGCGGCATGGGAAATGGCGATCTGGCCAAAGGGCGGGAAGAACTGGTCAACAATGCCGAGATTTGTGCCGAGATGACGCGGGCGGGCGCGAAGGCTCTGGGATTGAAGCTGTATGCTGCATCTCCGGCGGCCGCGCTGACCGCGATTTGCGCGCCGGACGGCATCGACTCGAGCAAGATTGTGAAGGAGTTCCGCGAAGGGTTTGATGCGGTCGTAGCGAATGGGCAGGGCGAGATGAAGGGCAAGCTGTTCCGCATCGCGCACATTGGGTACTACGACTACCTCGACACGATCGGAATTCTGGGCGCGCTCGAACACGTTCTGGTCAAGGTCACCGGCAAGAGCATCGAGTATGGCGCTGCGGTGCGGGCAGCGCAGGAAGTCTATGCCCGCACCCAGTCCGGCAAGCAACAGCTGGTTGGCGCGTGAAGAACTGCGTCGAGCGCTAGTTGACTGTGAAGTCCATTGCGCTCGAAGTCTCGGCCAGCATTCCGCCGCTTCCGTACATCCCGGTGCCCGAGGTGGAGGGATTGGTCACGGTGACTGAGATGGCGCCCGCGGTCCCGATGGCTGAGGCCGGCACGGCCACTGTCAGTTGGTTGGCGCTGACAAAAGTGGTGTTCGCGGTTTGAGCGGTGCCATTCCAGTTCACAATCGCCTTGGCGGCAAAGTTGGTTCCGACAGTCAGAGTAAACGCCGTGCCGCCTGCGGTCGCGCTATTGGGCGAGAGCGCAGAGACAGTGGGCATCGTCCCGGCGACGGGCGGAGTCATCTTGGAGCTGTAGCCGCACGCGACGGAAATGGCGATCAGCGCTACCAGCAAGGCTGTTTTGACGGGTTTCAGTGGTTGCAGACTTTTCATAGTGTTCTCCCAAGGGCTAGGGCCCAGTGAGAGAGAGTCTAGAAAGCCCGGTGGACGGGCGTGTCAGAGGGGCGTCACCTGCCCGTCATTTTCTGGTCACGATCTCGTCAACATTGTGTCAGGCGACGTTTGTTGTATCCGGATCCTTCATTTAAAGGAAATCATTCGTGAAAATCATCGTAGCGGAAAAGATTTCAGCATCAGCGATAGCACAACTTCAGGAACCAGACTGGACCGTCCTTACTGCGGATCAACTGGACGGCAAGCTGGAATTGCATCTGGAGACTGCGGATGCGCTCATTGTGCGCTCGGCGGTGCAGGCCGACGCAAAGCTGCTGGAGCACGCCAAGAAGCTGCGCGTGATCGGGCGGGCTGGAGTCGGTGTGGACAACATCGATCTCGAGGCGGCGACGCACAAGGGGATCGCAGTCATGAATACGCCGGGCGCCAACGCGGTCGCCGTCGCCGAGCAGACCCTGGGGATGATGCTGGCCATGGCTCGTCACTTATGCCGCGCCGATGCGCTCATGCATGCGGGCAAGTGGGAGAAGAAATCGCTGCAGGGTACGGAGCTGCGCGCGAAAACGCTGGGCATTGTCGGGCTGGGGCGGGTTGGGATGGAGGTGGCTCGGCGGGCGCGGGCGTTTGGGATGGAATTGGTAGCGCACGATCCGTTTGTGTCGGTCGCGGTGGCGAAGGAGCAGGGAATCCGGCTGGCGGGACTCGACGAGATTTATGCCGTGGCGGATTACATCACGTTGCACGTCGGGTTGACGCCGCAGACGACCGGAATGATCAATGAGGCGTCCATCGCGAAAATGAAGAAGGGCGTGCGGCTGGTGAACTGCGCTCGCGGCGAACTGGTGAATGAGGCGGATCTGGCTGCGGCACTCAAGACGAAACACGTGGCCGCGGCGGCGCTCGACGTTTTCACGGAAGAGCCGCTGAAGAACTCGCCTCTGACGGCGCTGGAAAATGTGATCCTCACGCCGCATGTGGGCGGATCGACCTTCGAGGCGCAGGAAGCCGTGGGCGTGCAGATTGCACAACAGGTGAAGGAGTATCTGAAGCACGGCGTGATTCAGAACGCGGTGAACGTGCCCTCGGTCTCGGCGGAAGAATATGCCACCATGCAGCCCTATATCGTGCTGGCGGAACGAATGGGATCGTTTCTGTCGCAAGTGTCGGAGGGGAGCATCGAAGAAATTTCGATCCGGTACGGCGGGCACATTGCGGAATGGAAGACGGAACTCATCCGCAACGGGGCGATCAAGGGTATCCTGAACGAGGCGCTGGAGGAAAAAGCGAATCTGGTGAACGCGGCGACGATTGCGGAAGAGCGCGGGCTGCGCGTGCTGGAATCGCACAAGCCGAAATCGTCGACCGGAGGCGCGGGGAGCGTACTGTCGATTTTCCTGAAGACTGCGACGGAAGAGCACATGGTGAAAGGCGCGGTATTGCACGGCGCGGCTCCGCGGTTGCTGCACGTGGATGGCATCGACGTGGAAGCGCCGCTGGAGCGCAGCCTGATTTATCTGCGGAACCGCGACGTGCCCGGCGTGATTGGCAAAGTGGGCACAATTCTGGGAGAAGAGTCGATCAACATCGCGGACTTCTCACTGGGACGGCGTGCGGTTGAGAAAGAAGTGCAGAAGGAGTCCGACCAGCCCCGTGAGGCGATCGCAGTAGTGCACGTCGACGGGCGTGTGCCGGAGGAAGTGCTGGCGAAGCTGAGGACGATTCCGGCGGTGCAGAAGGCGAAGGCGGTGAGGCTGCTCTAGAAGGTCCAGCACATTCGAGGCACCTCAGGGGCTAAGAGCCCTAATAGAAAAGAAATGCTTTATCGCAGCGCTAGCGCTGCGCCACCCAAAAGCAAATCGCGAAGGCCGGGATTCTAGCGCGGGCTGGACAGCCGAGGCGGCTGTCTCTACATAATTACGATTCCGCTTCTTCCCTCTGCAGTTTGCGACTTTCGGCCAGTAGGGCCATGGAGTGCATCAGGTTCTGCAGGGTGACGATGCCGATCAGGCGCTGGTCCTCGACCACGGGGATAATGCTGGAATTGCGTGCGGTGAGCTTGCGGAAGGCCGATCCTAGCGTGTCCTGGCGCAGTGAAACTTCGAAGATCTTGTTCATCACTGCCTGCACGTAGCCGTTTCCTTCCGCGCGCAGAGCATCGAGAATCCGCTGCTTCGAAATTACCCCCACCATATCGCTGCCGCGAACCACGGGGAAATCATCCTGCAGGGAGTGGACGGCCTTCTCGAGCGCGTCTTCCAAAGTATCGGCGGGCGAGAGGGTGGCGAAGTCGGTGAGCATGACTTCTTCGAGCCGGACATTGTCGAGCACAGACTGGAAAACGAGCGCGCGCTCTTCTAGCTGGGCGGCGGAGAAGACGATGACGCCGACCATCGTTAGCCAGCTGTCGCTGAACAGGCCTGCCAGCATCAAGACCATGGCAATGGCGTTGCTGATCGAGACAGCGCGGCGCGTTGCAGTGGATGCGTCGAGCGTGCGCGACAGGAACGCGCGCAGGATGCGTCCGCCATCGAGCGGATAAGCGGGCATGAGATTGAAAATCGCCAGATAAAGATTCGCCCAGACCAGGCTCTTCGGCAGATTTGTCGCTTGCAGGAAAGGCCACTTCCAAAGCTCGACACCGCGCCCGGAGGCGGTTACAACCGCAGCTGTCAGGCACGCAAGGGCCAGACTCACCAGCGGTCCGATCAGGGCGAGCCGGACCTCGCGCTGCCACACCAGACCCGCCGCCTGCGGCTTCTCCGTGCGCGGCTCGTCGTACAATGCGACGCCGGTGAGGGGCAACAAGATCACAGCCTTCGGTATGAGGCCGACACGGCGGGCGGCGAACATGTGCCCGCACTCATGGGCAGCCACACACGCCAGAATGATGCCCACGACTATCAGATCGCGAGGTCCGGTAGCGCTGTCCTTGTGGGCGACGTAATCCGTCCAAACGATAAAAATGGGCAGAATGAAAAACGTAAGGTGGATGCGGACGTCAACGCCGAACAGACGTCCTATCGGGATGGACCAGCTTCGCATAAGCCTTCGCTACTTTTATTCTACATGGATGGATATAGTGAGTGCGGGAGCCGAGAGTACAGAGCCATGCGAGTGATCGCGGGAAAATATCGAAGCCGGCCGCTGCGTTCGCTGCGCGGGATGGACGTGCGTCCGACTTCGGACCGGTTGCGGGAGACATTATTCAACGTGCTGACGGCGGGGAATCCGGCGGCGCTCGAGGGCAGCGTGTGGCTCGATCTGTTCGCGGGAACGGGAGCGGTGGGAATCGAGGCGCTCAGCCGGGGCGCCAAGGAAGTGTATTTCGTCGAGCACTCTGCGGCAGCGGCAGATGCGATCCGCGAAAATCTTGAGAGTCTGGGCATCGAGCAAGGCTTCAAGATCCTGGAGGAAGAACTGCCGCGCGCGTTTTGGCGGATGGAGCGCCAGCATGTGGCGGCCGACGTGGTGTTCATCGATCCTCCGTATCGTATGCAGGACGCTTATATAAAGACACTACGGGCGTTGGCGGATTCGTCGCTGGTGTGGGCGATGTCGGTAGTGATTGCCGAGCATGAAAAGCGATTCGATCCGGGCGAGGAATTTGGTGCGCTGCGCAGGTTCCGTCACCTGGCCCAGGGCAGTGCGGCGCTGAGCTTTTACCGCATGGGAAGCGCGGGAGATCTGCGAGTGTAAGAATCGTCTATAACCACAGAGGACACGGAGGACATAGAGGAGGTGCGGAGCGAATGCCTCTGTGCTCTCAGTCCTCTGTGGTGAACACACTACATGATCAGATCGTCAGTGCGTCGAACGATGGGATGCTGCATCTCTTCCAGATCGTTCTTCACCATGTTTAGCCCGTAGACGCACTGTTCGAAGTTCTTCGAGAGACTGGCAAACAGGGGCGCGACCTTGGCGTACTCGAAGTGCTCGAACTTGGAGACAATGTAGTAGCTCTCCTTGCCGGCCTTGACCCACTCGACAAAATTTTCCAGGCGCTGGCGGCGCAGCCGGAAGTGGTTGATGCTTTCGGGAAACATGCCCGCCAGAAATAATGTGTAGTCGCCGATGTGTTTGCGTACCTGGCGCTCGCGATCGAACGAAGGCGCGGGGCCGTAGACCGGATCGGATTCCAGCAGCATCTCGCCGACGTCGGCCAGCGGACGATCGGACCGGTCGTGAATTTTGAACAGTTGATCCGCCTCGCAGAACTCCGCCAGCAGATGCGAAACGTAGGCGACAATCTGCGGATCGCGGATGCCAATTTCTTCCGCGTAGTGCCGTCCAACTAGATCCTGAAACAACTCCTGCAGCGGATGCGATTCCGGAATCATTTTGAGCCCCCTGAACTCCGCATGGCGCACGGAGTTTCAGCCACCTGCGAGTGTTGATACCTTACTTTGATGTTGAAACGCAAGTGACTTTTGTTTATCGGCACGATTCGTTTTTCCAATCAGTTAGAAGGTGTGGTATAGGAATGACGTTGTGCACGGAATCCGTTAGATAGTGGGTGCATTTCGCCGTAGTTTGCTGGCAGTCGAACATAGCGGCTGCCAATTTGCGCCCGGTTCGTCCCTTCACCTTGTAGAATGAGCGGCCACGGCGGATTCAATGGAGCGGCAGAATATTTCGAGCGGCACGGCGTGGGAGCCCATGGTCGGTTACTCTCGTGCGGTTAAAGTGGGATCGTATATACATGTTTCGGGCACAACCGCCACTGGGCCTGACGGCAAGATCATCGGCGTAGGAGACGTGTATGCGCAGACGGTGCAGACCTTGAAGAACATCGAGAGCGCGTTGCAGAAGGCTGGTGCCGGCATGAACGATGTGGTGCGCACCCGCATGTACGTAACGAACATTGCGGAGTGGGAGAAGGTCGGGAAAGCACATGGGAAGTTCTTCAGCAATATTCGCCCCGCCACGTCGATGGTGCAGGTGAGCGCGCTGATCTCTCCGGAGATTCTGGTGGAGATTGAGGCGGACGCAGTGGTGTCGTGAATCGCGGGCTGGGATCAGGACAACGGTTTCGACATCAGTATGAAATGGCAAGGCAGCTTCGGGTTCAAGCCGTCAGGGAAGGGAGCAGTACCTGTTTCGACATATCCCCGGCGATGGTAGAAGTCTGGCAACTCCTTGCGCACACTTACAATTTGCAAATCCATGAAGCGGCTGCCCGCCTTCGCGCAGTATGCTTCGGCGGCGTTCATCAACCGGGAGCCGAGACCAGATTTCTGGAGTTGCGGATCGACCGATAGTAAACCGAGGTAGGAGCGATCGCCGCCCCTTGGTTCAACGTAAACGCAGCCACGCAGAAAGCTGTTCTCCGCAACCAGGAAGGATCCTTTCTGCAACAACTCCTGTACCGTCTGCAAGTCGATACGATCGCGATCCAGGAGAAAGCCTTCCGCCCTGCGAAACGCGGCGTTGATCACGGACATGATCGCTTCCGCATCCCGGATATCCGCGATACGCAGCCGGCAACCCTCGCTATGGCCGGATTCGACGTTTTACTCCATCATTACTCCATCGCGAAGCAGGATATCGCTATGAAGGTATAGAATCCATCCCGCTAAATCATCTTGCGCAACACCGAGTAGGCCGTCCTGTGAATCTCAAAGGGCGGCTTTGGGGGAGATCGCATGAAGCATCTGCCGCTGATTTTGTGTCTTATGTTCACTGCTCTGGTCATCGCGTCGGCGGGCGCACAGCAGCCTGCTCCGTCGTCGGCACAAGTCACAGTGATTCGCGCGGGCACGTTGATTGATGGCAAGTCCGACAAGCCTAGACGTGACCAGGTCATGGTCATCCGTGGCAACCGCATCGAAAGCGTTTCGGACGCGGCGGGCGCGAAGATCCCCGCTGGCGCAACGGTGATCGACTTATCGAAAGAGACGGTGCTGCCGGGCCTGATCGATTCGCACACGCATATCTTCTTGCAGGGAGAGGATCCAGCGCAGGGCGGATACGATGCCAACATTCTGACGGCGCCTTTAGCGCTGCGTGCGGCGCGAGCCACCGCGGCGGCGCGGCGGGCACTGGAGCAAGGCTTCACCACACTGCGCGACGTGGAGACCGAAGGCGCGGGCTACGGCGATGTGGGCATCAAGCAGGCAATTGAGGGTGGATATATTCCCGGGCCGCGGCTGTTTGTGGTGACGCGGGCCATCTCGACGACCGGTGGCTACATGCTCGAAGGCTATGCCCCTGAGCTGGAAATGCCGAAGGGTGCGCAGATCGTTGATGGACCGGTGGAGGCACGCAAGGCCGCGCGCGAACAACTCGATCACGGAGCCGACTGGATCAAGGTCTACATGACGCACCGCTCGTGGGTGGGAAAGAACGGTGAGCTGGTCTCGCAGCCGACGCTCACCGTCGAGGAACTGAGGGCGATTGTGGATGAGACGCATGGCTGGGGCAAGAAGGTTGCGTGCCACGCGTACGGCGGGATTGGCCTGCAGCGTGCCCTCGACGGCGGCTGTGACTCGATCGAACACGGGCTCGACATCAACGACGCACAGATCGCGCAGATGCTGAAGCAGGGCACGTGGTATGTCCCGACACTGAGCGTTTACTACACGGACTGGGCCGCGGCCGACACGCCGGGCGGACAGCGGGACCGCTTGCGGACCTCGGCGCACGAAGTGTCGTTCAAGAAGGCGCTGAAGGCGGGCGTGAAGATTGTGTTTGGGACCGATATGGGTGGGATCCCATGGACCGAGCCGATCGCGCAGGAATTTTCGCGCATGGTGGAGTTCGGCATGCCCCCGATGGATGCCATTCAAAGCGCCACTTCGCGTGCGGCCGTAATGCTCGAGATGGAGGGCAAGATCGGTGTGGTGGCACCGGGCGCATTTGCCGACATCGTCGCGGTCAGCGGCGACCCGCTGCACGACATCAAGGCCCTCGAGGGGGTCCAGTTTGTCATGAAGGATGGGCAGGTCTTCCGGGCAAAGTGAAGGAATTCCGATCAGGAAGAGAAGACTTTTTGTAAATTCCCTTGACAAGCGTTTCGCCGGGATCATAATGCGTCAATCCAGTTTGCGTTGAATTCGGTTCAGGGCGGTCGGACCGAAGGAGGTATTTATGAGTGTGCTTGAGCTTTGTGACCGGGAGATTGCCGCGGTGGGGTTGGAAGCGACCGTCGCGGACGCAATTCATAAGATGCTTGATCATCACGTCGGAGCCGTTGCGGTGGTCGACAGCGAGTATCGAGTCGCAGGGATTTTCACCGAGCGCGATGTGCTGCGAAAAATGGCGCTCAGCCATGTGGATCCGAGAACCACGTCGGTGCGTGAACTGATGACCACGCCGGTCGAGATGGCGACGCGGAGCACGGGCGCCGGCGAGGCCCTCAGCATCATGCTGGAGCGGCATTTCCGCCATCTGCCGGTGGCCGATGACAACGGCAAACTGCTGGGCATTCTTTCTATACGGAATCTGCTGGAGTGGCGCGTCGACGACCTGAGCCACGAACTCGATTCACTCGAGCAATACGTTTCCAACGACGGGCCCGGAGGCTAACGCATTACGCCCGGCCGCTCAATCCTGAAATGACAGCACCCTCCGCCGCTTTGTCCCGGACAATCGCTGGCGTGCGCATGGCCGCGTCCGTCTTCTTTCTCTTATTTGGCGAATACAAGGTGGTAAGGCCGGGGTTTGCCCACGGCGACTTTCAGACGTATCTGCAGGATTACATAGCGAACGGTGCGGTCAGCTTCTATCGTCCTTTTTTGGCGGGAGTGGTTCTGCCGCATGCGGTGTTTTTCGGTTATGTGGTTGGAGTCGTCGAGCTACTGATCGGCATTTCTCTGCTGATCGGGCTGTGGGTCCGTCCCGCGTGCGTTCTAGGTATTCTGTTTCTGATCAACATGCTTCTCGCCACATGGTGGGAACCAGGCCACGGAGTGCCGGTCTGGCGTTATTTCGGCAACGAACTTGATCATCTGCCACTGTTGTTGCTATTGATCATCTTCTTCGCGGCTGATGCTGGACGGGTCTGGGGTCTCGACGGACGGCGCGGGCAGGCCAGCCGCGGGTAGTCGCTGTCATCAAACAAACAATCTGGGAAAGGGAAAGCATGAGCATCAGGAAGATCCGAACGGCTGTGGTTGCTGCTGCATTGTTTTGTCTGGGCACGCTGGGCATCGCACAAACGTCGCGGCACGTCGTGGTTCACGCGGGGCACGTGCTCGATGTGAAGACGGGCAAGCTGCTCGCGGACCAGACGCTGGTGATCGAGGATGGGCGGATCCTCAGCACGGGTGCGTCTGCGGAGGCGAAAATTCCCGCGGATGCAGTGCGTATCGAACTTCCCAACGCAACTGTCCTGCCGGGCTTGATTGACGCACACACGCACCTCACCATGGAGCCCAGGTTCGGCTACGACCGGCTGGCTATCTCGGTGCCTCGAGAGGCGCTCATCGGAGCCAAGAATGCGCGGGCCACGTTACTGGCGGGATTCACGACGGTTCGCAACGTAGGCGCCAGTGGCTTCAGTGACGTCGCTCTGCGCGACGCCATCAACGCCGGCGATGTACCTGGGCCCAGGATGCTGGTCAGCGGGCCGGCTTTGAGCATTACGGGCGGCCACTGCGACAACAATATGCTCCCGTCCGAATATCACGCAGTCAGCGATGGCGTTGCGGACGGCATTGCGGGTGTGCAACACAAGGTGCGGGAGAACATCAAGTACGGCGCGGATCTCATTAAAGTGTGCGCGACCGGCGGCGTGTTGTCCCTGGGAGACAATCCGCAGGCTTCGCAATACACACTGGACGAGATGAAAGCGATTGTAGCCGACGCGCACCGGCTCGGCCGCAAGGTCGCGGCGCACGCGCACGGGGCGGAGGGCATTCGCTGGGCGGCGGAGGCCGGCGTGGATTCGATTGAGCACGGCTCTTACATTGACGATGCCGGCATCGCGGCGATGAAAGAACATGGCACATATCTGGTGCCGACGCTCTATCTGGGTGACTGGATGATCGACAATGCGGGACTGACGCGTCTGCCTCCTCCGCTGCTGGCCAAGGCGAAGGACGTGATTCCGGCGGCGCGCAAGAACATCGCGCACGCGTTTGCCAGCGGAGTGAAAGTTGCGCTCGGCACTGACGCCGCCGTGTATCCGCATGGAATGAACGGCCACGAGTTCGCGGTGATGGTGCGGCTGGGGCTGACGCCGCTGCAGGCCATTCAGGCCGGCACGGTCAATGCCGCGGACCTGCTCGGGTGGTCGGATAAGGTCGGGAGCCTGGAGCCGGGAGCGTGGGCCGACATCGTTGCGGTAGATGGGGATCCGGTGAAGGACGTCACGACTCTGGAGCGCGTGAAGTTTGTGATGAAGGGCGGCGAGGTGGTGAAGAACGAATATGGAAAGTAAGAGGTCCATCCTGCCGCCGACTGCGAGGGCGAGACGCCCTCGCTACAGCCGGCAGGATGCCGGCGCTACGAACTTGCTCGACGCGCTTTTTCCGTGACCCAGTCCGTCCAGTAGGAGGACGCTCCACTGGCGAGGAGCGGGGCTTTGCCTTCGATGGCGTCCACGAAATTTTCCAGCATGGGATAGTGCAGGTTGGCGTGAGCGGGAAGATTCTCGCGGGCGCCGGGATAGACGAGATCGGGCCCGTTCAGCGGAGATAGTTCAATCTCACCTTCGGTTCCACGAATGCGGCATTCGTCGCGAACCACTTTCGAATGCCAGCGGACGTCGACAATGGCGCGAACTCCGCTGGGGTACTCGATCATGACGGTGGCGTTGTCTTCCACTGCGTAGTGGTGCACTAGGTTCGAGAGTTGGCCAGTGACACGCACCGGCTGGCCGAAAAGAAAATTCAGAACGTCGATGCGGTGCGAGGCGACGTCGAAGAGCGGGCCGCCTCCGGCTTTGGCGGGATCGACCAGCCAACTGCGGCTGCCTTGCCCGTCGAACCACATGTGGTTCGTGAGTTCGGACAGAACGGGCTCGCCGATCGCGCCAGCCGCGAGGAGTTGTTTCGCGCGCTGCACCTTCGGGTAAGAGCGGCGATAGTAGGCCACGCCGAAAGTCCTGCCGCTCTCGTCAGCAGCTTGGAGCATGGTGCGAGCCTCGGGCTCGTTCATGGCCATGGGCTTTTCGCAGAGCACGTGCTTGCCCGCGCGCAGGGCTTGAATCGCCTGCGGCGCGTGGAGAAACACCGGGGTGCCGACGTAGACGGCGTGAACTTCGGGATCAGTGAGAGCTTCGTCGAGAGTTTCCCAAACGCGTACTCCGTACGGAACAGCCTTCGCGGGATCGCGCGTGACCAGGCCGTACAGGCGGCTGCGAGGCTCAGCTTGAATCGCTGGGATGACGCGGCGCGTGGCGATGTCGCCGATGCCGATGAGGATCCAGTTGTGGCGGACAGGTTTCAAGGTTTCAAAGTTGCAAGGTTTCGCAGCTGCCGAATCGCCGCGGGGGGAACCTTGAAACTTTGAAACCTTGAAACTTTGAAACCTGTGTTCCAGAAAACCAAAGGCCGGCCTAGGCCGGCCTTCGAATTTGAACTCAAACAGGAACTACTTCTTGGGGGCGATCGCGTCCTTCGCGGCTTTGGCGACGCGGAACTTCACGACGGTCTTAGCCTTGATCTGGATGGGTTCGCCGGTCTGCGGGTTACGTCCCACGCGGGCCTTGCGGTGCGCCTTCACCAGACGGCCGAGGCCGGGCACAACGAAAATGCCGTTCTTTTTTGTTTCTTTGATAGCGGTGTCGGCCAGGTGCTCCAGAAACGCCGCCGCGGTTTTGTTGGGAAGCTCGGTTTTCTCGGCGAGATGCCGAATGAGCTGTGTTTTTGTCAAACCTACAGCCATGTAATTCCTCCTCAGAAAAATCGGTTTAATACCAGCGGGGCCTATCTTATACCCGCAGGCCTGTGGAAAACACCTTATTTTACAAGGGTTTTCTAATTTACCAATGCGAAAGAGGCCATTTCTACAGGGCTTTCTGTGTCTCCAGATGCCGGCATGGGCCTGGTATGCGTACCAGCGTGGTAACCTGCGAAGAGTGGTCCTACTTGGAGGAGTCCGCGATTGAGTTGCGCGATCTGTGAAATCCGCAAGGAGAAGCGCTTTTGCCCCGCTGTTCACGGGCGTATTTGCCCGCAGTGTTGTGGCGAACAGCGCGAAGTGACGCTCGATTGTCCGAGCGATTGCCCGTACCTTCTGCAGGCCCACGAGCACGAGAAGCCTCGTTCGGCGGACCAGATTGACCCGGCCGGATTGTTTCTGCAGGTCGAGCTTTCCGATCAGTTCATGTATGAGAAGGAACATCTGCTCATGGGGCTGACTTACGCGCTGGCCAAAGCGGCGCGCGCCGACCGCAGCCTGCACGATCAGGATCTGATTGCGACTCTTTCGATGTTGTCGGCCAGCTACGAGCGCCGGGTGAACTCAGGACTGCACTATGAGCAGTCGCTGACCAGCGATTCGCAGCGCAGGGTGGCGGCCGAGGTTGAAACGATGGTGAAGGAGTACCGCGAGGCGGAGCAAAAGCACACCGGATACTCGAGCCTGCGGGATTCCGATGTGCTGAAAGCCCTGGTCTTTCTGGTGCGGCTGGCGAATGGGCGGACGTCGGGGCGTCCGAAGTCGCGAGCCTTTGTGGAATTTCTCTTTGCCCAGTTTCCGGAGAAGGAATCGGCGGTGGTCACACCCGCGGAAGCTGGGAGCCGGATCATCCTGCCGTAAGAGTCTTTGCCACGGATTTTCACGGATCTGAATTCTTCTGCTTGATCTTCTTTCTGCTCGATCCGTGACAATCCGTTTGATCGGTGGCTAGTTCTTTTGGTATCGCCGTACCGTTTGTCCCGCCGGCAACGAGTCGAGCAGTTCCTGGATTGTTCTTTTCCGCGCGGGGTGTTGGGCCTGTGGCGCTATTTCCGCCAGAGGCTGCAGCACGAAGCGCCGCTCGTGCATCGCGGGATGGGGAATGGTCAACGCGGGCGAATCGAGGATGGCATCGTCGAAAAGCAGAATGTCGATGTCGATGATGCGGGGGCCTTTTCTCTGGATGCGCTTCCGGCCCATCTGTTGCTCGATGCGGAGAATGGCCGCCATCAGTTCCTCGGGAGACTCCGTCGTCTCGAGAGCCAAGGCACAGTTTAAGAACCACGCCTGATTGGTGAACTCGACTGGTTCGGTCTCGTAGAGCGAAGAAACCGAAACGATATGGCCGTTCGCCTGCAGGTGGGTGATGGCTTCGCGCAAGTGCGCTTCGCGATCTCCGAGGTTGGATCCGAGCGAAAGATAAACAAGGTGCGGCATTCGCGTGCAGTTCAGTTGTACGCTGCGGAATTCCGGAGCGCAATTTGCGCCGCCAAAAAACTCCCGCTCATCCCTGCGGCACTTGGGCGAGGCTGACCACGCTCCAGAGCACGGAAAACGCTGTTGTCACCATAATGCATACGATGATCAAAGGACGGTAACTCGTCTCGAGCAGGTCAGCCAGCACTCCCGAAACGAAGATAAACAGGAACGGAACAGCCGCAAGCAGGAATCCCGCGCCCGCGGCGTGTGGATTTGCCATCCCTAGCCCCAGGAACAGCACCGCAACCAGCAGCGGGGCAGTGTTGCCAAAGTAGCGTGTACGAGGCCATACGGCGTAAGTCACCAACGCGACCGGAAGTCCCAACTCAAGCGCGGGACAAGCGCGCGCGATCCGTACGGCGACCTGCTTGTAGACGCCCAGCACGGTGAAGCCTCGCCAGGTTGCTTCCCAGAACTCGGCGTGCCGCATACTCTCGGCAAACGCGTGCGCATGGAAAAAGTACAGCGCGAAGAGCAGAGCAAATCCCACCACGCAAGCCGCGATCCAGATCACAAATCCTGCCTGCCTTCGCACCGGAGCAACATAGAGCAGGAATCCGAGGGCCATCGGAACCAGCACGATCAGCGAGAACTGTGATCCAACAGCAATGGCGAGCGAAATCCCCAGCAGCACGATGCGCCGCCAGTTCCACAGCACGACTTCGCGCGGAGCGTACAGCGTATGCGCGACGGCAATGGCAGTGAAAATCGTCCCAAACGCTCCCCAGGCAGCAACAATCTCCGGTTCGGTGTGCCAGACGGCGCTCGCCTGAATCATGGATGGCGAGAAACAGTAGAAGGTGAGTGCGACAAACCCGCCTGTGTTCCCGCAGAGCCGCCGTGCGACATACCATAGCGACGCGCCCAGAAACAGTCCACAGGCGAGAAACGGAATCCGCGGAAGCCAGCGCCAGTATGCTGCGGAATCGCCCGCGAAGTCCCGCGGCCAAGCCAGCAGGGGAGCGGCCGACACAACGTACAGCAGGGGCGAATGCTCGGTATCGAAGCCGCTATCATCGGCGCGGAACGGATCTCGCTCGGTCACAGCCGCGTCGAGCAGCGGAGCCGCGGCAACGCCGTGTCCATGCCACTGCTTCCACCCTTCACCGATGCGGACCGCTTCCTGACCGTCGGGATCGTGAGCCGTACCCAACTCGGCGCGCGCCAGCCACACAGCCTGCGCCAGAAAGCACAGCAGCAGCAGTCCGGCGAGAAACTGGGGACGTCCGAAGCGTTCGCGCGTGAAATATGGACGCATAAGGTCGAGCCGAGTGTTTTACCATGTCGGAGGCGGTTTGGGGAAAGTTCCGCAATGAGTGAGCTTGAAGTCAAAACAAACAGCGGTCCGTCGGCCGCTCCAGCGACTTCGCCGGCAGGGCCAGAGTTTGCCGTGGTACACCAGCCGTCGTACGCTCGCACTGTGTTTCTGGGCCCGGAGGGACTGCGCGCAGGTTGGGGGATCACTTTCTATTTGGCCATGTTCCTGCCACTGCAGAAACTGGCGGTGGAATTGGCCTGGTCGCGGAACCTCGGCCCGAGCGGCTTGTGGTCCATGATGCTGGAGGAGTTTTGCAATCTTGCCGCGGCGGTGATTCCAGCATTAGTCCTGGTGGGAGTTGAGCGCCGTCCGTGGAGAGCGTATGGACTGCCGGGGAAGCTAGCCTTCGGGCGGTTGTTCTGGATCGGCACGTTGTGGGGATTTGCCGGAATCAGCCTGCTGATGTGCTCGCTCTACGGGCTG
Organism: Acidobacteriaceae bacterium; assembly: GCA_003166855.1. Classification (GTDB taxonomy): domain Bacteria; phylum Acidobacteriota; class Terriglobia; order Terriglobales; family Acidobacteriaceae; genus Sulfotelmatobacter. The sequence continues at coordinate 12,905 of PMUM01000203.1, read as the reverse complement.
CACGCCTTCTCGTTCGGCCATCTCGTGCTGCATGGCGTTCGCCTGGCGAGATTCACAGCATTCTGGGCGGTGATGTTTCTGCTGGTCGGACTGTTTGAGGAGTTTCTTGTCCGCGGCTACACGCAATTCACGCTGGCGCGCGGAATCGGCTTCTGGCCCGCGGCAGTGGTCTTGTCGTCTGCCTTCGGATTAATTCACTTGCGAAACGGCGGTGAGCAATGGCGAGGCCTTCTGGCTGCTGCACTGATCGGCTTCTTTTTCTGTCTGACCCTGCGTCGCACGGGCACTCTGTGGTTTGCCGTGGGCTTTCACGCGGCCTGGGATTGGGGCGAGACCTTCTTTTACTCTGTCCCGGACAGCGGATCGGTTTGGCCCGGTCACCTCCTGAGTTCGTCACACCGCGGTCCGGACTGGCTCAGCGGAGGGTCCGTCGGACCTGAAGGCAGCGTGCTCTGCTTCGTGGTGATTGCGGTGGTTTGGATTGCGTTCGATCGGCTCTATCCGAGGCCGGCTATTCGCGGTAATGAAGCACCAGAGCCACTGCCAGCAAAAACAGGCTCCTCGTCGCTGCGCTTCTCGGAATGACAAGCAATGAAGGGAGTTGTTCCGGTTTGGGGGCGCCGCGCCAAAAACCGTTGCGGTGCAAATCTACTCCTTCCCACACCCCCTATACTGACTGCATGATCCCAGAAGCCGACCTGCTAACCCCGTTGCGTCGCTATTGGGGATACAGTTCGTTTCGGCCCTTGCAGGAACGCATCGTGCGCAGCCTGCTCGCTGGACACGACACCTGCGTCGTGATGCCTACCGGAGGAGGCAAGTCTCTTTGCTACCAGTTACCCGCAGTCGTGTCAGAGCGAACCACGGTGGTGATCTCCCCGCTGATCGCACTCATGCAGGATCAGGCCGCGCAACTGGCGCAGATGGGCATTCCGGCCGCGGTTCTCAACAGCTCTGTCAGCAGCGATGAACAAAGTCGCGTGATGAGGCAAGCGCGAGAGGGAGCGTTCCGTTTGCTGTATCTTTCGCCTGAGCGGTTGCAGCGCGCGGACACGCTCAGTTGGCTGCAGCAAGTTCCGATTTCATTCTTTGCCATCGACGAGGCGCACTGCATTTCCGAGTGGGGACACGAGTTCCGTCCGGAGTACCGGCAACTGAGCAGCCTGCGCGGAAAGTTCCCCGATCGTCCCATCGCAGCGTTTACGGCCAGCGCGACGCGCCACGTGCGGCACGACATTCTCAACCAACTTGAGCTGCGCAGTCCCGACAAGTACATTGCCAGTTTCCATCGCCCAAACCTGCGCTATCTGGTGCGCCAGTGCGACAGCGTCGAGCACACCGCGCTGCTAGTGACGGCGTTGCGACGTTATGACGAGGGAAACATAATCGTCTACTCCCCCACGATTAACAAGGTAGAAGAGACCGTGGACTTTCTGGAAGACCAAGGAATCGCGGCCGTGGGCTATCACGCCAAGATGGACGCCAGCGATCGGCGTCGCAACCAGGAGCGCTGGATGTCGGACGAAGTGCGCGTGCTCGTCGGCACGATTGCTTTCGGCTTGGGAATCAACAAGGCGACCGTGCGCGCCGTCATCCATCTGGCGCTGCCGAAGTCGGTGGAGCAGTTTTATCAGGAGGCAGGCCGGGCGGGCCGCGACGGCAAACCTGCCGACTGTATTCTGTTGTGGCGCAAGCAGGACGCCGGTCTGCTCGGATACTTTGCCAATCAGATCCTGGACGCCGCAGAGCGCGACCGCGCCTGGGATCGATATCGAACGATTCGTGCGTTTGCCGAGTCCGGCAAGTGCCGCCACCGCCAGATCTGCACGCACTTTGGCGAGACGCCGAAGTGGACGTCATGTGGAGGCTGCGATGTTTGTGGAGCCGCACCGGCATGGTTGACCGAATCTATGACCCCCGCGGTTGTGCGCCGGGCCGTTTCGAGCGCGGCAGTTAGTGCAGCGAGCTCAGTGGCTGATGCTGATCAGGGACTGCGTGAGTATCTGCGTGAGTGGCGTCGCACGACCGCCAAAGAAAAGGGAACGCCGGCCTACGTGGTGCTGCACGACACTTCTCTGGATGAGATCTGTCGATCTAAGCCGAACTCAGTTGCGGAATTACTGAACATCACAGGCATCGGCGAGCGGAAGGCGGATCTCTACGGCCAGGGAATTCTCTCGGCGCTGCGACAGTATCGCGAAGGCGCGCGTGCTTCGGTGCCTCTGGCAATGAAGACGGCTCCAGCGCTGGAAACCTTGCAACTCCTTACGGATGGCAAAACCTTCGAGGAGATTGCCCAGATACGCGGGCGTCAGGTGTCGACGGTGGTGAACGCGGTTGCCAATTTGGTCGAAAAAGGCGATCTGGAATTTCGTCCAGAATGGATCGATCGCAACAAGCTGGCCGTGATTGAGGCAGCTTGCGCAAAAATGGGTCTGGACAGCCTGGAACGCCTGAAGCCGCTGAAAGAAGCCTTGCCGCCAGAAATAACGTATGACGAAATACGCCTAGTTTTGGCTTGCCTGCGCCGGAAAAAGAGCCAGAATAGGGCCGAAATTCCTGCGTAGCGGTAATCCTGTAAATCAAAGATCAGACGTATGATCCCACGGAAATACGGGGCTTGCTACAGGAGGAAGACTCGGGCTATACGAGATCGTCGCGTCCCCGGGGCGGGCGGCATTGGGTGAAGTGAACTTTCCTGGAATACTGCCTGCAGGGTGTACAATTTCTTGGGTTCTATATCCCATCCAATTCAACCGTGAAACATCAGTAGATTCCGCCAATTCTTGGCATCGCTCGTGACGCTTCCGTGCGGTGAAGCACATTAGTACGTTCCGTAACGTACGTTGCTTTTCGAAGGGAGCTGTCGTGAGAATTCTTTTGTATAACCCCGACAATGGTGTAACTCGCAATTTCATGCCCCACCTCTGGATGTTTCTGCTCCAGTCGCTGACTCCGGCGGGACATGAGGTACTGCTCATTGACGGCAACGCCAAGCCCATGGACGAGGCGCAGATTGCGCAATATGTCCGCGACGAAAAGATCGATTTAGTCGGCATCGGGGCGATGACGCGAATGATCGCGAAGGCGTACCGCATCGCCGACGCGATTCGAGCCACCGGTGTGAAGGTGGTGATGGGCGGGCCGCACGTCACCGAGTTGGCCGACGAGGCCCTGGGGCGCGACGGCGGGCCGCGTCACGCGGATGCCGTGGCTCTGGGCGAGGCCGATGAAACCTGGCCGCAGATCGTGAACGATGCAGTGCGCGGCGAACTGAAAGAAATCTATACGCCAGTCGACGAGACGGGCAAAGAACGCAAGCCATCATTGAAGCAGTATCCCGTGATTCCGTGGGAGTCGATCGATCTAGAGCAATTCAACCTTGTGCCCAAGGCCGCGAAGGCAATGCTGCAGAAGGTCGGAGAAGGATGGGGAACGTTTCGCATTATCCCCGTCGAGTCGGGAAGAGGTTGTCCTTACGGCTGCGAGTTCTGCACGGTGACCGGATTCTTCGGCGACTCGATTCGTTTCCGCACCAACGAGAGCGTCGTCAACGAACTGCTGCTGCTGAAAGCGCGGGCGCGCAAAGAAAAAGGGCAGATGGCGGTGTTCTTCATCGATGACAATTTTGCCATCAACGTGAAGCGTACCAAGTCTCTGCTGCGCGACATTATTGCCGCCGGGGCGCAGGTGCACTGGGTGGCGCAGATCAGCGCGAACCTGCTGCGCGACGAGGAACTGATCGATCTGATCGCGGCTTCTGGGGGCAAGTGGGTGTTCATCGGCATGGAGTCGATCGATCCGGCGAATCTGAAAGACGTGAACAAAGGATTCAACAAGCCTGGGGAATACGCCGAAGTGCTGGAGCGGTTGGCCAAACGCAACGTGTATGCGATCACGTCGTTTATTTTTGGCATGGACAATGACACGACTGGCGTGGCCGAGCGCACACTGGCGCAGGTGCGAACGTGGCCACCGGGATTGCCCATTTTTGGGCTGCTGACGCCGTTGCCGGCGACACCGCTTTATAAGCGGCTGGAAGCGGCGGGGCGGCTCACACGGGCGAAGCACTGGCAGGAGTTTATCCCATTCGCAATGGCGCACACGCCGCTGAAGATGAGCATCGAAGAGGCGCATGCCGAAGTGAAATACGGTTGGGCGCATGCCTACAGTCCAGAGGCGGTGGCCCAGGCAGTCGATTCGCTGGACGACCAGCCGCTGGGCTATCGCATCAATATTTTCCTGGCGCGGATCTGTTTCCGCGGGATTTATTTCCCCATGCTGGGGAAACTGGCGTGGTTGAAAGTGGTGGCGGAGAACCGGCACACCATTTTCAAGCTGGTGGTCGAGGCTATGTTCGGGCGCAAGGAGCGACCGCAGAATCCCGAGGGTGAGGTCGTGTTTGAGAAGGCTGGGGTGCCGGAATCACAGGTCAGCGCATAGGATTCATAGCTTTTAGAACAAAGACGAAAGAATAAGGCCATCAACCTTTCGGTTGATGGCCTTCTCATTTCGGGGAAAGAGCTGCTTGTACTGGGATCGTCCGTACTCGGACGCGCCGAGACGTAGCAGGCTACGTCTCTACGAGTTGCTCTGCGCCGTCGCGGCCGGAACGGACGCAATCAGGCACGCCAATGCCGCGGTAGGCGTTGCCGGCGAGAGCAAGCCCGGGCAACTGCTGGCGCAGGCGTTCCATGCGGTCGAGGCGCTCGAGATGTCCGACGCCGTATTGCGCCATGGCCGATTTCCATTTGTAGACCCGGGCGAAGAGCGGCTCGGCGCGCAGGCCAAGGATTTGCTGTAGTTCGTTGCGCACGATTCCGATGATCTGGTCGTCGCTAAGGGGCCAGACGTCTTCCGCATTGTTTCCGGCGAAAAAGCAACGCAGCAGGGCGCGGTCTTCCGGAGCGCGGTGCGGGAATTTGTTGTGCACGAACGTCGCGGCTAGCAGCTTTTTCCCTTCACTGCGGGGCACGAGGAATCCGAAACCTGGTGGGAGCGACTGGCGAACGTTGCGATCGTATCCCAGAGCCACTGTGATGGAAGAGCTGTACTGGATGGCGGCGAGTTCGGCCGAAAGCTCGGGACTGACGATGCGAAGGACCTGAGCGGCAGCCGGTGCAGGCAGGGCGATAATCACCGAATCGAATTCGTCGGACTGCATGCCAGCGGAGACGACCCAGCTGCCGGCTTCGCGTTGAACGGCCTGCACGGGAGCGTTGGTGAGAAGCGCGGACGGCGTAAGGCGAGAGACAACTGTTTCAGCCAGATTCTGCATGCCGCCCTTGAGCGAAGTAAAGAGCGGAGGCGCGGGCTTGCGTGGAACGGCCCCGACCTTCTTGATTGTTTTGCGCGCGGCGAGCATGGCGCGGCCGAGACTGCCATGTGTGCGTTCCATTTCCGCAAAACGCGGAAGAACGGCGCGGACACTGAGGCTGGCGGCTTCTCCGCCGTAGACGCCGGACAGCAACGGATCGGCGAGGCGGTCAACCATCTCGGCGCCGTAATGGCGCTCCACGAACGCCGCGACGGACTCGTCGTGGTCGACCGCGCGAGGCGGATGGAACAGCTCTTGCGTCATGCGCAACTTTGTCTTCCACGAAAAGAGCGGCGAGAGGCCAGTAGGCAGAATCTTTGTGGGAACCATGAACATCAAGCCGTCGGGCATGACGACGAGGCGGCCTTTGGTCAGGATGTAGGTCTTGCGGTCGGCATCGTTGGAACCGATGAGCTGATCGCCCAGACCGAGCGCGCGGCACAGGTCGGCAGCCCACGGTTTTTCGGTAATGAAAGAGTCGGGGCCGGCTTCGACGACACATCCGTCGATGGATTCGGTGCGGAGGACGCCGCCGAGCCGCGCGGACGCTTCGTAGAGAACGTAGTCGACATCGTCGCCGGCGCGGCGGTGTTCTTCGAGCGCAAAGGCGGCAGCGAGGCCGGAGATGCCTCCGCCGATGATGGCGATGCGAGTCATGGGGCTGAGCGCTATGTACCTCAGCGGCTAAAGCCGCGATTAAAAACAGATCCTAATCGCAGCGCTGGAAGCGCTGCGCCACCCAAAAGCTGTGCGACCCAAAACTGTGCCCGCAAAGATTGCGCCACGCAAAGATTGCGCCACAAAAACTGTGCCACGCAAGAGCTGCGCCACCTAAGACTGCGGCAGCCGCGCCATTCATCGCTTCGGGGCTGCATATTCTTGCACGAAGCGGGCCAGATTCTTCACATTGTCGACCGGCGTTTCGGGCAGGATGCCGTGGCCGAGATTGAAGATGTGGCCGGGGCGTCCGGCGGCGCGGCGGAGAATGTCTTCCGCGCGCGACTTCAATTCCTTCCAGTCGGCGAAGAGCAGCACCGGGTCGAGATTGCCTTGTACGGCGCATTTGTGATCGAGGCGAGCCCAGCCTTCGTCGAGCGGGATTCGCCAGTCGAGCCCGATGACGTCGGCTCCGGTCTCTTTCATCGCGGGAAGCAGCGTCGCGCTGTCGGTACCGAAATAAATGATGGGCACTCCGGTTTTCTGCAACTGCTTCACCATGCCGGTGACGTGGGGCAGCACGTAGCGGCGATAGTCTTCCACGCTGAGGCATCCGACCCAACTGTCGAAAATCTGGATGACATCGGCTCCAGCGCGCACCTGATCGGCGGAATAGGCGGCGGTCACGGTAACCAGCTTGCGCATCAGCGCGTCCCAGTCCGCGGGAGAGTTGTACATCATCTTCTTGGCGTGGATGTAGTTGCGCGAACCTCCGCCTTCGATCATGTAGCTGGCGAGCGTGAAGGGAGCGCCGCAGAATCCGATGACGGGCAGTCGATCGCCGAAATGCTTTGCGACCAGAGCGACGGCTTCGGACACATAGCCGAGTTCGGAGGCGCGGTCGGTGCGCAGGTTCGCGATGTCTTCTTTGCTGCGGACGGGTTTTTCGATGACCGGGCCTTCTCCCGCTGAAAAATGAAAGGGCAGGCCCATGACTTCGAGGGGCAGCAGAAGGTCAGCAAAGATGATAGCGGCGTCGATGCCGAGGATTTCGGCGGCGGTGATGGTGACCTCGGCGGCGAGCGCGGGCTTTTTGCAAATCTCCAGAAGCGAGTGCTGTTTGCGGACCGCGCGATACTCGGGCATGTATCGTCCGGCTTGGCGCATGAACCAGACAGGCGTGCGATCGACGGGTTGAGACTTGCAGGCGCGAACGAAGCGGGAATTAGGGGCTGACATGAATTCTTGAATGTAGCACTTTTTCAGGGCGGGCGCTGTGTTCGCGGACGGCAAGAAGGCTTGACCACAGAGGACACCGAGGAGAAACCTAGGCTTGTAGAATCACAGCATGGTTAGCAAAACTGCTGGCATGCTCTGCATCATCGGCCTGGGGATCGGCTTTGGTGGTGCCGCTCTTCAAAAGCCGGGAGTGCCTGCGGCGCCTATGTTCTATAAAGACGTGCTGCCGATCCTGCAGGATCACTGCCAGAGTTGCCATCGAGTGGGCGAAGTCGCGCCCATGCCGCTGGTGACATACGAGCAGACGCGGCCGTGGGCCGGAGCGATGGCCCATGCGGTCGAGATGAAGATGATGCCGCCGTGGTTTGCCGATCCTCGCTACGGACATTTTTCCAACGATGTTTCGTTGACTCCGCAGCAGATTGCGACGATGGTTGCATGGGCTGAGGCTGGTGCGCCTGAGGGGGATTCGCACGATGCCCCCGCGCCGCGGAAGTGGGCCGAGGGATGGAATATCCCGCAGCCTGATCTGGTGGTGAAAATGCCCAAGGCTGTGCAGATTCCCGCGCGCGGTGAGGTCGAGTACACCTACGAAATTGTGCCCACGCATTTTAGCGAGGACCGGTGGGTGCAGATGTCGGAGTTCCGGCCGGGCAGCCCCGCACATGTGCATCATGCGGTCGTATATATTCGCCCGCCGGATTCGCAGTGGTTGCGGCACGCGCTGGTGGGCGAGCCGTTTACGGCGTCGACGTTGAACGATCCGCTGGAACGGCGGGAGGCGCATGAGACGACCAGCGACCTTCTGCTGGTCTATGCGCCTGGCAGTTCCCCGGATGAGTGGCCAGACGGGATGGCGAAGTTTGTACCGGCGGGATCGGATCTGGTGTTTCAGATGCACTACACCACCAACGGCACAGCGGATCAGGATCAGACCAGCATCGGGCTTGTGTTCGCGAAGACGGTGCCGAAGCAGAGGGTGATCACGTTGCAGTTGAACAATCATGCGCTGATCATTCCTCCGGGCGCGGATGACTTTCGCGTGGAAGTGCAAGGGACGTTGCCCAACGATGCGACGCTGTTGAGCCTGTTTCCGCATATGCATCTGCGAGGGAAAAGGTTTGAGTATGACATTGTCCATGACGATGGCAGCGTGGAAGTACTCCTACGGGTGAACTATCATTTTCACTGGCAGTTGAGCTACCGTCTGGCCGAGCCGCGGCCGCTGAAAGCCGGGACACGGTTGCGAGCCATTGCGTGGTATGACAATTCGAAGAACAATCCGCACAATCCCGACCCGACGAAGACGGTGACCTGGGGCGATCAGACTTCCGACGAAATGATGGTGGGCTTTTTCGACGTTGCGGTTGCTGCGGGGATGGATAAGCGGAAATTCTTTGTGCGGCCCGGGAAAGAAGACTCGGGGCAGCAGAAATAGATATCTAAGTCCGAATCACATACCAAGCCTGCCGTGAGGGCCGTTCTAACCAAAGTGCATCGCATAACCTTTGTTACTGTTTTCGATGGCTTCCTCTGAGCTATAACAAACTGAACTCATCAATTCAGTTACACATATCCCCGTGAGGTCCCATGGAAGGCGCGCCAGTCGCTGCAGTGTTGGCCTTTGATTTTCTCTTGCTGCTGGTTGTGCTTTTTGGCACTCGGACGAAGGGTAGCCGAGCCCAGTCCGCCCTGATCGCAGCGCTGTTCTTCTGTTCCGGGTTTCCGGCGCTGATCTATCAGATCGTGTGGCAACGCGTGCTGTTTTCCATCTATGGCGTGAACGTTCAATCAGTAGCGGTGGTGGTTAGCGCTTTCATGCTTGGTCTTGGAATCGGCAGCCTTGTCGGCGGGCGCCTGTCCGAAAGATTTCCTGCTCGCGGCATTTCGATTTTCGGCATCTGTGAGTTGGCCATAGCAGGCTTTGGGCTGATTTCGTTGCGCCTGTTCCACTGGGCTTCGGGATTCACGGCAGGAACCAGTCTAGGTTATACCGTTCTGTTCAGCTTTCTGTTGCTCATCCTGCCCACAATGCTCATGGGAGCAACATTACCGCTCCTGGTCGAGCAGTTGGTGCGTAGCTCTCGAAGTGTCGGCTACTCGGTTGCAACTCTTTACTTTGTCAACACGCTCGGTTCGGCCGTTGCCTGTTACGTGTGCGCTCAGGTCTTGCTGCGGAGCTTCGGGCAGTCGGGTTCGGTGACGCTGGCGGCGTGTTTGAACACTGTTGTGGGCGCGACAGCATTTCTTTATGGACGGAGCCAGCGACTTAAGCCGGAAGAGGCTGAGGCGAGTGAAGGCGCTGCTGGCACAAGCTCCGAAAAAGTGTTGAGACTTGGAACCGCGGCGTTGATTGCCGGAGTTGCCGGCTTTCTTGCCCTTGGGTTCGAGATTGCGTGGTTTCGCATCTTTGCGTTGGCTACCTTTGACCGAGCTCCTGCATTCGCACTCCTCCTCTCTACCTATCTTGCGGGGATCGCTGCCGGATCTTTTCTGAGTGAAACCTTATCTCGAAGGAAGCACATCAATCCGGTTACCCTAGCTGGTGCCGCGATGCTCGTGGCAGGAGCCATTTCCGTGTACCTGCCGCCGCTGATGGCGGACCTCTCCTGGCGGAACATTCCGGTGCTGATGAGTGCGCCCGCATTTTTCCTGACCGCTGGCTTGCTTGGGTCCGTTTTGCCTTTACTGTGTCAGTCCTCGGTTTCGGTCAACAATTCGGCCGGCCGCAGCGTGAGCTTGATTTATCTCTCCAACATCGTTGGATCAACTCTGGGCAGCCTCGTGATCGGATTCATTTTGATGGACCACTTCGGCACGCAGGCGATCTCGACTCAACTGGCTCTGACAACGGCGGTCACGGGCTTGATTGTGGTCCTGTTTCGTAGCGGACACTTCCAAGCTCCGCCAAAAGCGGTTTCGGCGCTCGCAATTGTCGCCGTCGCGGCCATCGCCCTTGCTGCCCCAACCTACCGCAATCTTTATGGGAAAATGATTTTCGGTCCCAAGGCTGCTGAAGTGGGTTACATGAAGCATGTGGTCGAAAACCGAAATGGCGTTATCGCCGTCACGGCCGATGATGCGGTCTTTGGAGGGGGAGTGTATGACGGCCATTTCAATGTTGATCCCGGCAACGATCGAAACTTTGTCATCCGGGCATACGTTCTGAGCTTGTTGCATCCTCACCCGAAGCGGGCTTTCATGTTGGGCCTCGCGTCCGGCTCCTGGGCCCAAGTCGTTGCAAATAATCCGGGAGTGGAGAGTCTGGATATTGTGGAAATCAATCCCGGCTATCTTCCATTAGTCGCGCAGTATCCTGAGGTACGCTCTCTGCTTCACAATCCGAAAGTCCACATCTACATCGACGACTGCCGCCGGTGGTTATTGGCACATCCTGATGTCAAATATGACGTCATGGTAGCCAATACTTCGTTCCACTGGCGCGATCACAGTTCGCAGGTGCTCTCCACGGAGTTCCTGCAGATCGTGAAACAGCACCTTCTTCCCGGCGGAGTCTATTACTACAATGCTACGGAGTCGGCGGATGTATTCATCACGGGGCTTCACGAGTACAACTACGGCTTGCGAGTCATCACCTTCCTTATGGTGAGCGACTCGCCGATTGTTCTCGACAAGAGTCACTGGTTTTCTGTACTGAATCAGTATGAGATTGATGGGAAGAAGATTTTTGATGCGAGCACCCCCCGCGGACAACTGGTGCTTGCTGCCTACGATGCGTTCGCCGATACCGTGCGACAGCCTCCCCGGATGCTGGGCATTGAGTCTGGTGATGAACTCGCCCGACGGCTGGGGCCGCGTCGTCTTATCACCGATGACGACATGGGGGCGGAGTGGACGCCGGCTCCGAAACCAGCCTGGCGGTAGCTTCGAAAAAATGGCGCGGGTCGTCGACGGTGTACGGGCCGTGGTTGAGTCTCTGGCTGATGAGCCCTAAGCGTTTGTTAAACTCTTAAGATTCCAACCGAGGCAGACATTTGATCAACGCAAAGCGTGTGGACGTTCTGGCAGGCATCGTTTTCTTTCTGGCATCGGGACTCATGATTGCGACGGCGAAAACGCAGTCGAGCACGACTGCACACGCTCCGGCTCCGGGCCAGGTTACAAATCCGGCGGGAAAGAAGGCCGAGGAGCAATTCAAGAACATCCAGGTGCTCAAGGGAATTCCGGCCGAGGAACTCTTCCCGACCATGCAGTTCATCGCGGCCTCGCTGGGCGTGCAGTGCGACTTCTGCCATGTGCAGGGCGCGTTTGAGAAGGACGACAAGAAGACCAAGCAGACGGCGCGCAAGATGATGGAGATGATGTTCGCTATCAACAAGGACAATTTCGACGGACACCGCGCAGTGACGTGCAACTCGTGCCATCGCGGCAACGCGAAGCCCCAGCCGATTCCGGTGGTCATGACCGAGGAGCCCAAAGAACCCATGGGCGCGCCAGCGCCGGCCGCAGCGAAAGAAAACACCGGACCATCGCCAGACCAGTTGCTAGACAAATATGTGCAGGCGTTAGGCGAAGCGGCGGCGATCGACAGGGTCACGAGCCGAGTAATGAAGGGCACGATCGATTTTGGCGGGAAATCGCTGCCCATCGACATTTATTCGAAGGATCCGGACGAGCGCATATCGTTCACGCACCTGCCAGAGGGGGACAGCGTCACCGCATTTAATGGGCACGAGGGATGGCTGGCCGCGCCCGGACGGCCTGGTGTGCGCCCGATGCAAGGAAGTGAGCTGGATGCGGCATCGCTCGACGCGGACCTGCACCTGGCGACGCATCTGAAGCCCATGTTTAGTGAATTGCGGGTGCTGGGTACGGAAAAGGTCGGCGACCATGTGGCCTACATCGTGGTAGGCCAGCGTGAGGGAAAGCCTCCGATTCAGCTGTATTTTGACGAGCAATCAGGGCTTCTGGTGCGGCTGGTGCGCTACGGAGAGACCGCGCTGGGATGGCTTCCGACGCAGATCGATTACGCGGACTACCGCGACACGAACGGAGTGAAGATTCCGTACCGCTGGACGCTGGCGCGGCCAAGTGGGCGATTCACGATTCAGGTGAGCGAGGTGAAGCAGAACGTCCCCGTGGACGACGCGAAGTTCGCCAAGCCTGCCGAGGACCAAAAGCCGCCAGCAAAATAGGCAGCGAGGGAATCACGGCCTCTGATTTACGCCGTCGTCGTGATGCGGGACCGTCTTGGTGACTACGGAGTCCGCTTCGATTTTGACTTCGACCTCGGCTCCCTCTTTGAGCTTCACTTTCTTTCCATTCGAGTCGATAAGGCGGTTCGGAACGCGGATCTCGCGATAGAGGTGATCTGCTCCTTCGACGGCGATCTGAGCCTTTTCCGGTTCTCCGGAACTGGGATGAGGATGAATCACTTTTTCGACCTTCCCTGGGAGCGTAGTACTCGCCTTGGATACTTGACTCGACATGATGACCCTCCACTGCCCCTTGGCGCGCTTCCAACGCGTTCTCGGCAAAAACCTTGAGGCGCCGAAGCATGATTCTCTCCGGGGTTTCAAGTATGCGCCATCCGGGAAACACCGTAGGAGCTAGCTGCCCCGTTCTGAGGCAACTGGAGCCCAGGTCGTTTTTCAGAGCGCTTTCAGGTTCCTAAGGTACCCTCGATATCGATGCGGGCTGCCAAATCACCGTTAACAGCCCGTGGTGCAAG
>PMUM01000379.1 GCA_003166855.1 Acidobacteriaceae bacterium | reverse complement strand
GTGGCGAAGCGGGTGAGGAAGATCGCTTCCTCCATGGCAGAATCGCCGCCGCCGACCACGACAATCTCCTTCCCCGAAAAAAAGAAGCCGTCGCACGTCGCACAGGAAGAAACCCCGTGGCCGATCAACTGCTGCTCGTGCGGCAGGCCCAACCAGCGCGCCGAAGCACCACTGGCAATAATCAGAGTCTGGGTATGAACCTGATGAACGCCGATGTGAAGCAGAAACGGACGTTGGCTGAGATCGGCGCTGGTGAGGTGCGCCATGCGGTATTCCGCGCCGAAGCGTTCGGCCTGCTTGCGCATGTTCTCGACCAGCTGCGGGCCCATTATTCCCTCGGGGAATCCGGGGAAGTTTTCAACCAGCGTAGTCATGGAGAGCTGTCCGCCGGGCTCGTGGCCTTCGATGACCAGCGGCTTCAGGTTGGCGCGCGCCGTGTACAGAGCGGCAGTGTGTCCGGAGCATCCGGAGCCGATGATGACAACTTCTCTAGTTTCGCTCATGGATTCTGTGGCTGCAGATTAGATGGCCGATTTCAGATTTTGATGCAAGGCACCCAGATCGAACACCCTTCCAGAAAATAGGCACTTCATTTCTTGTCTTGCGCTGGCTTCTCTGGCGCGGCCTTAGTTGCCTTCGGCTTTGGAGCGGTTTTGGGTTTGAACTCCGCACTGATATTTGCCAATTCCTCGGGGACAATTTTCTTCACGCTCAACAGCCCACGATAATTCGCCAGCACATCAGACGCGCTGCGAAACAGTGGCTCATACGCACTCTGATCCGGCACCGGACCTCCTTCGGCGCCCAAACATCGGGCCAAGGCGATCGAGGACTTGCCAAAGCGTTCCAACCGGACCCGGCTGGCCGGACTGTTCGATCCCAGCATGGCTTCAGAACTGGTAACAGAGGTGGCGCTGTCTTCCAACGAGACCTCCATCAGATCCTTAGGATCGCGCACGTGCAGCACCAGCGTTTCCACCATGTTCTGCCCATCGTTGCTGAAGGAGTACTGGACGCTGGAAAAAAGGGCCTGCACCGAAAACTCCCGCCGTATGCGGACGTAGCTCGCCACCGAGGGCTCCCCGGCCACATGGGTGCTTTGTCCGGGCTTGAGGAAGTTCGGTATGTCGCTCAGGGTGGAGCGGCCGCGGGTCACTTCGAAATCGCCGCCGAACAATGGTTCCTTCGGGACGCGGGCCAGCGCCGCGGCAATCTCCTTCTGCTCTGCGGCGGAAGGCGAGCAGACATTCAGCATGTTGACCTTCACCTGAGGCTGGTTAGGCGGATTCGCGGGCGGCTCCTGGGCCATACTCCAGTGCGGCAGGACCAGGGCAAGAAGACAACTCAAGGTTGTGAAACCGGGAATTCTAGGGAACATTCTGGGCACCCCGGAATTCTAAATGAGAAGGCGCGGAATTCTAAATGCCAAACCGTGCGGAGTGGTTCGCGAGAGCCTGCCGGAACGTCGTAGAATCTTCTTATGGCAAATCTGACGTTGGTATATGGCATGAGGTTGTTGCCGTCCGAGGAAGTGGCTGAGGTAGGGCAGGCTCCCGTGAAACTCACAAATGGCCGGGAAGCCCACGTCACCATGCACGTGCTCGAAGGCAGCAAGGAAGATATCGAAAAGCAGTTACGCACGAGCCTGGAAGCGTTCTTCGATCTCTATCCTGAGATCTGAGCGGCGGTGCAAACGAGCGGTGCGATTCGCCGGTGAGATCGAATCCGCGGTCGCCGTATAATCCTAACTTTTGCAGCGAGTCCAACGAACAGCATGCAATGGTCCTACCCAGAATTGCGGCAGCAGTTGATCAAGGCTGATTTGTGGCCGCAAGGCCGCATGGCTCGACTGGCCTGCTATTTGGCGGGTATGGGGGCGGTGCTGTTCGCGCTCGAGATGCTTCTCGACCTCTTTGCCCGGTCCTGGGGCGAACATTTGGGAGGATGGGTCTGGTTTCTGGCGTTCCTCTCGAGTGTGTTGTTTGCCGTTCTTCTTTTCCGCTGGCTGCGGCGAAGAATCCTGTGGCGCCTGCGCAACCGGCTGATCGTGACCTACGTGTTCATTGGTGTGATTCCCGCCGTGCTCCTGGTAACGATGGCGTTTGTCACGCTCTATGGACTGGCCGGACAGTTCGCCGTATTTCTCGTAACGTCGGAAATTCATTCTCAACTGAGGAGTCTTGAAGCAGCCAACGCGGCGGTCAGCAACGAACTGGCGGCGCGTTTGCAGCGCGGAGATAGTCCTGCCGCGGAGTCCCTGGCCGGACTGAGGAAGCGCGATCCATCCTGGGGCCGGCGGCGGGTGTGCGCCTGGTACGGAGAAAAGCCGCTGCCCCTGTGCAGCGAATTCAAGGGGCCGGAGTTGGCACGCCCGGCATTCGTGAAGGACCGATTCCGCGACATCGTCCGCGATCACAACGAATTGCACCTGCGTGTGGCGACGTCGCTTCCGGTGGGTTCGACTACCCTGACCGTGGTGACCAGCGAGCCGTTCGACAAAGAACTGGTCGGGAACATCGCCAACGATCTTGGTGAAATCACGCTTTTCTCCTCAGGCGTCATGACGTTCAAAGATACTCCTCCGAACAGCACTGGTGGCTCGGTAAGTCCATCGGAGTCCGGGGCCCGCACCGCCTCGGCATCAGTCAACCCGCAAAAAGACCAGGGCAGAATCACCTTCAGCGAGAACAAGCAGGGCACAACCGTCCAGGTCGACCAACAAGTATTGCAACCTACTTTCACCGTGGGCTCTCTGCCCAGCGCGGCAGACAAGCTGGATTTCGAGATTCCCCTCGCGGGAACCTCTCTTTCGGTAATTGACTGGGACAGCGGGAAGTGGCAAAGGAGTGCGCTCATACGAGTTCGCACTCGCCCCTCGGTCTTGTACGGCCATTTATTCGCGGCCCTGGGAGAATTCGTGCAGGGCGTGGCGTACATCCTGATCGGGGTAGGAATTTTCTTCACCATCATCGAACTGATCGCGCTGTTCATCGGCACGCGCATGACCCGCACGGTAACGGCCGCCGTGGCGCAACTGCATGACGCCACCAGGCACGTGGACCGCGGCGATTTCAGCCACCGCATCCCGGTGAAATCGAGCGACCAGCTTGCGGACCTAGCGCTCTCGTTCAACTCCATGACCGCCTCCATCGAGAAGCTGATCCAGGAGCAGAAGGAAAAGCAGCGCCTGGAGAACGAACTGGCGATCGCTCAAGAGGTGCAGGCGCAGCTGTTTCCGCGCCAGGTTTCGGAACTCGAGTCGCTTGAGGTCCACGGATTCTGCCGTCCCGCACGCACGGTCAGCGGAGATTATTACGACTTTCTGTCGGCCAGTTCGCACAAGCTGATCCTGGCAGTCGGCGACATCAGCGGAAAAGGAATTTCCGCTGCCTTGTTGATGGCGACGATCCACTCGGCCGTGCGCGCTTACAGCGTGGAGAATTTGCCCCAGATGCGGGAACCAGTGGCCGTGGGAGCGGTTGCCGGCGCTGGCAGGGTGATGGCGGCATGGCCGGAAGGTGTGGAGGTTTCCCCCGGCGCGTTACTGAGCCTGCTCAACCATCAGCTTTACGAAAGCACTCCCCCGGAAAAGTATGCCACGCTGTTCCTGGGAATCTACGACGGACGTTCGCACCACTTGACCTACAGCAACGGCGGGCACCTGCCTCCTATTTTGATCGGGAAAGATGGCACAATCCGAAGGCTGGAAGCCGGAGGTACGGTCGTCGGCCTGTTCGACAATATGACTTACGACGAAGGCTCCGTCGAAATGCATCCCGGCGAAATCTTTCTGGCGTACAGCGACGGCGTGACTGAACCGGAGAATGATTTCGGCGAATTTGGCGAACAGCGGCTGATTGATCTCGTCCGCGAGAACCGTGATCTGCCGTTGCCGCAAATCAGCCAGATCGTGACGATGGCGGTGGACACATGGATCGGCGATAATGAACAGCCAGACGATGTGACTCTGGTCCTGGCTCGGGCGCGATAGCGTCGTGATGCATTAGGACCTCGGGTCACTGCGCAGAACGCGTGCTGGCCGGGCGCTGCGGCGGGAGTAAAGTTGACAGAACACGCACCATGCAATAACTTGGTGCCTCGGTATTTGCAAATTCGTACGCGGGAGTAGCATAACCACGGCAATGCGCCGGGGCTCCATCCCGGAGATGACGGTTCGAAACCGTTCCTCCCGCCCCAGTTCTTATCGAGTGAGGCCTCCGGGCCTCATATTTTTTGTCTTTTCCACCGCCCTTGCTTGAACAGGATCGCGCTCGCGCCGGCGATCGCAGCCTCGGCGACCACAATCGCCCAGAACGCGCCGCTCGACGCCATCCGCATGCGAATCGCCAGCCAATAGGCGAGGGGAATCTCCAGCAGCCAGAACCCGAAGAAATTCACGACGGTTGGGGTGATGGTGTCTCCCGCGCCATTGAACGCCTGCAACATGACCATGCCGTAGGCGTAGCCGATATTGCCGTAGCTGAGGATGCGCAGGCAGGAGGCAGCCAGCGGCAACACGACAGCGTCATTCGTAAATAGACCAACCACCGGCTCTGCGAACAGGACGAAGAGGACTCCTACCGTACCCAGGAAAAGCATGTTGTAGAGGCCGGTGCGCCAGACCGCAGTCTCGGCGCGATCGGGCTTGCCCGCACCTAGATTCTGTCCCACCAGCGTAGCGGCCGCATTGCTCAAGCCCCACGACGGCAAGATCACAAAGATGACAATGCGGATGGCGATGGTGTATCCGGCGAGAGCGGCCGCGCCGAAAATGCTTACGATGCGCACCAGTCCGAGCCAACTGGTGTGCGCGATGGCGAACTGCAGAATCCCGGTCAGGGACACGCGGACCAGCTTCCACAGGACGTCGAAGCGGACGTGAAGCTGTCGCGTCAGGATGCGAATCCGCTCCGTCCCTTTCAGAAGGCGATAGAACTGGTAGATCACTCCGATGCTACGCCCAGTGAATGTCGCCAGCGCCGCGCCCGTGACGCCCATCCTTGGGAAAGGCCCCCAGCCGAAAATCAGGCAAGGGTCGAGCACCAGGTTGATGATGTTCGACACCCAGAGCAGGCGCATGGCGA
>PMUM01000283.1 GCA_003166855.1 Acidobacteriaceae bacterium | reverse complement strand
GTCGTGGGTCACGCTCCATCCCAACGGACGATTTCTCTACGCCGTGAACGAAGTAGGAAATTACAAACTCCCGAATAGCGGAGGCGTCAGCGCGTTCTCCATCGACCACGCCACGGGCAAGCTGACATTCCTGAACGAGGTCGCGTCGCGCGGAGCCGATCCCTGCTACGCCACCGTCGACCCAACGGGAAAGTATGTCTTGGTGGCAAACTATACAGGAGGCAGCGTCGCAGTCTTCCCAATCCTCGCCGATGGAAAGCTAGGCGACGCTTCAGCATTCGTGCAGCACACCGGCAAAGGCACCAACCCCGAGCGTCAGGAAGGCCCGCACGCGCACTCCATCGATCTCTCACCCGACAACCGCTTCGCCATGGTCGACGACCTCGGCCTCGATGAGTTGCTGGTCTACAAGTTCGACAGCGGCAAGGGATTGCTCACGCCAAACGATCCGCCATTCGCCAAGCTCGATGCCGGAGCCGGCCCTCGCCACTTCGTATTTCGCCCCGACGGCAAGTTCGCGTATGTGGTCGCCGAGATGGGCCACACCGTGACGGTGTTTTCGAATGACGCGTCAACTGGGAAGCTGCAGTCCATACAAACTGTCACGACCCTGCCCAAGGATTTCACCGGCCGCAACGACGACGCCGAAATCCGCGTGCACCCCTCCGGCAGGTTTCTCTACGCCTCCAACCGTGGCGACGACAGCATCGCCATCTATGCAATAGATAACACCAAGGGAACGCTGACACAGGTAGCAATCACGCACACCGGAGGCAAGGAGCCCCGCAACTTCGAGATCGATCCCTCCGGCACACTTCTCCTCGCGGCCAACCAGAAGTCGGACAACATCGTCGTGTTTCGAATCGACCAGAAGACCGGCCTGCTGACGCCCACGGGAAAAGTGCTGGAAGTAGCTTCGCCGGTGTGCCTAAAGTTCGGGGCAGCACAATGAAGTTGTCAGGTCAGGAGATCGATGGCTAGACGTCAACCTCCCCGCGGGTGCGAAAGCTATTGTGGGGAGTAGCCGTTGTCCTCACCCTCATGCTCACCGTACCGCATTTCATGCCGACGGGCAGCGGAGCCTACAAGCTCGCCGTGACAACGGCGCATCAATCGCCACGATTCAAAGAGATGTTAGGTGAACCGATTACTGAGGCTTGGTTCTCCGCAGGCAAAGAAGAATTCGGGAATCCGGCAACAGCTGAAATGTTGATTCCCGTGCAAGGCCGAATGCGAAGGGGAAATCTACGAGTTCGGGCCGTGAAGGATGGTGGACGCTGGCGATTGACGGAATTGAAGTTGGAACTCGCCCAGCCGGACGAACAGATTGATCTCTTGCCGACTACGTCTATCTAACGACAGTTCCGATTGGCAATCGAGGTCGATGCAGGCACCCCGACCTACTGCTTCCTCTGAATCCCCTTGCGCCGCACCAGGTGCGTGTTCGCGTCCGGCTTGATCTCGTCGTACTTCAGGCACGAGATCGAACCATCCACTTCAAGCACGGCCAGCGCGACCTGATCGCAGTTGTTGATGCCGTGCTCGCGCAGCGCACGATGCAACTCGTCCATGCTCACGCGTTCGCGGGCCATGTGCGATTCAATCACCTTGCCGTCGTGAATGAGCAAAGAAGGCTCGCCCTCGATCAAGCGGCGAAGATGTCGGTTCGAGCCGGAAACAGCGGCCACTCCGTAGTTCAACACCAGCAGCGTGCAGGCCGCGACGGCGCCGCCGAGCAGCGACGTGTCAGGCCCGGTCATGGCATTTTGTACGGAGTTCGAAAGCAGGAGCAGCAGCGTGAGGTCGAACGGAGTCATCTGTCCGACCTCACGCTTGCCGCTTAAACGCACACCAATCAGCACCAGCAGGTAGATCACGCCCGTGCGCAGCACGATCTGCAGCAGCACGGAACCGCCGGGGAAGAACGCTCCGGTCATGCTGGGTCGACCATGTTCAATTCGCCGTTACCGGCACCGGAGCTCCCTTCGGCGTGCTCAGGTATCCCGTGGCTTTGTTCTTGTCCACCGTCCACACGACCAACTCAAACAACATGTGATCGCGGCCGGAGTAGAACTGAATCGGCTCGGAGACGTTCCGATCCTTCTTCTCGATCGTCTTGTCGTCGGAGGTCACGTTCATGGTGAACTTGCCCTTCTTCACATCGGCCTTCTTCAGTTGCAGGCTGACGGTCGAGACTGGCTGCGGCTTGGCGCCCTTCAGCAATGTGAACTCGTAGTAGTTACGGTCGCCCTTGTGCTTCAGGATCTCGAGGTCTCCGGCGGTGTGGGCAATCAATCCACTCTGTACGCCGAGGTCGCCAATGGTGCTCTGCAGCTTGGCTTTGGTGGCTTCGAGATCGGCCTTGGTGGTAGCAACGTCGGTCTTCACACCACCCACGTCACTCTTCACCCCCGTGATCTCTCCGCTCACCTCGCTGATCTGCTCTTTCTGTTCCTTCTCTAGGCGGCTCTCGGCAGCCTTCTGCTGTGCCTTCAACTCGGCCACGCGTTGGGCCAACTCCTGCTTGGTCAAGCCGACCCTCTCCCGCAGAGCATCACCCTGCGATTCGGTCGTCTGCATGCGATTCATCAGTTCTTTGACCTGCGCCTGACTCTTGCCGAGGTCGTCCTGCAGGGCGCTAACTTGCTTTTGGGTGGTGTAGTGGGCGTATCCGGAAACCGCCACAAAAGCTACCGCCAGCACAGTCAGAATCCACTTTCCTACATTCGACTGATGTTCCATGTGCATCTGATCGCCTTCATCGGCCATACACTCTTCCTCCTCAGGAAGTTCAAGAATGAATTGCAGGGATACTTTTAATTGTTCAGCAGGATCAAGACAGTGTCAACTGGCTCATAGGATGCTCAGCGCCTGAGGGCCAAGGCCTCCCGCAGAGCTGGCTCAGGATCGCGCCGGATCAGCGCGGCCTCCGGACCCAGTTTTTTCTCCAGCTGCTTTCGCGCCGCAACCAGCGGCTCTGGCACCGACGAGTTGGGAAGCGACTTCGTCAGATTCTCTGATTTCAAAAGGGACGCATAGGCCAGCCGCGCCGGAAAACCCGTATCGCCGAGGAAGCGGCCGTAGACTGACCAGTCCTGCGCGCTCGCGCTGTTATCGCCATTCGACTGGTCGAGTTGCAAAGCGCGCTGGTAGAGGCGCAACGCATCATCCACTTTGCCGGTCTTGGCTTGCAATTCTGCCTCGTTCACATCGGCCAGACTCTCGAGCTTGGGCTGGTTGGTCTGCACGGCGAGCTTTTCCGACAGGCGATAGGACTGAACAGCCAACCCCGGCTGCGAGGAACGCACTTGGCAATCCGCCAGGCGCAACACAATGGCGATGACACGATCGGGCGTAGGCCGGTCTTTTGCGGGTTGCCGCGCCAGTGTTCCCAGAAATGAAGTGTAGTGCGACGCGGCGTCTTGCGCTTTGCCTTCGCGATCCAATTCGTCGGCGAGATACAGATGCACCAGCGACTGGTGCGGGTCGACGGCCAGGGCCTCGTTCCAACTTGCCAATGCCTGATCGCCGTGGCCACGCTGAACCGCCAGGAATCCGCGATCGACGAGCAGATTGGCATCCTTGGGAGCGTATTTGAGCGAAGATTCGGTCAGACTATAGGCTTCGTCAACGCGATTCTGATCGATCAGCAGACGCAACAGCCCCTGGCGCGCCGCCGGATCCGACGGATTGGCCTGCACTGCCTGCTTCCATGCAGCTTCCGCTTGTTGCGGCTCTCCATCTTCCATCTCTTTGCGGGCCAGTCGCATCTGCAACGAGCTGTCCAATCCGTTGAGCTTCGCGGCACGCTGCAGGTCCTGCAAGTCGTCGGTGTTCAGAGCAAGGTAGTAGCGGGCCTGGTCAACCGTTCCCCACACCAGCAGCAATAGCACAGCACCCACCTTGACCCAACGCGCTCCGGCTGTGCTTCCGGCCAGCCATCGAGCGGCGGCTGCGATGGAACCGCCAGCCTCCGTCGCAGCATCGGAGATCTTGTCGCGCGAGTTGAGCAGCAGCGATGCGATGCGCCCGTCGCGCAACTTCCAGATGGCTCCATCCAGAATGAAGTGGTGAATGTTAACCAGCGCGGTAAAGATCAGAAAGCTGGACGCAAAATCATGATGAAACGCGTTGCTGGCCAACCACGGTCCGGGGACGAATAGGGCGATGCCGCCGGTGACCAGCACTCCGAAATAGGCCAAGGGCCGCCAGTTGCGCCCGGCCTTGCCTTCGCCCGCGGCTTCGCGGCGGGCGTAGTAACTGGTAATCCAGAGATACTGCGCCGAGTGCATTATGGCCAGCACGCCGGAACTGTATCGGTTCTGCGGAATCGAGAGCCCCTTGATCAACGAAATTGCCGCCGGCAGCAGGAACCACAGGAACTGCGAAGAAAACAGCGTCAGCGACGGAATCAACTTTCGCCATCCCGTGCTTCGCGACAAGCGCGAGAGACCGTAGACGGACAGAATGACAAACGCCGCACCGAGGACGACTTGCTCCCAACGGCTGACCGCGGCCGGAATTCCCAGCGAGATGAATAGAGAGTCCGTCGATGGCCCGGTGTGGAAGCCGAGGAACAGAATCAGATACGACGTGATGAACGCTCCGTACAGAGCCCTGCGCGTACTCTTGTCGGGATCCGCGCCGGCCCGGCGCGCGAACATCATGAACAGCCCGTAGTTCTGCCCGCTGTAGTGCCACGGGCTCCACGTCAGGTAGATGGTAAAGATCCAGGGCAAAAGCCGCAGCCAGAAGTGCGACAGGAACAGCGTCGCCAGCATCAGCGCCGTGATGTGTACCGTGAAGATGCGGTACTTCTGAAAGTCTTCCGCGCGATGGTAGGCGCGATAGATGGTCGCCATGTAATGCGGATAATTGAAGAAGAGGGCCAGGGCATAAAAGGCAACCGCCCAGGTTTGTGCGCTCGAAGGCAGCGCAAAATACGAGAGCAGCAGAAGCGGCGCGGACCACGCTCCGCAGCCCACGATCAGGTCAAGCCACGGACCGTAAATCCACGGCGCGGCTGGCGCCTGATCCTTCGATGTGTGATTGGCTCTTCCCATAAGCAACCGCCGCAGGCCTTGAACCGCACGGCACTTCCTGTGCCGTCGTGCGTCACTGGCTTGTGTGGCTTGACGAAATTATAGGGGGGCGAACGGCAATCGAGCGTGCCTTGATGGGTGCAATGCGGGTAACGAAAGTAACGACTACGTAATAGGCTAGAGACGAAAGAAAGGACTCCAGTTAACGCACGGAAGAACTGTATTCTTCCTTCCGCACAGCGAGCCCTTTCTTGATCGCCATTAATTCGACGGCCTTGTGCGCGATGTGCTCGGCGCTGACTTCGAATTCCTTGATCAACTCCCAGGGGGCACCCGAGTCTCCGAAGCGGTCTTTCACGCCGATGGCTCCAGTGATGAAGGGCGAGCCATAGAGTTGAGGACTCTCTGTCAGAATGCCGCTGACGCGCCAGGCCAATGCACCGATCTGGTGCTCCTCGGCGGTGACGACAACTCCCGTCTCTCGCGCCGCACGAATGATCGCTTCGGCATCGATGGGCTTGAGGGTGTGAATATTCAGAATGCGGGTCTCGTAGCCGAATTCCTTCTTCAGGATGTACGCGGCGCGCATCGCCTCGGGAACCATCGGTCCGCAGGCAACGATGCTGAGATCCTCATTCTCATTCTTATAGGTTGAGGCCAGCACGGTTTCGAACGCCTCCAGGAAATTCGGCCCTTCGCGCCGCAAGCGGGTCACGTTCGCCTGACCGAAAACAAAGGGCGTCTTCTCGTCGGTGACAATCGGCGTCGCCTCGCGCGCGAATCGGATGTACTTCGGGCCTTTATGTTGCAGCAGCAGATAGTTGGTTGCCTTGCGAGTCTCGACCACATCGCAAGGCACGACCACCGACATATTCGGCAGACCTTGCATGGCGAAGAGATCTTCGAGGGCCTGATGGGTTGCACCGTCAGGGCCAACGGAAACACCGCCATGCGCGCCGGCGATCATCACGTTGAAGTTGCCGTAGCAGACGGACGTGCGAATCTGGTCGAGATTGCGGGCTGCGGCAAACATGGCATAGGTTCCCAGCACGGGCAACTTCCCTTCCCGCGCCAGGCCGGCTGCAGCCGAGGTGGCTGACTGCTCGGCGATGCCCATGCTGATCCAGCGTTTCTTGCGATCGGGCTTTCCGGCATAGAAATCGCTGATCATGATCGATCCGGAAATATCGAGCCCCAGACAGACCACGCGCTCGTCATCACCGTTCTCGGCCAGCGACTGACCAAAGCCCTTGCGGGTCGGCTCCATTTTCACTTTCATCGTGTCGCCCGCATTCCACCAGTAGTTGCGGGTGAACTTGGGCATCTTGGCTTCGAGCTTGCGATCGACTTCTGCCTGGTAGTGCTGCGCTTTGTCCAGCAGGTGCTGCACTGGAATTCGGTCGAACAGGGCGAGTTCCTGCAGGCCTCTCAGCAATTCCTCATAGTTCGGCGTTTTGCCGTGCCAGCCAGCCTGATCCTCCATAAAGCTGACGCCTTTGCCTTTGACGGTATCCGCGAGGATGACGACTGGTTTCCCGGTGGCGGCCCTGGCCTGCTCCAGTGCGTCTACGACCTGGGTCATGTCGTGGCCGTCGATGCGCATCACATCCCAGCCGAAACTGGCATATTTTGCGCACAGCGGCTCGACCTGCATGACGTCCTTGACCAAGCCATCAATCTGCAGGCGATTGCAGTCGATGATGGCGATGATGTTGTCGAGGTGGTAGTGGCCGGCCTCCATCGCGGCTTCCCATACTTGGCCTTCCTGCTGCTCGCCGTCGCCCATGAGGCAGAAAATCTTATGCTTCCTTCCGTCGAGACGAGCGGCCAGCGCGAGGCCGACGGCGATACTCAATCCCTGTCCCAGGGATCCAGTGGAGGCTTCGACGCCCGGCAACTTGAGCCAGTGCGGATGCCCCTGGAAGGGCGAACTCAGCTTGCGCAGCGTAACCACGTCCTCGATGGGACAAAATCCGGCGAAGGCGAGTCCAAGGTACAAACTGGGAGCCTTGTGTCCGGTGGACCAGATGATGCGGTCGCGCCCGGCCCATTCGGGATTCTGCGGATCATGGTTCGCAATCTTCAGGTAGAGCGCGGCGGTGATGTCCATGATGGAGAGCGTGCCACCGGCGTGCCCCGAACCTGCCGCATGTAATGCGACCAGATCGTAGCCGCGCATCAGGTTGGCCTCGTCTTTCAATTCTTCGATGGAATATTGGCGGAGGACTTTTCCGCTGGTGGAATCGGTGAGGGCCATGGCCTCTCCTTTTTTAGCGCCGGACGGCTTTGCGCCAGATCACGAAGCGCACAGAACGTGCTCCAGTGAGGCTATCCGGGGAGGAAGGCGGGGGCTGTGATGGGAATCACATTGGGGGGTGACGAGAACTGACCGTGTGGCGCGGGCACTCCTGCCTGCGACTGCCGCCAGTTCATTCGAAAGACTAGCTTCCGGCAATGGAGCGTGAGCAGTTGAACTCAAGCATGCCGAAGGGAGGACGCGGTCGCGGACAAAAGTGTCCGCGACCACACGAGTTATTTGAACTTCCAGCGGGTGGATTTGGTTTGGAAGTGTTTCTCCCAGAGGGCGAAGACGACTCGCGGGCGGACTGCGAATACTGGCTCTTTCATGGAGAGGATGTCGTCTTTCATCGAGGACATGTCGAAGTTGTATTTGGGTTTGTACCTGGCCATGAATTTGCGGCGCGCGGCGACGTCGGCGATTTCGGCGATGCCTTCGACGATCACGGCCTCGTTGGCAAGCTCGGTGCAGACTACGCAGTTGGGATTGCTCGCCAGGTTGCGGGCCTTGCG
The DNA here is from genome assembly GCA_003166855.1 of Acidobacteriaceae bacterium. Lineage (GTDB taxonomy): Bacteria > Acidobacteriota > Terriglobia > Terriglobales > Acidobacteriaceae > Sulfotelmatobacter. The sequence continues at coordinate 16,809 of PMUM01000283.1, read as the reverse complement.
CGACTGGCTGCCGGTGCTGAAGAGCAGGCGTCCGTCTTGCCAGAGGCCCCAGACAACCATTGTGTGCGGAGAGCCGTCGGGCTTAACGGTGGTGATCCAGTAATTGTGCGACTTCTTCAGGCGCTGCTCGGCCCACGACCACGGGAGAAGACCCTTCGTGCCGTCAGGAAAACCATAACCGGGGGCGTGGGGACGGCTGGGTCTGGGAGTTTTGGGATGTCGTCTGATTTTCTTTGCTGGCACGATAACTCCCAGGAATCAACCACAGAGGACACGGAGGTCAGCCTCCGGCCTTCGCTGACTGTCTGCTACAGATTCTTCTTCGTCCACTGGCCGATGCGGTCAAGAGCTTGCTGCAGGTTCTCCAGCGAATTTGCCACGCTGAAGCGCAGGTAGCCTTCGCCGAATTCACCAAAGGCCGTGCCGGAGAGCGCGGCTACCCCAGCCTGCTCCAGCAGCGCATCGGCTAGCGGCTTCGACTTCCATCCTGTCTGCTTGATGTTGGGGAAGACGTAGAACGCGCCTTTGGGCATGCGGCAGGAGAAGCCTTTGATCTTGTTGAGCCCGGCGACGAAGGCGTCGCGGCGGCGCTGGAATTCGTCGCGCATGTGGTCGACGGAACTCTGATCGCCGCGGATGGCTTCGATGCCGGCAACCTGGGTGAAACTTGCCGTGCAGGAGTTGGAGTTGGTCATCAAGCGCGTCATGTGCGCCGCCAGGTCAGGGCGCATCACACCGTAGCCCATGCGCCATCCGGTCATCGCGTACGTTTTCGAGAAGCCGTCGAGCAGGATGGTGCGCTCCTGCATCCCAGGCACCGACATGATCGAGAAATGCTGGCCACCGTCGAACAGCAGGCGGCTATAGATTTCGTCGGAAAGGACCATCACGTTGCGGTCGCCGATTATCTTGGCGATCTGTTCGATGTCGCGGCGCTCGAGAACGCCGCCCGTGGGATTCTGCGGGGAGTTCAGAATAAGCAGCCGAGTGCGATCGTTGATCAGCGAGGCCAGTTCGTCGACGTCGAGGGAGAAGTCTCGTTCTTCGCGTAGTTGGATCGGCACGCCGCGTCCGCCGACGTAGTGGATCATCGACTCGTAGATGGGAAAGCCGGGATTGGGGTAAATGACTTCATCTCCCTCATCAATAAGCGAAAGGATCGTGAAGAAAATAATGGGCTTGCCGCCGGGGACGACCACGACTTCGTCGCTGGTCACCTTCACCCCACGGGTGCGGCTAACATATTCAGCGAGAGCTTGACGGAGATCGGGCAGGCCGGCGGAGGGACCGTAGTGGGTCCAGCCCTTGCGGAGGGCGTCGACTCCGGCGTCGACCACGTTGGCGGGCGTGTCGAAATCCGGTTCGCCGATTTCGAGATGAATAATGCTCTTGCCCTGGCGCTCCAGCGCGCGCGCCTTGTTCAGAACTTCAAAGGCGGTCTCGGTTCCAAGCCGCGACATGCGGCGGGCAAGATGCAATTCGTATTGGATGGTTTGCGCCATGATAAAAACTCCTGAACAAGCCAAACGGCACATTATACGCCCGCAGGCGAGGGCACAAACCACTAAGGACACGAAGGTTCACGAAGGAAGGCTCTGCAAAAACAGGCCGTCATGTTACTTCGTGACCTTGGTGGTTCAGGGTTTCCTTTGCAGGGTCGGACGGGCTACTATTCGTCGGAGTCAATGACACGATCGATAACGAGGTGCCCATGAACTCATATCTCGATGAGCTCTACGCACATCAGGAATGGGCCGACGCTGAACACTGGCGGGCGATTGAGGCGCATCCCGCGGCGCTTGCCGACAAGGCGATCCGCGAGAAACTCCTGCACATCCATCTGGTGCAGCATGGGTTCTTGTGGGTGACGAGTTTGCAGCTGCCAGAGTTTGCCTTCAAGAAGTTGGAAGACTTCCCTTCCATGACCGATCTGAAGACGTACGCACGACAAGGTCTCAATGAGCTCGGCAAGTTATTGAAGAAGACGGATCAGAATCGGATGGAAGAAATCATTGACGTGCCGTGGTTCAAGCCGCCCGCGAAGATCAGCGTGCGTCAGGCTCTGACGCAGGCGGCGATGCACAGTCACTATCATCGCGGGCAGAACGCGACGCGATTGCGGGAATTGGGGGGTGTGCCTCCGATGACGGATTTCATCGTGTGGCTGAAGGACGGGCAACCGGCTGCGAAGTGGAGCTGAACTGAAAAAACGTTAGTACGCGGGCAGTTCAGAATATGGCGAGAGAGACGTAGCAAGCTACGTCTCTACAACGCGGGATTATTCTGAGACGCTGTGCTCTTCGTTTTGCGAGCGCAGGACGCGGTCGACCGAGTACGGCGCGCGCCGGCTGGGCTCGTGGTAGTGGCGGACTTGCATTTCGCCCAACAAGCCAATCGCTAGAAGATTCAGGCCACCGATGAGCAGGCCCAGAGCCGCCATCATCAGCGGGCCATGTTCCGCCATCACCGGGACGTGGCGCAGGAACTTTTCCAGGCCGAGCCAGAGCACGAGCGCGCTGCCCCCGAAGATGCTCATCATGCCGACGCTGCCGAAGAAGTGCAGCGGGCGCGATAAATAGCGCAGCAGGAAGCGAATTGTCAGCAGGTCAAAAAAGACGCGGAAGGTGCGGGTGATGCCGTAGTGCGAAACGCCACGCTCGCGGTTGACGTTCCGGATGGCAACTTCGCAGATCGTCGCGCCATGCCACGAGGCCAGCGCTGGAATGAAGCGGTGCAGTTCGCCGTAGAGCGGCACCTGCTCGAGAATGTCGCGGCGATAGGCTTTGAACGTAGTGCCGAAGTCGTGGATGTCGACGCCACTAATCTTGGCCATCATCCAGTTGGCGATACGCGAGGGAATGCGGCGCATCCAGAAATTGTCGACGCGGACCTTGCGCCATCCGCTGACAATGTCGTACCCCTCGGCAATCTTTTCCAGGAACAACGGGATGTCGTTGGGATCATGCTGCAGATCGCCGTCCATGGCGATGATGTACTCGCCGCGGGCATGGTCGAACCCGGCGGCGAGACCCGCGGTCTGGCCGAAGTTGCGGCGCAGCTTGACCACGGTCACACGGCTGTCGACGGCTGCGATTTCGCGCAGCATGGCGAAGGTGTGGTCCGCGGAGCCATCGTCCACGAGCACGATTTCGAAGGTTTCTCCGTGAGTCTCCATCACCGCTTTCAGGCGGTCGTAGAGGTCGGTGACGTTCTCTTGCTCGTTATGCAGCGGGACGACAATGGAATACTTGGGCACAGTCTTTCAATTATAGACGAAAAGTAGGTCCCAGTTCCGGGTTCGCAGTTCTCAGTTGGGTACCTTTGGGTTGGGGTTAGGATCGGCGCGGGTACACCAACCGCACACGGGAACAATCCAGAGTCTCGATGTTGTGATGACAGTCACGGAGGACACGGGACAGTTCCGCCTAGGATGGGGTGGAGCGGTCCAGGACTACGGCGAGCAAGGGCGGTAATCGACGAGGCATATGCCAAAGAAAGTTCGGGTGGGGATTCTCGGGTACGGGCGGATGGGGCGCGAATTTGTGGCCGCGATGCAAGATAGCGAGCTTTGGGATGTGGCCGCGGTGTATGACATCTGCGGGCAAGCGCGCCAGTTGGCCCGGCAACAAGTGCCGAACGCGGTAATCTACGACGATCCGGAGGCCATTTTTGGCGACCGGTCAATCGATGCGGTGGGATTGTTTACCCTCGCGGATGCGCGGCCGCAGCAGATCCGGCAGGCGCTAGCGAACCGGAAGCATGTGCTAGCGGAAAAACCGATCGGGCCCGACGTCGCCACGGAATGGCAACTGGTACGCGAGATCGAAGCCAGCGACCGACTGGTGGCGGTGAATCTGTTCAATCGGAATGCCTGGTATCACAAGGAAATTCAGCGTTTCATCGCCGAGGGTGAGATTGGCGACCTGGCGGTGATCCGGGTCTGCCACATGACGCCGGGGCACATGCCGCTGGAAGGACACGGTCCAGAAGGGCCGCCGTTCCATGACTGCGGCATGCACTATGTCGACGTGGCGCGCTGGTACGCTCAGAGCGAATACAAAACCTGGCATGCCCAGGGTATACGCGTGTGGGGTTACAAAGATCCGTGGTGGGTGCAGGCCCACGGCACCTTCGCCAACGGCGTGGTATTCGACATCACGCAGGGATTCATCTACGGGCATCTGGCGAAGGAACAGCCGCACAATTGCTACGTGGATGCGATCGGCACGAAAGGCGTCGCACGCATGCGGCATGATTTCGCGGAGGCGACGGTGGAACTGTACGGCGTCCACCGCACGCTTTGCAAGACGGCGGCGTTCAACGACAAGAAACTGGATGTGATGGTCGACGTTGTCGCGCGATCCATCGTGGCAGGAACGAACCTGGGGTTCCCGCAGGCGCGGGACAGCGTCATCGCGTCGGAAGTGAGTTGGGCAATCCTGAACGATGCCACCGCCAACGTTCCGCCAGTGCGGGGCGCTCCAGAAGAAATGCAGCAGATTCTGGAACACCGCCGCAGTCTGGTGAACGGGTTTGGGCTTCCCGTCAGGAAACAGGACCTGCCGGAGAAGCAACTGGTGGAGGAGTGAGGAGGCGAGTCGAGGCCGGTTGCGAAGGTCAAAAAACCCGCCTCTTCGGCTTCGTTCAGGGCAGGCTCTGTCGCCTAGGGCGCGACACCCGAGTTCGATTTCAGCCTTGGTCTTTGAGCTTCAGCTTCGACTTGTTTTCTTCCATGAAGGATTTGATCTCGTTGGCGGCGCCGAGAAGGCGGTTCCATTGTTCGTAGTAGAGAGTGACGGGGAACCGGCCGAGGCCGTAGACGCTGACTCCGCCTTTTTCTCCGACCTTGAAAATGAGATCTCCGCTGCGTTTCTTGGTTTCGACTTCCTTTTCGAGCTGAGACAGCTTGGCTTTGAGTTCTTCGTAGGTGGGTTCTGACATGCTTCCCTCGCGTTTTCGTATGAGTGCGGTTTCGGCGCTATTGGACCGCGGTCGTCGTGAACGTCCATTCCTATAGTAACTTGCCGGACGTTGCCTGCGCCGGATAACCGTTATATGCTTTTATGAGTCTAATCCCGAAGCAGGAAAGCTTCGTCTGGGGATGTTGATGCATTTGTGGGGAAGCATGTGGAAAAGATGGTCGGCTTGGCTGTGCCTGTCCTTAATGTTGTGGACGGTGGCAGCGGAGTCTACCCATAATCACCCCACCCGGACCGAATCAGCCTCCTGCTCGATATGCGTGGTGACGCACAGCGCCAGTCCAACCGTAAGTTCCGTCCAGACCGGTCCAGTATTTGCCGCGATCGGTTTGCTGCGGGAAGAAGATGTTGTTGCGAAGACCCGGTTCGATTTCTTCGACCGGGGCATTCGCGGTCCTCCTGTCCTGTAGGGATCCCCAAAAATTGATAGTTTCGGATGGGCATTAGAACGCTCAGGCCGGGCCTATTCCCTATTGATCTTCTCTTCCTTATCAGGAGGGCTTTATGCCTATTCTTTATCAGTGGCGCGCGGGCGCCATCCTCGCTGTTATTTTTATAACTACCGCAGTCTGGACCCAGTCGACGGGAAATTCCGGTTCGATCAGTGGCAGCGTGGTGGACCCTACTGGCGCGGTAGTAGCCAAGGCGACCGTGGAAATCCGCAACCCCGTGAGCGGCTTTGACCGCAGTACGACTACGGACGTGTCGGGGAAATTCCTGTTTACCAACGTCCCCTTCAACAATTACCACTTAGCGGTGACGGCGGAGGGCTTCTCCGCTTACGTGCAGGATGTGGAGCCGCGTTCCGCTGTGCCGGTCAATGTCGCGATCAAACTGCAAGTCGCGAGTTCGACCACACAAGTAACGGTGGAGGCGGAAGGGGGAGACCTGGTTGAGAACGACTCAACGTCGCACACCGACGTGGACAAGAGTCTGTTCGACCGGCTTCCTTTGGAAAGCGCGTCTTCGTCGCTGAGTTCGCTGGTCACCCTGGCGACTCCGGGAGTAGCGGCGGATTCGAATGGTTTGTTCCACGGCCTGGGGGACCATGCGGAAAATTCATTCTCTGTCGACGATCAGCCGATTACCGACCAGCAGAGCAAAGTATTTTCCAACCAGGTTCCCTTGGACTCCGTGCAGTCTCTGGAAGTGATCGCGGGCGCGCCACCGGCCGAATACGGTGGCAAGACCAGCTTGATCATCAACGTCACAACCCGCTCAGGCCAGGGGATGACAACGCCTCATGGAGCTCTTACTGCCTCCTATGGCAGCTTTGGAACATCCAATATCGGATTCAATCTCGGTTATGGCGGCCAGAAGTGGGGGAACTTTATTTCGGCGAACGGGCTGAACAGCGGGCGATTTCTCGATCCTCCGGAATTTGCAGTCATGCACGACAAGGGCAACGAAGAGAATTTGTTCGATCGCGTGGACTACCAGCTCTCGACTGCGGACTCGTTTCATCTCAATTTCGGTTACTCCCGGTCGTGGTTTGAGAACCCCAACTCGTTCGATCAACAGTTTCACGACGTCAATAGGACTCAACTCACGGATCCGGTGACCGGGGATCCTCTGGGAGCGACGGATCAGGTTTCGCAGATCAAGACCTTCAACATTGCACCGACCTGGACGCGTCTGCTCAGTTCGACCTCTGTGTTTACGCTCGGAGCCTTCGTGCGGCGCGACCAGTACAACTACTATCCAAGTGGGAATGCGTTTAACGATTTCTCTCCCGACTTGCAAGGCGAGACTGTTTCGCAGAATCGTCAGCTCACGAATGCAGGCCTGCGGACCAATGTGTCGTACGTGAAAGGAATTCATAATTTGAAGGTGGGAGCCACGTACGAGCAGACGTTTCTGAATGAAGCAGACGGCATCGGCATCGTGGATCCAGGTTTAGTGGCGGGAATCACTCCGTCGTGTCTGACCGTGACGAGGCAACCCATTCCGGGGACGCCTTGCGCGGTTCTGGCGCCGCACGACTTGACCGGCGGCGGCGGCCTCTACGCCAGTGGAGGCCTGTTTTCGTTCAATGGTCACACGGACGTGAAGGAACTGGCGCTGTATGCGCAGGATTCGATCACAATTAAGAACTGGTCGTTTAACCTGGGATTACGAGGCGATTTCTACAACGCGCTCTCGACGGCACGGCAAGCGGAACCCCGGGTGGGAGTCGCGTACAACATCAAGAAGACGAACACCGTGTTGCGCGTGTCGTATGCGCGGACGCTGGAGAGTCCATTCAACGAAAACCTCGTGATTGCCAGTACCGGTTGTAGCATTCCATTTCTAGCGGTGCTGGTGCCGCCGCCGGGCGTTCCCTGTGTCACGGGGCCGATCACTCCGGGCTTTCGCAACGAATTTCACGCTGGCTTACAGCAGGCGTTCGGACGCTACCTGGTGATCAGCGGCGATTACATCTGGAAGTACACCCATAACGGCTACGACTTCGGGACCGTGGGCAGCACTCCGATTACGTTTCCGATTGAATGGCACAACGCGAAGATTCCGGGATTTGCGTTGCGGGTGAGCGTGCCGAACTATCGCGGGTTCTCGGCGCAGGTGGTGATGTCGAGCGTGGCTGCGCGGTTCTTCCTGCCGCAGGTCGCGGGGTTGCCGATTATTCCTCCTGCAACGGGGGTGTTCCGCATCGATCATGACGAAGTGTTTAACCAAACGACGCACCTGCAGTACCAGCCGTGGAAAAGCGGGCCGTGGTTCGGATTCAATTGGCGCTATGACAGTGGGCTGGTGGCGGGGGCCACACCTTGCTTCAATCCGCTGACGGCAACGTGTGCGGGTTCGTCGACGATGCTGGGTGGCCAACCCGCGATCAACTTGATTAATACAATCTCGGGCGCGCCCCTGACTGCCGATCAGGAATTTCAGGCTGGATTCACTTGCAACGGCCTGCGGGCCACTCCGACGCAGGCTCTCCCGAGTCCGTGCCTAGCTTCGCAGTTTGGGTCGTCGTTGATTCGAGTGCCTGCACCCAACACTGAAAATGACGACCACAACCCGCAGCGCATCGCCCCGAGGAGTCTTTTTGATCTTTCCTTGGGGCATGACAATCTCTTTCACGGCGACAAGTACAAGTGGAGTGCGCAGCTGACCGTCATCAACCTGACGAACAAGTACGCGCTCTACAACTTTCTTTCCACGTTCAGCGGAACGCATTACGTGACGCCGCGAACGCTGACCGCGGAATTGGGATTCCACTTCTAGCGCTGGCTGCAAACGAACTAAAAGGCGGCTCGGTGCGAGCCGCCATTTTTTGCCACTACTCGTTGGAGCTTTGTAAACGAATGTAAAAGAACACCGAGCCGGGGAAAGGATCACTCGGATTGGTACAATAAAAGAAATCTCCATTCCACAACCTTGCATCTACTGGCATTTGAGGGAAATCATTGTTGATTAAGTTCGCCGCAAGACTCACGGTGTGCATTGCGCTCACCATCCTTTGCCCATCGCTGAGCGCCGCCCAGCAGACGACGCCACCATCGAACCCGAATTCACCGGCCCAAACACAGAGTCAAGCGCCGGCGCCGGCTCAGACTCCGGCTTCGGCTTCGGGCCAGCCGTCCTCCACCAACAAGGACAAGAAAGACCCCGCCGCAGGCGGCAAGGACTCGGGCACTTCGAACGACCGCCTGTTCTATACCTTGCCCAATTTCTTGAGCCTGGAAAATGGTGGGAAAGTTCCGCCGCTGACGGCCAAGCAGAAATTTGCCGTGGTGGCGCGGGGTACTTTCGACCCGGTGCAAGTTCCCTGGTGGGGGCTCCTGTCGGCAATCAATCAGGCGGACAACGCCGAACCCGCCTACGGCCAGGGTTGGGCGGCCTATGGCAAGCGATATGCGACAACCGCGTCGGACGGCATCATCGAAAACTTTATGACCGCAGCGGTCTTCCCTTCGCTGCTGCATCAGGATCCGCGCTTCTTCCAGTCCAGCAAAGGCGGTTTTGGGCGCCGGACCGGTTATGCGGTCAGCCGGATCTTTGTGACCCGGACCGACTCCGGGCATTCGCAATTCAATTACTCTGAAATTATTGGCGCCGCGATGGCGGCCGCCATCTCCACTTACAGTTACCATCCGCGGAGCACGTACGTGAGCACACCGACAAACCCGCACCTGTTTATTCCTTCTGATCGAACGTTACTCAATACCGCCAATGTGTGGGGTACGCAGGTCGGCCTCGACACGGCGACGATCGTCATCAAGGAATTCTGGCCCGATATCCACCGCAAGCTGTCGCATAAGCACAAAAGCGACGCTGTGAGCGTGCCGCCCGCCCCGGCTCCGTAGCAGCTTCACCAGAAGCCCCAAACGAACCCGATCACGCTTCTGTGATTTCAATCACAGCGTGGGCGGCGGCGTCTCCCTAATATCTCCCCAGTTGTCGAGCTGTGCCGAAGCCCCAGCTCGGCCTTGGACTGCCCGATGGGGAGATGCTCATGAAATGGATGCTGGTGATGGTTGCTACCGCTGTGCTTGCGGTCGGGCTGTATGCCAGCGGCCCGCAATCCTCTGTCAGCGCAATCGTCGTGGACTATCCGTCGGAAGGATCGCTGTTTCCACCTGACATTATTGCGCCCACGTTCCAATGGCGCGATGCGGGAGCGGCGGCGACGGCGTGGCGGATTGACGTTACGTTCACCGACCGTATGCATCCTCTTCAGCTGTGGTCGCAGGGCGAGAAGATGAAGCTGGGGGAACTGGACACGAGCCTGGTCGGCTACGTGCCGCCGACTCTGACACCCGAGCAGGAAGCCGCTCACATCTGGAAGCCGGACCCGAAGACCTGGGCCGAAATCAAGAAACACTCAGTCAAAGGCCCCGCCACCATAAACTTTACCGGATTTCGCAGCGAGAACGCGGGCGAACCGGTTTCGCAGGGCCAAGTGCGAATCCAAACTTCGACCGATCCGGTGGGCGCGCCTATCTTCTATCGCGACGTTCCTCTCATTCCAACACCGCCGGAGCAGGGCGAGCGCGGAGTCATCAAGCCGCTGCCGGATTCTGTTCTACCTAAGATCAAGTGGCGGCTGCGTTATATTTCCGGCACCGAGAACAAGGTGGTGATGGAGGGGCTGCCAACGTGCGCGAACTGCCATTCGATTGCGCGCGATGGCAAGACGCTGGGCATCGACGTGGACGGGCCGCAGAACGACAAGGGGCTGTACGGGCTGATTCCGATCCACAAAGTGAGTTCGATCAGCAACGACTACATCATTCACTGGAGTGCATTCAGCGACAAGCTCGCGCAGAAGCGCTTCGGTTTCATGTCGCAGGTTTCGCCGGACGGCAAGTACGTCATCACGTCGATCGACGTGCCGGGCGGACACGGGACGCGGGTGGTCGACCGGCTCTACAACGGATTCTTTACGGACTACGGATTCGGGCAGGTGTTCTTTCCCACGCGGGGCGTGCTGGCCTGGTACAGCAAGGAGACCGGCAAGTTACATGTCCTGCCGGGAGCGGATGATCCGAACTTTGTGCAGACCAGCGCGTTTTGGAGTCCCGACGGCAAGTATCTGGTGTACTCGCACGCCGTGGCAAAGGATCCGTATGAGACGGGGCATCCGCGGGCGCTGTATGCCAACGATCCCAACGAAACGCAGATGCAGTACGACCTGTATAAGATCCCGTTCAACGACGGCAAGGGCGGCAAGGCCGAGAGGCTGATCGGCGGCTCGGAAAATGGGATGAGCAACAATTTTCCGAAGGTGTCCCCCGACGGCAAGTGGATTGTGTTTGTGCGCAATAAGAATGGGCTGCTGATGCGGCCCGACAGCCATTTGTATATCGTGCCGTTTGCGGGAGGAAAAGAGCGGCTGCTCAACTGCAATCTGAAGACGATGAACTCGTGGCACAGTTGGTCGCCGAACGGGCGCTGGCTGGTGTTCTCGTCGAAGACTCCGTCGCTTTATACGCAGATGTATCTCACCCACATTGATGAGGATGGGAACGACACGCCGGCCGTTCTGATTGAGCACGCGACAGAGTCAAACCGTGCGGTGAACATTCCTGAGTTTATGAACATCGCGCCGGGCGGCCTGGAGAAGATCGACGCGCCCGCGACGGAGTTCTACCGGCTGTTCGACGTCGCGGTGCAGTTGGCGGACAAGAAACAGTATGACGCCGCGGTGCCTGCGTGGAAGCAGGCTCTGGCGCTGGCGCCGGAAGATCCGCGGGGTCACAACAACCTGGGCGTGGCACTGGTGGCGACGGGAAAATTGGACGAAGCCATTGTGGAGTACAAGAAGTCGCTGGAGCTGAATCCTTCGAGTTCGCAGACGCACAATAATCTGGGAAGCGCGCTGGCGGAAGCGGGACGGGTGGACGAAGCGCTGCCGGAATTCCAGAAAGCAGTGGAATTGAATCCGGACAACGGCGCGGCACGCGTCAATTTAGGAAATGCTCTGGCCGCTAAGGGTGGGCATCTGGACGAAGCTATTCAACAACTGAACAAAGGAATCGAACTGCAGCCAGAATCGGCGAGTGCGCAGAACGGGCTGGGGGTCGCGCTGGCGCGGGCGGGCAGGCTGGACGATGCCGTGCTGCACATGGAGAAAGCCGTTTCTCTCGCGCCGCAAGCGGCCGACTATCGCTATAACTTCGGGCGCGTGCTGGCGGCGAAGGGAGATCTTCCTGCAGCGGTAGTGCAGTTCGAAGAGGCGGCGAAACTTTCTTCGATGCAAGAGCCGGCGATTCTCGAAATGCTGGCGGCCACGTACTCCGACACCGGTCGTTATTCGGAAGCCGTGAGCACGGCGCGGCGCGCGCTGGAGTTGGCGATCCGGCAGCAGAACGACGGGCTGGCGGCGCGGCTGAAGGCGAGTCTGGCGCGGTACGAGGGGCTGGCGCGCAGTGGGACGGGGCCGACGGCAACACCGTAGTATTCAGACGATCGGGTCGAAGAATGCGCGAGGGTGCCGTTCCTACTGAACTCGGTTCCTTCCTGACATACCTTCCCGGCACTTCCGTGCCGGGCTTTCGCATACCGCCGCTACGCGGCTAGGCTTCGGACTTCTGAATCTCCCTGCTCCGCGCGAACCTTCCGTCTCGCGCATTCAACTACATCATCCGCTTCGGCTCGAAGGGACGGTCCACCACCAGTTCGGGATGCAGGCGGCGGAAGGTTTCGGCCACGTGGCAATTCCAGCAAATCGGTTGGTATCTGGAGAAAACATCGGGGAGTTGTTCGGGGCGGAACTCGCGCCACTCGGTGGTCTTGAAATCCGGGCCTAGCAACGCGGGTGCGTGATCGAGATGATGGAGCTCGCCGATCGGCTTGTGGCAGAATGCGCAGCTCTTCCCTTCGTACCATTGCGCGACGATGTTCCAGACCAGGCAGTTGGCGGGACCGACCTCGATCTGGCTCAGGCATTCCTGGCCGCAATCCTGACGCTCGGGCCAGCGCGAACATTCTTTCAGGCGCAACGTGGGCTCGGAGAGGAAAGCGCCAATGGCAGCTTCTCCGGCAGCCACGTCAACGGCGGCGGCCTTCTGGGTTTCAGGGCAAGTAATCAGGTGCTTTCCACGGTAGCCGAAGAACGCGCGAATTCCGGGGATGGCTCGGAATACGAACAGGCCGGCCGCCAGCACAACGACAACTAAGGTAACGAACAGTGTGACCGTCATCGAGCACCTCCCGGAAAGCAACCGTCAGCGATCGGCTTTCAGTCAGCCGCACAGGCCTGACGCGACCGGAGTCGGGGCATTTACAGGATGAGCGCCCAAGGGCGATTCAGCGGTGTCTTGCGTCACCGGAAAATGTGATCATGATCACAACGCACGCAACAATCGAGTCGGAGTCGCGGAACGGCTGTCGGACACTGGGACTTGGGATGCTTCGAATCCTTATACAGCCGGGCGGATGTTCTCTTTCACGCGGTGGATGACCGTGGCGGGCAACCGCAGCACGCGCGCCTGCAGTGTTCGCTTGGAGCGCACTTGAATCGCAATCCCACCGTCGCTGGGGAACGGGTCGGACAACACATCGAATTCTTCACCGTAAATCCTGATACTTTGCGACACGGCGTACCCGAACTGACGGATGCGTGCACAGACCTCGGTGCTCGGGATAATGCCCTGGCTGGTGGTCACTTGATCCTCGTTTCCGGCAGAGAAAGAAAATCTCCCGCTGCCGTACAGGTCTATTTCACGCCCTTTCTCGGAACTCCGCCGTGACCCCGGTCACCGCCGAAGGCTAAGACGTTAACCTGTTCAATGGCAATGACATAGCGTTCTCTACTGCCCGTCGATTGTCATAATTCAGTAGGGATTTGCACCGGACGGGACGGCCGCGGCTTCTTTACCAGATTCCTGGCAGCAGTCGATAGCGCGTGACCGCAGCGTATTGCTGATAACCGGGAAGTTCCCGGCGGAGCGTGCGATCTTCCCGGGAAGTGCGCCAGCTCAGCAGAACCATGAGGAGCGCCCCCAACGCCACGGCCCAGACGGATCCCCAAATCAATCCCGTGGAGAGGTACATGAGGATGACACCTACATACATCGGGTGGCGAACGTATTGATACGGGCCGGAGGTGACCACGGTGTGTCCGCGATCGGTCTGAATGCGAACGGTCGACTCGGCGAATGGGTTGACCACCATGACCCACGTAATGAGCGTCATGGCCACAGCAAATAAGGCTGAGCCCACGTAGACAAAGGCAAACGGCATTGCGGTCCAGCGGAATCGCACGGCATCCAGTCCGCCGACCACTGGCTGAACAGAAACAAGCGGCAAATAGGTCGCGATAAAAATCTTGTCAAAGGTCTTGGTGTCTTTGCGTTGCCATTTGGCGCGCGCCTTCATCACTGACGGGTTGAAGTGTTGGACAATCGAATAAACCGCGGTCATCGCTATTACGAATAGGGCGACGGAGATCCAGCCGCGAATCCAGTTGAGGCGTCCGGCAGCGAGGAAGAGGGAGCCGATCCACCATGCGAAGGTCGCGAGGACCGGGATCAATTTCTTGGCAAAGCGTGATTCGGGTGCAGGCGCCGTTGCCTCCATAGGGACGGCCGAGGAATCTAACACGATCTCCTCCCGCATGACGCGGGCCAGTAAAACGAGGCGCACGGACCGCGCACCCTCTCAGTGGGCGACGTGCGACGAACGCAGCTGCATCTTCACCGCGACCGACAGGCGGCGGATGCCTTCACGGATGACCTCAGGCTGACAGTACGAAAAGTTCAGGCGCATGTGGCGGCCGCCCTCGTGCCCGTTGTTGGCGTAGAAGGGACCGCCTGGAACGAACGCGACATCCTCGGCTAGGGCAGCGGTCAGGAGCGTTTGCGAATCGTTACCGTCCGGCATCGTCACCCAAAGGAAGAGGCCGCCCTGCGGATGAGTCCACGTCACTTCTGGGGGGAAGTATTCATGCAAAGCGTTGAGCATGGCGTCGCGGCGCTCACGATAGACCTGGCGGATCAGTTTGACGTGCTGGTCGAGGAATCCGTCGCGGGCGACCTCATACGCGACATACTGGTTGAAGGTGGAGGTGTGCAGGTCGGCGGCCTGCTTCAGTTGCACCAGTTTGCTGATCACATCTTCGGGAGCGACGATCCACGCCAAACGGATTCCCGGGGCCAGCGTCTTCGAGAAGGTGCTCAGGTAGATGACGTTGCCGAGAGTGAAGCCGTTGTCCCGGCGCAGGTTCTCGCGGTCGAGCACCACGAGCGGCGAGATGTGCTGGCCTTCGTAGCGCAGCTGGCCATAGGGATCGTCTTCGATAATGGGGATGCCGTACTTGTCGGCAAGCAGAATGAGTTGGTGGCGGCGACCTTCAGACAGCGTGACTCCCGCGGGGTTCTGGAAGTTCGGGAGCACATACATGAACTTAGGACCGGCGCGTAAGCTGGGATCGAGTTGCTCTGTGAGCAGGCCGTCATCGTCAACCGGGACGGGAACATATTGCGCGCCGTAGACGTTGAACGCCTGCAGGGCGCCAAGGTAGGTGGGGGCTTCGACCAGGACGCGGTCGCCGCGGTTGATGAGCAATTTGCCGATCAGATCGAGAGCCTGTTGCGATCCGGAAGTGATGAGGACGTTCTCAGCGCTGGCGACGATGCCATAGCGTGCCAGGTTGTGCGCGATCATCTCCCGCAAGGGTTGGTAGCCCTCAGTGGCGGAATATTGCAGGGCCTCGGCGCCGTGCTCGGTGAGGACTTTGTGGCACGCTTCCTCGAAGCGCTTGACCGGGAAGACGTCGGGGGCAGGCAGGCCGCCGCCGAACGAGATGATTTCGGGCTTTTGCGTGACTTTAAGAAGTTCGCGGATGGCGGAGCTCTTGACTCCGAGCGTACGTTGCGCGTACCGCGACTTCCAGAGCGTGGACATGCGCGAATGCCTCCAAAACCCAGGTTTCAAAGTTTCAAGGTTTCGAAGGTTTCAAAGACAAAACCCGATGCACTTTGAAACGTTGAAACCTTGCACTTCCTAGTCTTCGCCAACCAACTCTGGCTCTACTGACACGTGAACATGTGGGTGCGCGTAGGTGTCATTTTCCTGGGCATCGACTACCGCGATCGCCGCCACATTGACCACGACTTCGACCGTTGCGGAACGTTGCAGCACGTGGACTGGGCGGCTCATGCCCATCAGAATCGGGCCGATCAGTTCGCCTCCGCCGATCTTCGCCACCAGCTTCGTCGCAATATTGGCGGACGCGAGGTCGGGGAAAATGAGCACGTTGGCGCCGCCCTTCAGGGAACTGAAGGGATATTGTTCTTCGATGATCTCGGGAGAGAGGGCCTCGTCGGCCATGATTTCTCCGTCGACGATCAGCGTGGGGTCGGCAAATTTAATCAGTTCCACGGCCTTGCGCACCTTGGTGCAAATGGGGTGATCGACGCCGCCGAAACTGGAGAACGAAAGCATGGCAACGCGCGGGATGAGGTCGAAGCGGCGCGCCATGTGGGCCGTGCAGAGCGCGATCTCAACCAGGTCTTCGGCTGTTGGCTCGATGTTCACGCTGGCATCGGCGAGGAAGAAGACTTCTCCCTTGCGGGTGATGACGGCGTAGCAGCCGGATACGCGGTGCAGGCCCTCGCGCATGCGAACGATCTGCAGCGCGGGACGAATGGTGTCGGGGAAATGCTGGGTCACGCCCGAGACGAGCGCGTCGGCATCGCCCATGCGGACCATCATTGAGCCGAAGACGTTGCGGTTATTGATCAGCGTCTGGGCTTCTTGCAGCGTGACGCCACGCCGCTGACGGAGACGGAACAGCTCGAGAATATAGTTTTCACGATGATCCGACGTGGCCGGATCGACAATCTTCATGCCTTCCAGATCCACGCCAAGTTCCTGCGCCCGGCTCTCAATCTTGGCGGGCTCGCCGAGAAGAATCGGATGTCCGATTTTCTCTTCGACCAGCACACGGCAGGCGCGCAGGATCTTTTCGTTGTCGCCCTCAGGAAAGACCACCTGCTTCGGATTAGCCTGCGCCTTGTGAATCATGGTGCGCGAGACCTCGTAGGCCTTGCCTAACCTGCGTTCGAGTTGCGCGCGATAGGTTTTGAGATCGACGGGTACCTGCGCGACGCCGCTGCGCATGGCGGCTTCGGCCACAGCGGAGGCTTCCCACATCAGCACGCGCGGATCGAAAGGCTTCGGGATGAGATACTCACGGCCAAACTGCAGACGGGCCACACCGTAGGCGCGACACACGGAATCAGGGACGTCTTCCTTGGCAAGATCAGCCAGAGCATGTGTCGCAGCCAGCTTCATCTCTTCGTTAATGGCGGTGGCACGCACGTCGAGCGCTCCGCGGAAAATAAACGGGAATCCGAGAACGTTGTTGACCTGGTTCGGATAG
>PMUM01000304.1 GCA_003166855.1 Acidobacteriaceae bacterium | reverse complement strand
CACGTCTAAAGAACTTGGGCGAGGTCGAACAAATCGTCATGGATTACATCTGGAGTCACGGCCCATCGACATCGGAGAGCTGCCGCGAAGCGCTCGCATCCTCACGACCCATGAAGGACTCCACCATTCGCACGGTTCTGCGTCGACTCGAGGAGAAGGGGTACCTCACGCACGAGACGGAAGGACGGACGTTCATTTATAGAGCTTCCGATGCGCGACAGAACGTCGCCGTACGCGCCGTAAAAGGGATCATCGATCGCTTCTGTGGCGGGTCAGCCGAACAACTCGTGCTGGGCATGGTGGACAACGCCGTGTTGGATCGCAAACAGCTGGAGCGCCTCGCACGCCGGATCGCCGAGAGCGAGAAAATGATCGAGGAAAGAACTACAGATCGAAAGTCGCGGGTAAAGGAAGGTAAGCCATGATGCTCAGTCCAACCATTATTCAGGGGCCGACAAGCATTCTCGCGCTCGTGGCGGATGCAGCCGTGCGAACGCTTGCACTCGCTGGAGCAGCGGGCCTTGCGCTGGTGGCGTTTCGAGTAAGATCGACCTCCGCGCGCCTTTTCACCTGGACCGCGGTGCTCTACGCCGCGCTGGCCATGCCTCTTCTTGGTTGGCTGCTTCCGGCTCTGCCAGTTCCGACTCCTACTTTTGTCCGGCACGACTCGGCGCAATCGATCGCACAGCGCACGCAAGGCGTAGAGGCCATTCGACAAACATCCTCTCTTCGCCCTCTCTCATCGGCCTCCATACGCCGTTCGACAAAGCCGCAGACCGCACAACTGATCCTCCAGACGCCCGCCGAATCCTCTTTCCGATTCTCAGTGCCATGGACCGCACTCGCGACAGTCGCTTATCTCATCGTCACTGTTGTTTTACTCGCGCGTTTTGCGATTGTGATCGTCCTCGGCCACCGTCTGATGCACGCCGCGCAAGAAATAAAAGATCCTCGCGTCAGCCAGAGGCTGAGTTCCCGTGCGCTCGCATGCGGACTCTCTTACGTCCGTCCGGCTGCCGAATCAGCGTTGATTTCCGTACCGGTCACGATGGGCGCACTGCGTTCCATCATTCTGCTACCCGTGACCTGGCGCGAATGGGACGATGCGAAGCTCAATGCTGTGATCGCTCACGAGGTCTCGCACGTCGCACGCCGCGATGCTCTTAAGCAGCGCCTGTCACTCTTGCATCGCGCGATTTTCTGGTTCAGTCCGCTCGCCTGGTTTCTCGACCGCCGCCTCGCCGACCTAGCCGAACAAGCCAGCGACGAAGCCGCCCTGTCCTGCGGAACCGACCGCAAGCATTACGCCCGCATCTTGCTGGATTTCTTCGAAGCCCTGCACGCCTCCCCCGGACGCGTCTGGTGGCAAGGCGTCTCCATGGCCAAGGCAGGTCAGTCTGAAAAAAGAGTAGAACGAATTCTCACCTGGAAAGGATCTGTCGCCATGCATCTTAAGAAATCAATTGCCGTAGCGGTCGTCGCCCTTGCGATTCCCGTGGTGTACCTCGCTGCCTCCGCGCACCCAGCCCAGCATGTGCCGATGCTCGGAGCTCAATTCGCGCAGGATCAAACTCCGCCCGCCCAGCAGTCTCCCGCGCCAAAATCACAGCCAGCCACCACCCCGGCCCCTGCAATCGCTTCGACGCCGGACGAGACGACTCCACCAGAACCCTCATCCCCCGCCGAGCCAACTCCCGCGCCCGCTCCGGCCGCGGGGATTAGCGGCGGTGTTTCCGGCCCCGCCCCCGTAGCGCCACGCGCTTCGATGGCAGTACCCACCAATCCCCCGAATCCCGCATTCGCTCCTATCGCTCCGGTCGCCCCGGTCGCGCCCGTAGGAAACCTCTCGCGGAGTGATGCGCAGCGCAATTTTTATAAGGCGCAAGCGGAAGCCCAGGCCCTCGCGATGCAAGCACGCTCCATGGCCGATCAATCCGCCGCACACTCGTCATACGGAAACGGTTATTCCTACAGCTACGGCTACGACGACGACCAGCGCTTCGTCATCGTCACCGGCAAGTCCGACTCCCTCACCATGTCGGGTTCCACCGCTGACGCCCGCCACGTCGAGAAACTGCGCAAAAGCATCCCCGGCGACTTCATCTGGTTCCAGGTCGACGAGAAGTCTTACATCATTCGCGACCAGGCCACCATCGACCGCGCCCGCAAACTCTGGGCTCCGCAAGAGGAACTCGGCAAGAAGCAGGAAGAACTCGGCAAGCAACAAGAAGCCCTCGGAAAACAGCAGGATGAACTCGGCGCCAGGATGGAAAAAGTCCGCGTCAATGTGCCGGACATGACGGCACAACTCGATAAGCTCAAAGCCGAACTAAAAGCGCTCGGCCCCAGCGCAACCATGGATCAGATCGGAAAAGTTCAGTCCGAGATGGGCGAGTTGCAATCCAAGATGGGCGAGATCCAGTCCCACGCCGGCGACCAGCAAGGCAAGCTCGGAGAAGAAATGGGCGCGCTCGGCGAAAAGCAAGGCAAGCTCGGCGACCAGCAAGGCGAACTAGGTCGCCAGCAAGGCGAATTAGCCGAAAAAGCCTCCCACGAAATGAAACTGTTACTGGAAGACGCCGTGAAAAAAGGCATAGCCCAACCCGAACTGTGAAAGGGTGCCCCACCCTTGTCCTCCCGTTTTTTGGGAGGACAGGGTGGGGGTTTTGAATTCCTTAGTGATCCTTAGTGTCCTTTGTGGTTAAGGTTTTTCTCCCACAATCCCGTCATCCTTCCACCGATGACCGCACGCATCGCAAGTCCATTCGAACTGTTGAGGCGAATCTTTCTCCGTGCGCGACTCCTCTCCAATCAGAGTGTCCAATACGATTTCCGTCGAATGACATCTCGGGCAGCGCACAGGAATCTCATCCGGTTCCTCTACCCGCTCCGACTCCGGTTCGTTCGCCGGCTCATAATTCACCAGAGCCTGACGTGCCCACGCTAATCCGACGTTCATGATCTCCACGCTGACACCCTTGGCGAAGTCTGATGTCACTGCATCGACACCCGTAGCCTTCTCGGGCCCCATGAAAAACGGAATTCCCGCCCGATCCAGCAACTGCTGCACCTGCAGGGCGTCCGCCACGCTCCACACCGTGCATATCTCGACCAATCGACGGTCCTCGTCGTAAGCGGGATTAAGTTCCCGCGGAGGGCTCGGTGGCTCGGAAGGCGCCTCAGGCTCCAGCTTCAGTCTGCGTTGAGAAATCTCATTCGCCAGAGCTTCCTGCGCGAGCTCAGTCAACTCTGACTCCTTACTTGCGAGGGCCAGAAGTTCACCGTCACTCATCCGGCCATACAGCTCAGACAACCGCCGCCATTCCGTTGCCGCATCGGGAGTCGCCATCGCAGGAAATAATACCGCGAAACACCTCCCTAATCCTTCGTGCCCTTGGCGGTTGGGACAGCGGCGGCGGGTAGCCGCCTTTTGATTCTTGCTTGCACCAGCAACGCCGAGGGTGCCCCATCCTTCGCGCTCTTCTTCTTTGAAGGGCGCGATTCCCGCGCAACTCAGGGCCATCACGCTGCCGATACTCGAAACGAGCTCTTTCCCCAGCCTCGATTCACTCCCACCGCCCAGCCTAATCGAACAAATAGAAAAGTGCCGATGACGAGTGCCATAACTGCGACGCAAGAAGCGCGGCATGACGAACCGAATAGTACAGGCAGGATCGCCACCCGCCCTTGCAAAAAAACGCAAGAGCCTCCCCTGAGCGGAGTCGCCGGGATTGTGCACCCGCTGTTCCGAGCGGGAAGGGAAAAACCAAACTAGAAAGGTGGGCCGCCCGCCAGATTGTTCTCCAAGAGGGATTTCCATCCTTCGAGCCTCTTGCTAAACACGATGGCCCGCGCTTCTTCGCGCGACAACCCAGTTGTGCTCATTACATCCTCGACGGCAGGCAGCTTCTGCCCCCTGTTGTCTGATGGGAGTGCCGGATTAACTCGGTGAGGATCGGTTAGGGCGTCCAAGGCAACCGAAAGGACGAATCTATATCCGGCACCACTCGCGGTTGTTTCGCTGAGGGCCGTCTGCTTCTTGGCAGTAAGCGCGTCGACCGCGTGCTCGATTGATTGATGCTCACTCGGAATTGAATTCAATACCCTTGTCGCTTCTCCTAAAGCTCTGTACGCGCCCCGCCGAGCCGCATAGATGTCGCCTAGAACCTGCGGATCCCCTTCGGCACGGCCATCCGAAAAGATGGCAGCGTCCACATGTCCCGAGCATCGGGATGGATCACCAATGTCAATCTCAACGCTCTCCCCGGCGCCAACCTCACGATTCCCAGAGTAAAGGATTGAGTCATAAATAACCACGGGCCCACCTTTGGGGCAGCGGAACGGCGCATGGAAGGCCACCAAGCGGCTTGCACTATGATTTACGAGGACCTGCCGCCATAAGCTAGGAAGCGCTTCAAATGTGACCCCCTCTTCGACATCAGGGAGCTGAGCAAAAGCGCTCCGCGGAAGTACAGATGCCACGAGCAAGACAAGTAGTGCGGATCTCACTGTAAACCTCCTTCATCTCGACCCATTCATTCCCGCGCTAGCAGAGCAACTGACTCAGAACTATTTTGTGGTACCACAGTACGCTTGAAACTGAACTTGAGTTTTATAGGAACTCGAAGTTACCGGATAAAACCCGCCAGGGTTTGTGTCACAAGAGTCGCAGTCAGTGGCCGAATATTGATAGTTGGTTATCGTAAAGTTGAAAAGGATCGAACCATCTGACAATTGCTGCTGCCCGTTATCGGCGATTACCGCGTATTGCTCGGGAAGGTCATCGTTGGCAGCACCGTCGCAGTCAAGCGCGTATGCGGTTCCCGCCAAATTACCGGTAATCCCGTAGCCGTATTCAGTCGCTGTTTGCGACCCGTACGGTGGATTCATGATTGCTGAAAGGGTAAAGGTTGTTGTTTCGTACCCGCCGCTTGCCGTATCTTGCTCGCTGTAGTCGGAGTTTCCGGTGCAACCGGTAACTGTAAACGATTGGGTGCTTGACCCCGAGAATGTTCCGATGCCTGACAACTGACCCGATACTTGGCACGAAACCGAATAGGGGCCGACATTCGACTCTGTTACCGTGAAAGACCCCGAGGCCGTAAAATAACTCAGTTGATTAAGAGTCTCTTTGATCGGCACTGGAAACCCCTGCCATACTGTACCGTTGACGTAGCACTCCCAGTCACCCGTGGCCGTAAAATTGGCCGCATTTTTTAGTGTCACAGTTACGCTGTAGTTCACCGTCACAGCCTCACCAGGATAGTAATACACCCCTGCTGGCGAAAAGATTACGCTCACAGTCGTTCCCGTGATTTGTGCAGCCGCACTCACACACATGATGGCACCTGAGAGCAGCCCGCCTAACAGCATCTTATGATGTCTCCTCATTGGCCCCTCGCTTCATTTGCCGCAGCCTTGCCAGATAACCCGGCGTCCAGGGAGCGGGAGGGAGGTGTGGATTTGGATGAGCGTTCAGGTTTGGGCAGCGGCAGATTTCTGATCGTGTCCAAGTCAGGTCGCGAATATTCCAGTACAAGGGCGTGCTTCTCCAAATGTCTTAGATAAAGCTTGAGAAGGTTCTCGCTCTTGTCCTGCCGCACCCTATCGAATGTAGAAGTAGCATCAAAAAAAGCCATGGTGTCCACGGCGCGCAGGTCATCATCGGGCAATTGCTTCAACGCCTCAGTCAGTGTGGTTCGGAGCTTTTCCACGATGGCTCCCGGTGAAATCCCGGTGCCCACCAGAGGGCTCAGCAGATCTTCGAGGGTAAGAAGACGGTCATGCAGGCGAACCCGCCGCGCGAGAATGGCGTTGACCCAAACTGGGTCACCCGCGCTCGAACCGTCTTTGAAAATCACAGCCGGTACCTCCGCCCAAACCTCGCTCGTGTCCGTGCCTACGAAAGCTGAAAGCGTCCTGGATATCGAAGTGCCGGGAGGAATAGGGAGGTCCGATTGACCGATGGCAGTGTACACGTCAAAATATGCACGAGCCTCCGCGCCCGATGAGGAAGACTCGGTTATGACAAACGCGCTGATCGGAACCTCTGAGTCGTTGGTTAGCTGCAGCGACGGTTTTCCATCTTGGCCCACAGCGACACTTTGGTGGTAGGTGGGCGAACCAGCGAGAACGTGCTGCGCAGAGAGGCACAGAATGAGCAGCGAGAGAATACGGCGAGAAATGCTTGTCCACACCGCGGGCATAATCCCTGTCCTTCCTAGGCGGCTATCGACTCCAGCCACAGCCGAATGTGGATGAGTCGCCAGTCTGCATATGAACTCACTCCGGTGGAAGAGCATAGGATCCTCCGTTTTGTGACGACCGGGCGCTACGGCTCTCCTTGCTGGTCATGAAAAAAACGTCGTAGATTAGGCAACCGTCTTTGGACTCCCCGTCTTGCGGATCAGGATTGAGAACCGCCCGGTAGTGAAACCAGTTGCCGTACTCATCGAAGAAGTGTTTGTCGTCTCGATAGCGCAGGCTGATGGAGTACATGCCCAACTCCGGCAAGGTGTGCAGTTCATTGGGCTGGGAGATGCCGTCGTGGTTTTCGTCAATCCAAAGGTTAGTAGGTGCGGGAATACATCATCCCTCTCATCAATGATCCCGTCGCCATTCCCCCCGTTCTCCGGCTTATCGAACTCGGCCAGTGCGAGAAAGCCATTCGGGTTTGCTGACCGTGGCTGATCAACGCGCACTATGGCCTCACCTGCCTGAAGGGCCCCTTGACAACTGGCCACTCACCCTCTACAATTAGCACTCGATAGGCTTAACTGCTAACAGCAGCGCCTAACCCATCCAAATCATAGGGTTACAAAGATTCAATCAAGCACGTCAACCTTCTAACTGCTCGAAAGGAGTAACAAACCATGGCGAAATTCTCACCACTCCATGACCGTCTACTGGTCCGTCGTGTGGAGGAAGCTTCCACCACTCGTGGTGGCATCATCATCCCCGACTCAGCCAAAGACAAGCCCCAGGAGGGCGAAGTCATCTCTACCGGCAAAGGCCGCACCAACGACGAAGGCAAGACCTTCCCGCTCGCAGTGAAAGAGGGCGACCGCGTCCTGTTCGGCAAGTACTCCGGCACCGAAATCAAGATCGATGGCGAAGACTTCATCATCATGAAAGAAGAAGAAGTCCTCGGCATCCTCACCGGCGCCGCCACCCCGGCCAAGAAAGAACTCGCCGGCTCGAGGAAGTAAGGAAGCATTGTCATCCTGAGCGCGTTCTTTGCGCGAAGGATCTATGCAACTTGGTTTAGCTGGAAGCGAGTAGCTACAAGCTTCTGGCTCACAGCTCGTAGCTCAGAGCTGACCGCTAAAAAGAAATTCATAAGGAGATTCAGACAATGGCAAAGCAAATCGTTCACGGAGAGGAATCCCGTCAGGCGATCCTCCGCGGCGTCAACCTTCTGGCCGATGCCGTGAAGGTCACCCTCGGTCCCAAAGGTCGCAATGTAGTCATCGAAAAGAAATTCGGTTCGCCGACCATCACCAAAGACGGCGTCACCGTTGCAAAAGAAATCGAACTCAGGGATCCACTCGAGAACATGGGCGCCCAGATGGTTCGTGAAGTCGCCAGCAAGACTTCCGACGTAGCCGGCGACGGCACCACCACC
>PMUM01000144.1 GCA_003166855.1 Acidobacteriaceae bacterium | reverse complement strand
GGAACAGGTGATGCAGATCGCCAACCGCCTGGCCGGATACTCCCTGGGTGAAGCCGATCTCCTGCGCCGCGCCATGGGCAAGAAAAAAGCCGAGGAAATGGCGCAGCAGCGCGAGCGCTTCGTCGAAGGCGCCGCGCAACGAAAGTATCCGCCCAAGAAGATCGAAAAAATCTTCGACCTCATGGCCCAGTTCGCCGGATACGGTTTCAACAAATCCCACTCCGCGGCCTACGCTCTGTTGGCCTACCACACGGCGTATCTGAAGACGCACTATCCCGTGGAGTTCATGGCGGCCCTGCTGACGTCGGTGACCGGTTCAACCGACGACGTAGTCAAGTACATCAACGAATGCCGCGAGATGGGCATTGCCGTCGAAGCGCCCGACATCAACGTCTCCGACGCCAACTTCACTCCGCATGGCGAATCGATCCGCTTCGGCCTCGCCGCAGTGAAGAACGTCGGCGGCAACGCGATCGAATCAATCGTCGCCGCGCGCAAGAAACTCGGCCGCTTCAAATCCATTTTTGAATTTTGCGAGAACGTCGACCTCCGACTGCTCAACAAGCGCGTCCTCGAATCCTTGATCAAGAGCGGCGCCATGGATTCCATGGGCCGCCGCGCGCAACTCATGGCCGTTCTCGACAAGGCCATGGAACAGGCCCAGAAAGCCCAACGCGACGCCGAATCCGGCCAGCACGGCCTGTTCGGCGTCTTCCAGCAGGAAGATGCCGAATCGCACAACGACAAATTGCCCAACGCTCCTGACTGGGACGAACACACGCGCCTCACCGCCGAAAAAGAAATCCTCGGCTTCTTCATCAGTGGCCATCCGCTCCAGAAATACAAAGACAAGCTGTCCGACCTGCGGGCCCTGAGCATCGAAGAAATCGCCGCCATGACGAAATCGACGGGCAAAGATGAAACCATCGTCACCGCCGGCATCATCGGCAACGTGCGCGTCCTCAAATCGAAGCGCGGAGACTTCTACGCCCAGGCCACGCTCGAAGACATGTCCGGCTCCATCGATATGATCGTCTTCCCCGAGGCCTACAAGCGCATCGGCGAGAAGGTGAAACTCGAAGTTCCAGTTCTCGTGAAGGCTGGCGTGCGCATCGAAGAAGGCGCCAATCCCAAGATCACCGCGGCCGAAATCCAACCACTGGAAGAAGCCAAGGTCCCGCTCCCGCGCGCGATTCGCATCCGCATCCCGCTCGAAAGCTCCTCCGAAGCTACCATCGACGACCTGCACACCCTCTTCCTCGAGCGCAAAGGCGAGGCCAAAGTGCTGTTTGACGTGGAACGCCAGGGCGATTTCATGGTGGTGATGGAGGCGGAAGGCTATAATGTCATCCCGGACCGCAATTTCATCGCCCGCGTCGAGCAATTGTGCGGGCGAGGCAGCGTTCGCATCATCGCCTGAATTCACGCATGGCACCTACCGAAAAAGCGCAGCAGGAATTGGAGCAGATCGAACGCCAGGTCGCCGATCTGGAGTCCCCCGGCGCCGACGATGCGACCCGCCGCCAGATCGCCAAGTTGCAGGAACGCATCGAGACCTTAAGGCAGGAAATGAACGCGCCGCCCACGGCATGGCAGAGGACCGAGTTAGCACGGCATCCCCAGCGTCCGCAGTCGCTCGACTACATCGAGCGCATCTTCACCGATTTCAGCGAAATTCACGGCGACCGCGGCTTCGGCGACGACGCTGCCATCATCTGCGGCATGGCCCGTTTCCACGGCGACGAAATCCTCATCGTCGCCACCCAAAAGGGACGCGACATGAAGCAGCGCGTCCACCGCAATTTCGGCACCCCCCACCCTGAGGGCTACCGCAAAGCCATCCGGACGATGCAGCTTGCAGAAAAGTTTCGCCGCCCCATCTTCACCCTGATCGACACCGATGGCGCCTACCCCGGCATCCATGCGGAAGAGCGCGGACAGGCGGAAGCCATCGCCTACAACCTCCGCGAAATGGCGCGGCTCGAGGTTCCAATCATTGCGACTGTGATCGGTGTTGGCGGCAGCGGCGGAGCCCTGGCCATCGCCGTCGCCGATCGCGTCCTGATGATGGAGAACTCCATCTACTCGGTCATCTCTCCCGAAGGCTGCGCCGCCATCATGTGGCGCGACTCCTCGAAGAAGGAACTCGCTGCCGAGGCCATGCGCATCACCGCCACCGACCTCAGCGAACTCGGCTGCATCGACGACATCGTTCCCGAGCCCGAAGGCGGAGCTCACCGCGACCACGAAGCAGCCGCCAATCTGCTCGACGCCAGCCTGCAGAAGCACTATTACCAATTGAAGAAAACTCCCCCTGCCGAATTGCTCGTGTCACGATATAATAAGTTCCGGAACATCGCCCAGTTCTACAAGACAGAATCCTGAGTCCGCGAACTTCTCCCTCGTTTCAAAACAGGTTCCTCCGGGCCACAGGCGGGCATTTTGACGCGACGCGGCGCTGCCGCCGCCCTTATAATGGAATGTTCCCTCCTCTGCAATCCACAAATCACGGGCAACTGGGTTCAGCCCGCTAACTGAAGGAAGGTGTTGGGATGGCAACTACGGATGTCGTGCCCCGGGAATCCGCCGGAGGCCCTGGGCACAAGCGCATCGTCAACGACATGAGCATTCAGGTCGCGACCGTCAACGGTTCCGGCTCGCAAAGTTCAAACACTGTGCTCCTGCGCAGCATTTTTCAGATGGGCGTGCCGGTTTCCGGCAAGAACATGTTCCCCTCGAACATTGCCGGCCTTCCGACCTGGTACACCATTCGTGCCAACAAGAACGGCTACATCGGCCGTAAGAAGGAAATCGATTTCCTCGTAGCCATGAATCCCGAGACCGCGCAGGAAGACACGATGTCGCTGGCTCCCGGTGCCGCGGTCCTCTACGACGAACCTCTCGCTCTGCACAAGCTGCGTGATGATCTCATCTTTTATTCGGTTCCCTACGACAAGCTCGTCGCCGCGGTGTGTCCTGAGGCCAAACTACGCAAGCTAGTTAAGAACATGGTGTACGTCGGCGTCGTCGCCAGCCTGCTCACCGTCGACATGGCCGAGGTCGAAAAGGCGATCCGCAAGCAATTCGCCAAAAAAGTGAAGGCCGCCAATCTGAATCTCTCCGCGGCCCAAGCCGGATTCGATTACGCCAAGGCGAATCTGCAAAAGCGTGGCGCCTTCTACATCGAGCGAATGAACGCCACGGCCGGCAAGATCATCATCGACGGCAACTCGGCTGCCGCGCTCGGCTGCATGTTCGCCGGATGCACGGTAGTGACTTGGTACCCCATCACGCCATCGTCGTCGCTCGTGGAGACGATGATCGAGTACATGAAGGAATACCGCATCGGTCCCGACGGCAAAGCAACCTTCGCGATCGTGCAGGCCGAAGACGAACTGGCCGCAATCGGCATGGTCATCGGCGCAGGCTGGGCGGGCGCCCGCAGCATGACCGCGACCGCTGGACCCGGGATCTCGCTGATGTCGGAATTCGCCGGACTCGCCTATTACGTCGAAGTCCCTGGCGTCATCTGGGACATTCAGCGTGTAGGCCCCTCCACCGGCCTGCCGACGCGCACGTCGCAAGGCGACATTCTCTCTACCGCATTCCTCTCGCACGGCGACACCAAGAACATCATGCTGTTTCCTTGCTCCGTAACCGAGTGCTTCAGCATGGCGCCGGAAGCATTCAACCTCGCCGAGCAATTTCAGACTCTGGTCTTCGTCATGTCCGATCTCGATCTCGGCATGAACAACTGGATGTCCGATCCGTTCGAATATCCGACCACGCCCATCAATCGCGGCAAGGTGCTCGGCAAAGAAGATCTCGACCGCCTCGGTGGATTCGCTCGTTACAAAGACATCGACGGAGACGGCATCGGCTATCGCACGCTGCCCGGAACGATCCATCCCGCGGCAGCCTACTTCGCGCGCGGCAGCGGCCACAACGAGAAAGCCCAATACAGCGAACGCGCCGACGACTTCGAAAACAACATGGAGCGCCTGAACCGCAAGTTCGAGACTGCGCGCTCGTTCGTTCCCCGTCCCGAAATCACCAAGGGCCACAACGCGAAAATCGGGATCATCGGTTACGGCACTTCGCACTGGGGCATCACTGAGAGCCGCGACCAGCTTCGCGATGAATACGCTATCGAGACCGATTACCTGCGCCTCCGCGCGTACCCGTTCACGCGCGAAGTGCACGAGTTCATCGAGCAGCACGACCGCACCTACCTCGTCGAGCAGAACCGCGACGCGCAAATGCTCACGTTGCTCAAACTCGATCTCAAGCCCGAGCTGACCACGCGCCTGCGCAGCATCGCCCACATCACCGGACTCCCGCTCGACGCGCGGTCCATCACCGACGAACTGACCAGCATGGAGGGTAAGTAGATGGCCACGACTCCCGTCGAACCCGGAACAGCAGCACCCGGACCAAAGACCAACCGCATCGGCCTCACCGTCATGGATTACAAGGGCGGCAAGACCACGCTGTGCGCCGGCTGCGGCCACAACGCGATCTCCGAGCGCATCATCGAGTCGATGTACGAGATGGGCGTGCAGCCCGAACTGCTCATCAAACCCAGCGGCATCGGCTGCTCCTCGAAGACTCCGGCCTACTTCATGAACCGCTCGCACAGCTTCAACGCCGTGCACGGGCGCATGCCCTCGGTGGCCACCGGAGCCCTGCTGGCGAATCGCAAGCTCGTATGCATCGGCGTCAGCGGCGATGGCGACACCGCCTCCATCGGCATCGGACAGTTTATCCACCTCATGCGCCGCAATCTGCCGATGATCTACATCATCGAAGACAATGGCGTCTACGGCCTCACCAAGGGCCAGTTCTCAGCCACCGCCGACCTGGGATCGAGGCTGAAGACGGGCGTAGTCAACGACCTCCCGCCCATCGACACCTGCGCTCTTGCGATTCAACTCGGCGCGACTCTCGTGGGCCGCTCATTCTCCGGAGACAAGCGCCAGCTCAGCGCTATGCTGAAAGCCGCGATCGCTCACAAGGGTACCGTCATGCTCGACGTGGTCTCGCCCTGCGTCACCTTCAACGACCACGAGGGTTCGACCAAGTCCTATAAGTACGTGAAAGAGCACGAAGAGACCCTGCAGGACGTCAGCTTCGTTCCACACTTCGAGGACATTGCCGTCGAATACGATCCCGGCTCGACCGTCGAAGTCACCATGCACGACGGTTCCCACTTGCGCCTGCGCAAGCTGGAAGAAGACTATGACCCGACCGACAAGATTCGCGCGATTACCCGTCTCACCGAAGCCCACGACAAGGGCGAAGTGCTGACCGGCGTCTTCTACGTGAATCCCGAGGCGCCCAACTTCCTTGACATGCTGAACGTCGTCGACCAACCGCTGGCCACGCTGCCTGATTCGATGACGCGTCCGGGCAAAGAAGTGCTGGAAGCGGTGATGGAAGAGCTTCGCTAGCGCTGAATTCGCCTCAAAAGGAAAAGGCCCTCTCGCAAGAGAGGGCTTTCCACTTTGACTCCTCGGCAAGCTGTTCTACCCAGTTTTTCGTTCCGGCTCGCCGCTATGTTCTGGATTTTGCCCAGGTTCGGGAAAATCGGAGTCCGCATCCTTCAGCATCGGGTCCTGATCGCGATGCCCGAGCTGTTCCTGGAGGCCAACGTTGCCAGGGATTTTATGGTCCTCGGTTTCCGTGGCCCCTTTCGCCGTATCCTGATCGTGGGTGCTGTGTTCCATGAGTCCACCTCGGACAATAATTCCGACGAAACCAGTTTAGTCCTCTAGCTTTCCGAAAAATATAGTTATAAAGTAGGAGAAGTTCGCCGGAGATAGGGTATATGAGACGGTGCTTCTTGGTACTGACGCTGTGTATCTTGTCCAGTGCGTTCGCCCTGGCAGCGACTCCGCACGCGACCTTCACTCCGGCGAAGTGGGGTCATCACCGCGATCCGCGCGTGCAACGCCATCACGCCCACAAAGCCGGAAAGCATCACACGCCCAAAAGACCCCATCACCACGGCGCCTAGTGAAACGGCCCAATCCGCAGGCCCAATTCACCGTGGAAAATCACCTTCCGGTAGTCGCGACTCCCAGCTTCCGCAGCCGGTCCCGCGCCTGCAGCGCCTCCGGCGAATGTGGATAGCGCTGGATCAGACGTCGCAGCTCGCTGACCCCGTCATCCTGTTTGCCCAACTCAATAAGAGCGAATCCCTTCTTCAGCTGCGCTGACGCAGCCTTGTTCCCGCTGGGAAAGTTCTGCAAAACCGCGTCATAGCTCTGCGCCGCCTGCTGGTAGTTTCCCTGCCGGAACTGAATCTCCCCCAGGTAGAAATAGCAGTTCCCCGCCAGATCGGTATTGGGATAGAACTTGATGTAGTCCGAACACTCCTGCAGGGCCAGGTCGTTCTTGCCGCCGTTGTAATCGCGCACGGCGTTGTTGTAGAGCACATCCGGCGGCGGAGCGTTCTTTGCGGCGTCGGCCGCAGCTAGCTGCGTGGCCTGTTGGGCACCCAGACTCTGTTGCGCCGACTGCATATCTTCCAGTTGCTTGCTCACCTTGGCCAGGCGCGCCTTGAGTTCATCCATGGTGTCGTTGAGCGCCTGGATCTGCCCCGAAAGCTGATCGACCTTGCCGCCCGAGTCGCCCTGCTGCTTTGCCAGCGTCTGCTGAAGTCCATTGAGCGCCGCCGCGACTTTGTTGATGGCGTCCGTATCCTGCTCGACCAGGTTCTTCATGACCCCCATGCGCTCGTCAAAGCTGCGCTGCATGGCCGTCATTTGCTCCTGCAGTTGTTGCACCTGGGTCTGCAGTTGCACCATTTCTTTACTCACGCCCCAAGCTGGAGCCGCACCCAACCAGAGCACCAGCAATACTGCGAAAAATGCGGAAATGCGATGTGATTTCATAAAGATTCCCTGAACTGCCGGTTGCTTAGATGCCATGATTGTCCCACAGGCTGGGATGATTCCGCACAGAAAGGGCTACCCGGAACCGGAAGCCTCAATGGGGACGCCAAATGCGCGCACCAATGCCCAATCCCGCGCAAGAAGAAACGGGAGACGCCAAACGGCGCCTCCCGGCCAGTCTCACTTCTGATAGACGAGATGCCCACGGCGGTTCTGCTGCCAGCAAGCTTCGTTGCTTTCGGTGCAGAAGGGCTTTTCCTTGCCGTAGCTGATGGTCTTGATCCGGCTGGCGTTCACGCCCGCCGCGGTCAGCGCGTTCTTCACCGCGCTGGCGCGCTGGTCGCCCAGAGCCAGGTTGTACTCGGTCGAGCCACGCTCGTCGCAGTGTCCTTCAATCGTGAAATTCACATTGCTGTGTTGACTGAGGAACTGCGCGTCCGCCTGGATCGAGGCTTGCTGATCGCCGCGGAGGTCGGCCTTGTCGTAGTCGAAGTAAACATCCTTCACGTTCTGACTGAACAAGTCCTCGTCTGTGACCGAGGTCGTGGGAGGAGGAGGCGGCGCCGCCGCTGCTGTCACCGTAAGCCGCGCGGTGGCTTCCTGCGTCCCACCCGATCCCTTGGCCGTCAGGTGGTAGGTCGTGGAATCCGTCGGCGACACGCTTTGCGAGCCGTTCGGTTGCACCGCGCCAATGCCGTCAATCGATACGTCGGTGGCATTGCTGGTCTGCCAGGTCAGCGAGGCCGACTGTCCCGCCTGAATGGAATTCGGAGCCACGGAAATCGATGCAGTCGGAGAGGGTGGTGGCGGCGGGGGTGGTGGCGGAGGCGGAACCGCTTTCTTTCCGCAGGCGCCAAGCGCCAGTAGAGCGCTGAGGGCAATGATGAGCAGAGACCACTTCATGCTTTGATGCTTCACTTTTATTCCTCCCTACGACCCCAAAGGCTTGCCTCCAGGGTCAGACGAAGCGTATTTACTATTTCCAACTCCAATTCGGTTGGCTGTTGTGTCCTGTAAACGTCAACTGTTGCGCCTTGCTGCCGTCGGCCAGCATCGTCCATATCTGCAGACTGCCCGATCGGTTCGATTGAAAAACGATATGCCGGTTGTCCGGCGACCACGATGGAAAATCGTTCCGCCCGCCGTCGTGCGAAAGTTGCACCCACTGCTTGCTGGCGATGTCCATCAAGTAAAGATCCGACGATCCTGGTTCCCCTGGCCCATACTTCCGCACCCATGCAAATGAGAGAAACTGCCCGTTGGGCGCCCAGTTCGGCGACACCGCGTACCCCTGATCGGTCATGCGCTGCTGGTTGGTGCCGTCGGCTCCCATTGTATAAATCTGCGGCAATCCTGTGCGCCCGCTGACAAAGGCGATCTGGGAGTTCGTCTTCCGGTTCCACACCGGGGACACATCCGGCCCCTTCGCCGTCGTCAAACGATGTAGATTCCCGCCCGACGCGTCCGACACATAAATTTCGGGCTCGCCCCCGCGCGACGACGAGAACGCCAGCCTCGTCCCATCCCCCGACCACGCCGGAGACAGATTCGTCCCGCCCATGTGCGGGAAACTCACCGCCCGGTTCAGTTCGAGCGAATACATCATGATTTCCCAGCCTGTCTTGGTCAGGCTGCTGAAAGCGATGCGCGACCCGTCCGGCGAAACCCGCGGCGATAGTGAAATCGAGCCTAAATGGGTGATCTGGTGCTGGTTCGATCCATCGTAATCCATGGCCCAGATTTCCTTGTGCCCGGTGCGGTCGCTGACAAAGTAGATCTGCGTCTCGGCGATGCCGGTAATGCCTCCACCCAGCCGGAAGATGATTTCGTCGGCAAACTTGTGGGCCATCATCCGCGCCGCTGCGTCGCTGGAGGTATCCGTGTATTGCTTGCCCAAAATCTGCGGCGACTGCGTGTTCTTCACGTCGTACAGCCAGCCCTGCACCGTTAGCTTTCCGCTTGCCACGCCCAAACTTCCAAACGCAAGCACGGCGGCGTTAGGAGGAGGCGCATTCCACGTCAGAGAATTGACCTCTGGCGGCTGCCCGGGAGTCTGCAACGGATAAAAACTCTTCGACACCAACTCCACGACGCCGGAGACGTCGAGATCGTTCCACAGCGTGTCGTTAAAGCTTTTGAGCAGCACGGTGTTCTGCGGATCACCGGTCGAAGGCTTGAAGTCCGGGACCGCCAGCCGCACCTTCTCCACGCCGAGGCTCGTGCCCGTCTTCACCCAATCCTGAGCGAACAGCGCCGAAGATAGAAAGTAGCCAATAAGAACGAACGCCAACGCGAGGCCGCGGAAACTGCTGGGCCGTCGCCGGAAAGTGGGTCTAGCGGCTTCGTCCATCCCTGTGGGGGAAAAACATACTCCGTACCACAATATCGTAGAACGATATGAATTGCTTTGCAAGGCTTCTTCCCTCTTACACTCTCTCACCGCATTGTGCCTCTACTTCGACGCACAAAGTCAATCGGTAGTGCTTGGTATTTACCCGAATGGTTCACTTCTTGTAGTCGAACCAGTACTCCACCGAAATCTTCCCACCGGAATAATCCGGCGGCAACGGACCGAAAGTATCAATGCGCTGCAGTGCGCGCACCGCCGAAATATCCAGCGAAGGTACGCCGCTCGAC
>PMUM01000315.1 GCA_003166855.1 Acidobacteriaceae bacterium | reverse complement strand
GGTCGAAACCCTCGACGCACTCCTTGTTCGCGCAGTATCGGTATAGCCACAGGTGGCGCGGCCGCCCAGCCCGTGCGCGACGCAAACTAGCCCAATCCCCCACTCTCGCGATACCATCAATACATCGCGCCCAAAGCGCCGCCTTACATGGGGAACAATAAGAAGAAGTCCAAGCACAACTCCAACGGCAGTCGTGCGGGCTCTGGTCGTGTGGGAACGGCCGCCCTCGGCCGTTCCGTCGAGCGCAGCTCGACGAAGGGAAACAACAAACCGGCCAGCGACCTCCGCACCTACTCCATCCCAGACTATCGCCTCGAGCATCCCGACTTCACCGTGCGCCAGCACATCGAAAAAGACCGCCAGGGCCACGAGCACGTCCGCTACGAAGTCGAAGGCAATCTCGATGCTCCCGTTCCGCCAATCCGCGACTCCAAGTATCTCGACAGGAAGCAATGCATCGAGATCTACCGCTGGATGCTGCTCAACCGCAAGATGGAAGTCGCGCTGGAAAATCTCTACAAGCAGGGCAAAGTCGTCGGCGGAGTCTACTTCGGCCTCGGTCAGGAAGCCTGCTCCTGCGCCTCCGCCTACGCGCTCGACAAAGACGACTGGTTCGCCCCCATGATCCGCAACCAGGGATCTCTCCTTGTTCGCGGATTCCGCGCCAGCGACACCATGATGCAGTACATGGCCAAGGCCGACTCGCCGACCAAGGGCCGCGACGGTACCTCGCACTTCGGCGACATCGAAAAGCGCAACATGGTCTCGCCCATCTCCATGCTCGGTGATCTCATCCCCGTGCTCTCCGGCGTCGCTCTCGGCGCGCGCCTCCAAGGACGCAACATCGCCGTCATGACCTACATTGGCGACGGAGGCCAGTCCACCGGAGTCACCTACGAAGGCATCAACTTCGCCGCCGTGCAAAATCTCGGCCTCGTGCTCTTCGTCGAAAGCAATCTCTGGGCCTACTCCACGCCGTCCGAAATGCAGTACCGCTGCAAAGACCTCGCCGAACGCGCCATTGGATACGGCATCCCCGGCGTGATCGTCGACGGCACCGACGCCTGCCAGGTCTACGACGCCGCCCGCGACGCTGTTGAACGCGCCCACCGCGGCGAAGGCCCCACGCTGATCGAAGCCAAAATGATGCGCATGAAAGGCCACGCCATTCACGACGCCGCCAGCTACGTGCCCAAGCCAATGTTCGACTTCTGGAAGAAGCGCGACCCCATCGCAAGGTTCGAAAATTATCTGGTGAAGGAAAAGAAGTGGCTGACTCCGAAAGAGAATGAGGCCCTGATCGCCGAAGTAGAAGAAGAGATCGAAGCAGAACGCGAGATCGCGGTGAACTCGCCGATGCCAACACCGGAATCAGCCGAAGGCGGCGTTTTCTGTGAGGAAGGCTGTCACGAAATCAAACCAAAATACGGCATGCCGAAAGTAAAGAAGGGAACGGGCGTGTTCAAGCAAACCGAAGCTGCCGTGCACTTGAAATAAGTATGGCGGGCTGAGTGATCTAGTCGCGCACTAAACTTGACGTGAGAAGTTGAAGCTGGACGCTGTGGATTTCATGTTCACCCGTCACAGACGCGCATTGTGCAGATGTGAAATGCTCCCCACATTGTCATCCCGAGCGGAGCAAAACGATGAGCAAAGCGAATCGTTTTGCGCAGTCGAGGGACCTTGTGTTCAGCGCGGGGAGCCAGAAAATGCGCGACGAGCACATCTACTACGTGTACATGATGCAAAGCGCCTCAAGACGAGCTCTTTACATAGGCATGACGAACAACTTGCGTAAGCGCGTCTGGCAGCACAAGGAGCACCTATTCGAAGGCTTCACGGATGACTACAATTGCACCCGCCTCGTCTACTGGAAAAGCTTTGATGATGTCGCAAATGCGATTGATCGCGAGAAACAACTCAAGCGCTGGCGCCGCGAAAAGAAAATGTGGCTAATCGAACGAAAGAACCCGGGCTGGAAGGATCTAGCTGCTGATTGGTACCAAACGCAAGGTCCCTCGACTGCGATGCTCGTTCACTAGCGTGAACGAGCATCCTCGCTCGGGATGACTATGCACGACTGTACATTTGAAACGTTGAAACCTGACCTTATGCAACTGACCTACCTCGAAGCCATCCGCCAGGGAATCTGGGAAGAAATGGACCGCGANNGTCATCGACACGCCCATCGCCGAGTCCGCCATCGTCGGCGCGGCTTTCGGAGCGTCGCTCACCGGCATGCGCCCCGTCGCTGAATTCCAGTTCATGGACTTCATCGGCTGCGCCTTCAACCAGATCAGCAACATGGTCGCGAAAACACACTATCTGTGGGGCGCTCCCGCTCCGCTCGTCCTGCGCGGCCCCAGCGGCGGATACGTTCACGGCGGCCCTTTCCACTCGCAGAATCCCGAGATGTGGTTCGTCCACAACCCTGGCCTGAAAGTCATCTGCCCCGCCACGCCCTACGACGCCAAAGGCCTTATCAAGTCCGCCATCCGCGACAACAACCCCTGCATTTTCTTCGAGCACAAATATCTCTACCG
>PMUM01000274.1 GCA_003166855.1 Acidobacteriaceae bacterium | reverse complement strand
CTTCTCATCCCATCTGGTTACACCAGTTGATTGCGGCTAGCCCGTCACGCTCGGCCCTCAATCTAAGAAGTGGTCTTCAGCATCCCCGAGAAATGTGGAAACTGCCAATCACCGCTGCTTCACGCACATCATCAAATTCCGGGTTGGGCGAATACGAATCAGATGCACTGGGGTGAGCGCGGACCAGGGCGGTCCGCGCTTTCGTCTGTGGTGAAAGTTAGCGGTTGCGCGTGTTGGCAAGCGCCCGAAGGATGATGCGGGTGTTTTCATTGATGGCATGCCGGATATACATGGTGAGGGCGAAAATAACGACAAGGAAGAAGAGATCGACGCGAAGCAACGAATGCAATAGCCCGCCCAGAGTTTCCAGCGGGAACATGTGGAGGTGCATCCAGATGAAGGCTACGACGGCGAGAATGCCAAGCACGCCGACGATGATTCGAGAGAAGCGTTCCGACCTGTCTGCGGCTGCAAGAGCCTGTTGGACGAAGGCGATTTCGGCGTTCGTATTTTCGGAGTTGGGCTGTTGGGATTCGGGGCTCATAATGGTTTCCTTTCGAGAGTGAGATGTTTGCGAAGTGTCGCGACTCCATAATGGAGACGTGACTTGGCGGTGCCGACAGGAATGTCGAGAATAGCTGCGGTTTCTTCGAGCGAAAGATCGTGCTGGTAGTGAAGAAGGAGGACTGCTCGGCTGGCGGGCGAGACGTGGTCGAGAAGCGAGAGGAAGGCGGCATCGGGTGGCCCGCCAAGGTCGGGATTGGCAGTGAAGGTTCCGAGGGGAGAGTCGTCCAGGGGTTGCCAGCGGTGGGCGCGTTTGAGGTGGCTGATAGCGATGCGCGAGGCGATACGGAGAGTCCAGGCATGGAAGACAGCAGGCTCGCGCAAGAACCGGAGCTTACGGAAAATTTGGATTGAAGTCTCCTGGAGAATGTCGTCGGCGAGATCGGTGCCAGCCAAGCGGGTGATGTAGCGGCGCAGCGGCGCATGGCTGTTACGGAGGAGCTGTTCCAGGGCAGCCCGGTCGCCGGCCTGGGCGAGGAGCACAAGAAGCGTTTGGTCGGAGGGCGAAGACTCCTTCGGATGCGATGGGGCGTGCATGTTTGAAAGAGGGGTTAAAGGGAGCTAGAGTTCGGTTCCGTCGAAAGAATATGCTGGGCGAGGTGATGGTTGGTGTTAAATCTCCATTACGCTCACTGGCGTCTCTCATCGAGAAAGCCGCAAACTCGCGTGCAAGTTGAATAGCCGTACTCGTTCTGATGGCGGTATTCAAGATGCCTGAAACGAAGGCTGTCTCGGAAAATACTGGGTCTGGGCAGGTCACCTTGACACACCTGCTCTTCGGCATTGCTTTTTGCATGCCCATCGGTATGGCACTGACCGAACTGAAGCATTCTGGCGGTGGGATGCTTCGCTATTTAGTCGCCGCACCCTCAACTCTTGTGCTCGGCGCTCTGATTGTCACGTTGGATTGGAAGCTGGGCAGAGCAATATGGGTGAGATGCCAGCGGTATTCAAACAAGGCGCAAAATACGGCTGCCATCGCTCTATTCGCACTACAACTGTTCTGGATTGTCATTGGGGCCATTTCGGGATTCAAGCTGGCGACACTTGTGATAGAACATGTCCCACGTTGACTCCTGTCCAAGGCTGGTTAGGGTAGTTGGCGAAAAATCGCCATTACACTCAAAATGCCGGGCGCCCCCTCCTCTCGCGTTCTGTGCGAAAAGGTGGGTGATTCTCACTCGCTGCGCCCTTAAGGGGATTCCCGTAAAGATATATATTTATGGTATATACTATCTGGGGAGTCTTCCCATGCCCAAGACCGACATCGCCAAGCTCTTCCAGAACGGCCGCAGCCAGGCAGTCCGCCTGCCCAAGGAGTTCCGTTTCGAGGGAGATCGCGTCCGCATCCGCCGAGTGGCGCAGGGAGTCCTTCTGGAGCCGCTCATCCCCGACACCACGCGCTGGTTTGCGGAACTGGATCAGTTCAACTCCGAGCCGTTTCCGCCCCGCGGACGCCGCCAGCCGGTCACACCCAAACGAAAGATCTTCTAGTGGACTACCTGCTGGATACAAACGCCTGCATCGCCGTCATCAATGGGGAGCCGGCGAAGGTCCGTGCGCGAATGCAGAAGGTGAGCGCCGCCGGCGCCCACGTTCTGGTGTCGTCTGTAGCCGAGTTCGAACTCTGGTACGGCGTTGCGAAGAGTGTGAAGCAGGAGTTCAATCGCAAGCGACTGGAGACTTTTCTGGCGGGGCCGATCCTGGTCCTTCCATTCGAAGACGCCGACGCGCACGTCGCAGGATCAGTGCGCGCCGTCCTCGAAGCCGCCGGCAGACCTATCGGGGCCTACGACCTCCTGATGGCCGGGCAGGCGCTGAGGCATCGCTTGACACTCGTGACCGCGAATGTGTCGGAGTTTTCACGGGTGAAAGGCCTCCACTGGCAGGATTGGGCCAAGCCGTAGCGGCGATTTATTCTCCTCCGGCTGTCGCTTTCTTGACGAATCCGAATTGGCTGATCTCCACAGTCCCTTCAGGAAAGCGCGCCGTGATTTTGAGTTCTCCGCCCATGGCTCTGACGAAATCCTGCAGCGTGCTCACGTACATGTCGGTGCGCCGCTCCAGCTTCGAGACAGCGGCCTGATTCACTCCCAGAATTTTCGCCAGATGCACCTGGGTCATCGCACGCGCTTCGCGGAGTTCATCCAGCGGCATCTCGGCGCGGTACTTTTCGGCAAGCTCGCGGGAGCGCGCCTGAGCCGCAGGCGACATCTTTTCGCGAAGGGTATTGAAGTTCTTGGGCATCGCATTTGCTCCTGTTATCGGTCGTGAGACCGTGATCTACTTCTGCTTTTCTCTGCCAGTTGCTTCAAATGCTGATCGAATAAGTCATCCGCCACCGGCACAAATTTCTCGTACCACTGCGGATCGCCCGTCTTGTCTCCGCCGATCAGCAGCAGTGCGGTCCGGCGAGGGTCGAACGCGTACAAGACTCGCAGGTGCCGTGTGTCCACCTTGCCGCGCAATTCCTTCATATTGGAGTGGCGCGAACTTGCGATCACATCGGCATGGGGACGGGGAAGCAAGGGGCCATGCTCCTGAAGAAGATCGACCTTCGCGTCGATCTCCGCCTGCTCGCCTTCGGATAGGGAATGCCACCAAACCTCGAACTCGTCGGTGAATTCGACCTCCCATACCATGAGATGAATATTCCACAAAAGGAATATTCTGTCGAGGGAATATGTGGGTCGGTGCGGTCCTGCAGCGACGAGTGCATTTGAGCTAAGGAAGATCAAAAGCGTCGGACAGGAGCTTCCGACCCACATGAGCCTGCCTCAATTGCCAGCCCCCTTTGCTTTCAACATCTTAGCCCCATATAATCCCCCACAGAACCACTAAACCCCAAATTTGCACCATTCGTTGGGATATGGATGCGCCATTCCCAAGCGTTCCAATAGGATAGGCGCAGTTCAAAACCCAGGGAAAAGTGTAGTCAGGGACCCAAGGTCACAGGACCTAAGGAGCCATTCCCGGGGAGAGCCACAGGTTTTGGGTGATCTTCCAGGTTCATCCAAAGGCGAGGCCAAAAGTAGTAGCAAGTTCGCAGGTGGAGGGATAGCTGTAACCGTCACAGGTTCACAGCCATCCGAATGAAACGAAAGCCAGAACCAGCAAGCCAGAACCAAGACGTTTTGGCCAAAAGCCAGAAGCCAGGAGCTAGAAGCTACCATGCGCAAGCCGATCAAGTACGTTGAAAAAGCAGTCGTCATCGCCGCCAAGGGAACTTGGGCAGTATTCGAGCGCTTGAACCGCATCAAGCCGAATCCGTCGCCCACGCCGAAGTGGTCGGAAAAGCCGCTGCTCAAGTCGTACGAAAAGTCGAAGCCTCCGCTGGGCTGGCCGCGGACGACCGATTCGCTGTGCCCCAAGTGCGTGCCGGAAATCCGGCAGCAGATTCTCGACGGGCACCTGCCGCATGAAGTTCTGATGAACGAGAAGGTCGGCGAGATCAAGGCGCAGATCGTCGAGCGCGACGGCAAGATCCTGATGGTCAAAGACTGTCCGACGCACGGCCACTTCGAAGACGTTATGTCGATCGATACCGAGTTCTCCCAGCATCTGGAGGAAGTGTTCCCTGGACGCGACATTACGGCGCATAACGACGAGAAGCTGCATCATCACGGATCGTCGACGGTGAAGTACGGTCGCGGCTCGGTGCTCACGATCGATCTGACCAACCGCTGCAACATGATGTGCGATCCCTGCTTCATGGACGCGAACCAGGTGGGATTCGTCCACGAACTGACCTGGGAAGAAATCAAGACGATGCTCGACAACGCCATCACCATCAAGCCACGACGGCAGATGAGTGTGCAGTTCTCCGGCGGCGAGCCCACGTTGTCGCCCTACTTCCTAGACGCGGTGCGCTACGCTCGCAAAGTCGGATACAACTCCGTTCAGGCAGCGACCAACGGCATCGAGTTCGCGAAGAGCTTCGAGTTCTGCCAGCAGGCAGTCGAAGCTGGCATGCGCTATGCCTACCTGCAGTTCGACGGCATCGGCAACGCAGCCAACGCGCACCGCCTGGTCGGCAACCTGTTCGATGTAAAGTTGAAGGCGATCGAAAACCTGCACAAGGCAGGCGTGGAAATCGTCCCGGTCGTCACGATCGTGAACGGCATCAACAACGAACAAGTCGGCAGAATCATCAAGTTCGCGCTCGACAATCCCAAGACGATCAGCTTCCTGAGCTTCCAGCCGGTTTCGTTTACGGGCCGCGACGAAGCAGTCACCGACGATCGCCGCGCCGCCCAGCGCTACACGCTGAGCCACCTGGCGCACGACGTAAAAAATCAAACGGGCTTAGGCGAACCCACGCGCGACTGGTTCCCGATCAGCTTCATGGGCACCTTCAGCGACTGGGCCGACCTGATGCACGTCAACGACGTGAAAAACGACTGGGGCCAACTATCCTGCGGTTGTCATCCGAATTGCGGGACTGGGATGGCCG
The DNA here is from genome assembly GCA_003166855.1 of Acidobacteriaceae bacterium. Classification (GTDB taxonomy): domain Bacteria; phylum Acidobacteriota; class Terriglobia; order Terriglobales; family Acidobacteriaceae; genus Sulfotelmatobacter. The sequence goes on along the minus strand of PMUM01000274.1, from coordinate 24,772 downwards.
TGATGATTGACAAGGAAACCAAGGAAGCTGTTCCCGTTACGGCGTTCTTGCAGGGGGATCAGCTCGCGAAGGACATCGCGAAAGTGAATGATGCGGCGCGCGGGAAGTTTCTGACTGTGGTTGGAATGGCGCTGTGCCTGATGAAGAATTACGATCCGTTCCAGGCGCCGACCCACTTCAAGCTGATGGACCTGCTGAAGAAGTTCGATAAGAACTTCAATGCGACGGGCAAGAATTATGGGAAGGTTGGTCCGGACCGGACTGTCGACGATGTGATGAAGCGGCGGCAGGACCGGTGGAATTTCCTGTTCATCGCGGGCATGTGGTTCCAGGNNACGCTCACCAAGTGGTACGAGGAGCACGGGCGGCATGAGATTTTCGCGGGCGGCAAGAAAGTGGATATGGAAGACGCCACCCACACGCTGCTGTTGCGCGATGATCTGGTTACAACCGAATTGCAGCATGATCTGGACAGCAAGGGCATCGCGAAGAACGCACGCGAAGAAAAAACGCGGGCGCGGGACGCGAAGCAGAAGCAGACGGCCGATGCGAAAGCCGAGGCACGCGGGCCGCAGATCAACGACGAGGCTTACAACGCGCGCATGGCTGCGATGTATCGCGAAGTTGTGCTGAAGGAGAAGCCGGTCGTCGCCGAGAACGGATTCATTCCGCTCGGAGCGCTGACGAAGTCGAACGGCAACGGCGGCAACGGCAACGGGCACGGGGCTCAGGCTGCTAAGCCGGAGATTGCCGAACCCGTGGCTGGAGACTAGCTCTCGGCTATCAGCTTTCAGCTATCAGTAAAACCAGACGGGCCGCCCTTGGGCGGCCCGTTTCTTTTCGCCCGAGAGACTGACTGAAATCCCCACTTCTCGCAAAGGACGCGAGAAATGGGGCACCCGGTTCGTCTCATGGGACACATGCCGGTTGCAAGGGCAGAATTGCTCCGCCTACTTGGCGCGACAAGAGGTACAGGTAGCTGGTCAGGATGTGGAGGCAGGCAAGATCGGGCCTGATGAGGACTTTGGGTGGAATTCCGAGTTGGATGGAGTTGACTTCATACAGTCCGAGGACGTGGTCATAGAGCGGAGGCAGGGGTAACTTCGGGACCAGATCGAGGCGGCCGGCGATCCGGTTGGTGTTAGGGACGACTTGGTTGTAGGTGGCGACAAACTGCGGGCCTCCGGTGCGCGGACTGGCATAGGTATAGACTGCTGGATTCTTGAACGGAGTGTTGGCGGCGACGTCGAGGGCGAGAAGGGTCGCGAGCGCGCCTCCTAGGCTGTGTCCGCAGATTGCGACGGAGGTGACGGGTCTGGGGAAATTCAAGCCTGGCAATGCTTGCGTCACACGCGGACACGTGGGATCGAGGGTGGTCGTCATCGACATGTACACGGCAGTGAAGCCGTCTTCGGTGTGTCCGGCTCCTGCGAGGAAAGGACACGTGACGAGAAGGAATTCGGCGTCGTGAACCCATTCCTGAATACCTTCAGTGCCGCGGATGGCGATGACGACATCGCCGGCGGTAGCGGCCTGGAAGATTAGACCGATGGAAACGCGGGACTTGCCACGTTCTGGATTCATGTCGGTGGCAAGGTCGTTGGCGAAGATGGAGGTGACGACTTGGTAGCCGGCGGCGCCGACGTTGACGATCTGGCCGGCCGCGTTGTTCGTGTTGTCCGGCGGGATGGCATAAGCTGCGTTCACCAACTGTGCATAGAGGATCACCTGGTTGAGGTCCATAGATGTTTACCTTGAGTTTCCTTTCTTAGAAATTGGCGAGGTCCTGCTTCTCGGCGCCAGGCAGGCGCGGACGAAGCCGGAGGTAAGTGAGAGTTGCCTCCCGTGAGCAAGTTGCTGCGGCGGACAAACGTCCGAGGGCAGGCTCGCTTATTCAGTTGAATGGGGAAGCAGCGGGCGACGTATCCGAATCCTGGCCTCTTGTACGGGAGGTCTACGCCCGATGATCAGCAACACGTTAGAACACGGCTGTGGGCCTGTCAAGAAGAGATCACGTTAGCCCAGACTGCGTTTGGTCCGCGCGAGATTCTTCGCTCCGCCTGAAAAGCGGCTCCGCTCAGAATGACGCCCGGGAAATAATGCGATGGGGGCGGTATACTTTCGGACCTATGCGAAAACTTGTCTTCCAGTTTCTATTGCTGTGCGCGATTTGTATTGGGTTGGTCCCGGCGAGCCTTCATGCTCAATCGTTGCTAGTGGTCAATCAGGGCGATACCAATGTGAGTGTCGTCGATCCAGTTGCTGCGAAGGAGGTGGCGACCATTGCGGAGAAGACTACCGGGGTTCATGGTCATGAGATCGCCGTTTCGGCGGATGGGCACACTGCTTTTGTGCCGATCTACGGCAGTTCCGGGGTTGGGAAGCCGGGGATCGATGGGCACGAGATGCTGGTGATCGATTTGGCATCACGGGAGATCGTGGGAGACATCGATTTTGGCCATGGGGTGCGGCCGCACTGTGCGGTGTTGGATCCGGCGAGCGGATTGCTCTATGTCACGACGGAGTTGGATAAGACGGTGACTGTGCTTGATCCGCGAACGCGGAAGATCGTGGGTACAGTTCCCACCGCGCAAGAGGAGTCGCACATGCTGGTCCTGTCGCATGACGGGAAGCGCGGCTACACGTCCAATGTTGGGCCGGGCACCGTCTCTGTGCTCGATATGGTGGGGCGAAAGACGGTGGCTGTGATTCCGGTGTCGGGGCAAGTGCAACGGATTGCGATCTCAACGGATGACAAGCTGGTGTTTACGTCAGATCAGACGAAGCCGCAGTTGGCCGTGATCGATACGGCGACCGAGAAAGTGAAGACATGGGTGGCGCTGCCGGGCACGGGGTATGGCGCGGCCGCAACTCCGGACGGGCGCTGGTTGCTGGTCGCGGTTCCGTCCACGAATCAGGTGGCGGTCGTTGACCTGGGAAGCATGCAGGTAGTTCGTCGCATCGATGTGCCAAGTACTCCCCAGGAAATACTGATTCGCCCTGACGGAAAGATCGCGTACGTGTCGTGCAATTCGAGCGGGAAGGTTGTGGCGATCGATCTGGCGGAATGGAATGTGCAGAAGGTGATTGCTGCGGGCAAGTTTGCGGATGGTCTGGGGTGGGCGAAGTAGACCGTCGCGGGTAACCTCGCCTGGTGGGCCACTAACTCTTCTGAACCAAATCTCTTTACATGCAGGGACCAAAAAACCCCACTTCTCGCAAAGGGCGCGAGAAATGGGGCACCCGGGTCGCAAGCGACGGACAGGAGTGTCCGTCCCACACGAGCCCTTTCACACGGCCGTCCCACAGGACTGTGGGGTGTGACGCCGAACGCTGGTGGGGCGCCCGAGGCACATGAACTCCTGAATGTACAAATTCGTGACATAGAGGTGACAATTGGCGGTCGCACGGGGCCTACATTGGGCTGGCTAGTCAGAGAATTGTGATTTGTGTGCGTAGAAAGCTGCACCTACACTCCCCTGCCTTTGACTTGGCATTACAAAGGAGATTCACATGCAGCGTCGCACGATTGCTCTCACACTTGCCCTGGGGTTCGCGCTGATGTTTGCTTCGAGCGCGGCGGTGGCGCAGTATCAACTCACAAATCTGGTTTCGAATCAGGTAGGACAGGCGAAGCATACCGATCCCCTGCTGGTGAATGCGTGGGGGCTGACGTACGGGCCGGGCGGGCCATTCTGGATCAGCGACAACGGTTCGGGGTGGTCGACGCTCTATACCGGTGGAGGCGTCAAGCAGAGTTTGCAGGTCACAGTGCCTTCGGTGAGCGGTCAAGGACCAGGATTGCCGACCGGAATTGTGTTCAACGGATCGCAGGAATTTCAGGTGCAGGGGTGGGCTGCGATCTTTCTGTTTGCGACGCTGGATGGAACCATCAGTGGATGGGCACCACAATCGAATCCGAACGCAGCGATTATTGCGGTGAACAATTCGGCTTCGGGTGCGATCTATACGGGGCTGGCGATTACGAACTATGCGACGGGGAATTTTCTGTTCGCGGCCGACAACTGGAATAACAAGGTTGACATCTATGACGCGAATTTTCACTGGGTGAGTTCATTTACCGACCCGACGGTTCCGGTGGGATTTGCGCCGTTCGGAATTCAGGACATCGGAGGGCTGTTGTTTGTGTCGTTCGCCAGCCAGTCGGGCGGATCGGGCGGGTACGTCGATATTTTCAGCGAAGGTGGTGTGTTCCTGAAGCGGGTGGCGCAAGGTTGGCCGCTGAACCAGCCCTGGGGTTTCGCGGCGGCGCCGAAGAATTTCGGTACGCTGAGCAACACGCTGTTGGTCTCGAACAATGTCAACAAGAGTTCGACGATCAACGCTTTCGACGTGCTCACGGGGCAATTCCTGGGTACGTTATCGGATGCCAGCGGAAGCGCCATCAAGATTGATCAGTTGTGGGCTATCGAGTTTGGAGGCGGGACCTCGAACAACGGGCAGACGAATGAGCTTTTCTTCACAGCCGGACCGAGCAACAATTTGGCTGGGATGTTCGGGCAGATTTCGGTGGTGAAGTGAGCGAGAGAGAAGAGTAAGGCGCACGAGTTTTGCTCGTCGCCTGAGATCCGTAGCTCACATGAACAAGGCCGCCTGCGAGGGCGGCCTTGTTCGCAGGAGGACGAATTGGATGTTGCTTGACAGGAAATATGGAAACTTTTGACATAGCCGTGACAAATGGGAAGCGGCATTGGGCCTAGGATTTGGGGGCTGCGAGGTCGGGGACAGGAATCCGATCGTGCGTGGGATGTTGTCGTCCGAGTATCCGTCCGTTGTCCAAAATTGGGGCCCCCCTAATTACAGATGAAAAGGAGAATTTGCATGCCCAGTTCTGTCCGTCGCGTGTTCACTCTCGTCGCCTGCTGCGCACTCGTGCTGATGTTGTCGGGCGCGGCTCTAGCTCAATCTTATGCACTCACCTACCTGGATTCGAACCAAACCGGAAAAGCGAAACACGTCGATCCGCTGTTGAAGAATGCCTGGGGGCTGGCCTATGCACCGGGTGGTGCGTTTTGGGTCAGCGATGAAGCGGACGGCTGGTCGACGCTGTACGACGGGAGTGGGAATCTGCAGAGCTTGCAGGTGATTGTTCCATCTTCATCGGGCACGGGCTCCGGATCGCCGACGGGCATCGTCTATAACGGGTCGTCGGAATTCAAGATTGACACCTGGACGTCGGTATTCTTGTTCGCCACTCTCGACGGGACCATCAGCGGATGGTCGGATTTTGAGCCCAGCACGGCGCTGATCGGGGTACGCCAGGCAGGCGCGGTGTACACGGGACTGGCGATCACGAGCCATACCTCGGGGAACTCTTTGTTCGCTGCCGACAACGCCAATAATAAGGTGGACGTGTATGACGGCAATTTCAATCTGGTGAAGTCGTTTACCGACAGCACGATTCCAGCGGGGTTTGCGCCGTTCGGGATTCAGGATATTGCGGGCCAGGTGTATGTGACGTACGCCAGCACGACCGGCGCGGCGGGGGGATACATCGATATTTTCGGGGAAGATGGGACGTTCGTGAAGCGCTTCGCGCAGGGCAAGCCGTTGAACCAGCCGTGGGGGCTGGCGGTGGCTCCGAAGACGTTTGGAACTCTGAGCGGCGCGCTGCTGATTTCGAACAACTCGACGACCGGGAACGTCAACGGATACAACCTGACTACGGGAAAATTGATGGGCACGATCAAGAACTCGGCGGGGAAGGCGATCGCGATCAACGGATTGTGGGGACTCGAGTTCGGTGGGGGATCGACCCTGAACGGGAAGACGAACCAGCTGTTCTTTACGGCTGGGCCGAGCGACACGAACGGGTACTTTGGAGTGATCAACTTCGTCAAGTGAAGTGCGAGGGTCTCAACAAGAAGGCCGCCTGCGAGGGCGGCCTTCCTTTTTCCCCGTTTCGTTGATCGTGCTATCGCGGGGGAGCAGTGGGATCCGTGGGATTTTTGACGACGGTCTTCTGTGAGTTGCTGTTGGCGTCGAGCGGCTTATCCGCGTAATCCTTGCGCGGTTCGTACTTGGTGCGAGTGTCGGCGTCCGAGGTATCGGAGTGGTCGATGGGTTTCATGGCGACGACCTGATATCAGTGCACCCAATGCCAGTGTTGCCAGCCAATATTGAATTGCCGGACCTTTGTATTTCATAAACAAATAGGCCTCCTGATGGAAGAATTGGTGCGTGCGAGCGGGCAAGGTATAGAAATGCACGGGGGTGGCCACTGGCGGAAACGAGGCAAATGGCACTCTTTCCAAAGGTTTGCAGTCCGCATCAGGAAAGACCCGAGCGCGTTCTCAGGGATGGAAATTCGACACGAAGCGGGAAAATCGTCCTACAGTCCGTACCCTAGGGTGTCCGCAGACCTCGAGCGGAGGAATGTGTTAACTTAAATGATTGTGGGGCGCGTAGCTCAGTTGGTAGAGCAATGCCCTTTTAAGGCATGGGTCGCAGGTTCGAGTCCTGCCGCGCTCACCAAGAACTCTTTTCGGTTCATTGGATTGCATCACTCTCGGCGTTTTCTGCCAAGAGATTCTGACCCACACCCAACCCACAGCTCTCAAACCACCGCACCTGAACGCCCTGCATTTCCGGAGTCACAACCTGAGCATATTTGCGCAACATGATCTCAGGGCCCGCGTGACGCATGTTGCCTTGTGCGGTCTTCACATCGGTTTTGTCGATCGAGACCATCCAAGTAGCCATGCTTGAGAGCAGAGAGTGAAGCCCGAAACGCTGCCCCTGGGCAAGCTGAATGCCTGCTTTCAAGACAGCCGGACGCAGGTGATCGGTTACGAAGATCCCCGCGCACATTGGAATCTTCCCGTTCATCTTGAATGAAGGGAAGACCCAATCATCATCCTGGTCGTAGGGCGTCATGCGACGCCATTCACGCAGGTACGACGCCAATTGCGGAGACATTGCGACCGGAGCTTTCGAGGCCTTGGTCTTCGGTTTGTCTATACACGCCGCTGTCCAACGACGCTCGATCTTGATTTGGTTTTGTTCCCAATCGATGTCGCGCCATTTCAGGCCGCAGGCTTCGGAAGCCCGGATCGCTGTCGAGGCACAGACTAGAACGAGCATCTGGTGCATCGGGCTGGGCAGCAGCATGATGATTTGCTTCACCTGCTCCGGGTTTACGATTACCGGAACATACTCTGATCCCACATCCTCCAACCTCCATCCAGCAGCCGGATTCGTGGTCACAAGACCCTCGAACTGTGCCCAGTTGTAGATGGTGCCTGTCATCGTCTTGATCTTCGAGATGGTTGGCTCGGCAAGCTCCCCGTCATCCCGCAGCAGATACAACCAGTTACGGATATCCCGTTTCGTGATCTTTTCCGCGACCTGGTTGCCCCAGTGAGGCATGATGTAGTTCTTGACGTAAGACTTGGTGCTGGCTGTAGTCGTCTTCGCGCGACGAGAGTCTTTGACCGCCTTCCACTTGCGCTCGGAGATGTCGTACTCCATCCCATGCACCTTGCTCATGAATTCAGCCAAGACTTTCGTCATCGTGACCTCGGGCCCTGCATCCCTGTTGATGAACGCTCGAAGACTCAGCCGATCTACCTCCTTCCAAGCCTCTTCCTTCGTTGGAAGGTCGGTGAGAGAGCCGATAATCGTGCCATGCTCGACCCGCCGACCATCTTTGTAGATGCGGAACCTCAGCAACCACATTCGACATTTCTTACCTTGGTTCAGACGCCAAACTTTCTTTAAACTCCCGCTTTGGTATGCCATTACTGGCCTCCTTTTCGGGAGCCGCCTGCTGGCGATCTTACGGCCGTGCCTTGCTTCCTGCCAAGCTCAGTTGATGGACTGTTGAGCATCCAGTCGCGCAGCTCAGTGAGCAAGTAGCGCCACGTCTTGCGTTGGCTCGAACCAGGAAGGGGATGCGCCGGAATCTCGCCCGCTATGGACAGTTTCAAGACATGTTTTCGGAAGCAGCAAAGATATTCGGCTGCTTTGGCTGCATCCTCAAACTGTTCTTCACGCCCGACGTCAGAGGTTAGTTTGTTGAAGCCGGCGAAATCCGGCCCTGATGAAAATCGACCCACAAAGACACTCCTCGGCCTGCACCAGCTTTTCTGGTCGCAGAGCCGAGGGGAACAGGGACAGCACACCGCCTCAAAATTTGAATTTTCGCCGATTACTCGCCCAAGTCCTTTACGACTCAGACAATTCGGCTTTACATCAGACTAATACTGCTCTGTGGCGAATTTCGGGATCTGCGTGGAATTGAGAGGTGCAACCGAAGAGTAAAAGTAACGGGCGGGATTACGGTGGCCTCCAATTTGAGTTCTAAGCTTACAACGCTTCGAAACCAATCCCCAGTCCTCGGTCGCTTAGGGCATGGCAAACTCCTCAGGGACACGATTCTCCACGGACGTAAGAAAAAATAAAGTCATCGACCTTCGCCGCCCTAACCCAGCGGTCCCGAGGCTGTTACGAAACTCGATCATGCTGGACCGAATTGGTGGCGAGAAGCCGGCTACCGATCCATCGCGAGTGAGCGATTCCACAAGTTAGCGCATCACGTCATTCTGCTCGCAACATGATCTTCGGATCGATGCGCGAGGCACGTACTATGACTGGCAACGCAGACAGCAGAGCTATCGCCAACAAGACTAGTGCCGGACCAGTAAGCATGACAGGCTCACTTCCTTTCACGCCATACAGCAGCGTCTCAACATAGCGCACCGATGCAATCCCCAGTGCCGCGCCGATCACAGCTCCCGTCATCACCATCAGGAAGATCCGCGACGTAGCCTGCCAAGCGATGTCCCCGATCCGAGCACCGACTGCGATACGAATCCCAAATTCGCGCTCCCGCTGCTGCACCGAATAACTAAGCACTCCGTATAGACCAACCGCTGCTAGCAAGAGCGCTACGAAGGAGAAGAATGCTGCCAACATCGCCAGCAGCCGTTCGCGGACGGTCTGGGCTCGCACCAGATCGCTCTAGGTGCGAAGATCGCTGACGCGGAAGCCAGCGCGTGCTTGCGGAATTGCCTTGCGCAGAACAGAAGCGAGCGCGAGTGGATTGGAGCCAGAAGTGCGGACGAGAAACGTCTCCTGAGTTTCCGGCTGCGCCACGCCTTGAGCATTCACTTCATGGAAAGGAATGTAGGCTACTGGCACAATGGCATCTCTGAGATTGCCATAGGGAGCATCTGCAACCAGTCCCACAACCTGGTAATGATTTTCTCTCTCTTGAAATGTCTTTCCGATCGGATTCTTTCCATCAAGAAACGTCTTGACGAAAGACTGGTTGACGATCGCCTGACCTGGACCGGTGTCGCCAGGACGAAAATCCCTTCCGTCGAGCAAAGGTATTTTCATGGTCTCTGACCATCCCGGCGATATTGCAAGTAAGTAGGTGACAATAGGACTCGGACTTCCTCCTCCTACCGAAACGAAGTTATTCCATGCGCCGCCTGACAATAGCGGCCAGCCCGCAATCGCGACTCTCTCTACGCCGGGGACGATCCGCAGGTTGTCTGCGATTTGATCCCACACCACAGGGGGTTGGCCTTGTTGTGCAACCACGTCCATCAACAGGAGCTGTTCGGGAGAAAAGCCCAAGGGTTTATTGGACAAGCTCTCGAAGGTCCTTACGAAGAGTCCTGACATAAATATCACAAGAAAACAAAACGCAACTTGTGCCGCGATCATACCGTGCATGAGGCGGCGCCGGGAGTGAGGATCGTCGTCACCACCCTTGAGCGCGCTGACCGGCTTGACCGCAGAGGCGCGGAGCGCGGGGAGTACTCCAAAGAGCAGCAAGACACAGAAGACCAACCCGACACCAAAACCGAGAACCCTCCAGTCCGTGTAGAGAAGCAGTCGCACCGGACTGTCGGATGACTGGATCATGGTCACGACAAGCGGAGCTGATCGCCACGCGAACAGCGCTCCAAGGCCGGCAGCCAGCACGGCCAGCATAGCGTTCTCTACGAGGAGCATCTGCACCAAGCGGCCTCGTCCTGCACCGATGGCGACACGCAGTGCCATTTCGCGCGATCGCATCGCCGACTGTGCCATCTTCAGGTTGGCGACGTTGGCGCAGGCAATTAGCAGAACCATTGCTACAAGGACACCGAGAATGTTGAAGGCTTTGCGGTATTCGTCCTGAAGGCTCGAAATACCGGCGCCCGCAGGTTCGATCAGCAGTGTCGCGTCGATGATCCTCTGAAAAAATATCTTGTCCGCGCCGGTAAACCCCTTGGCCCGTTCCTGCTCAAAAGCGCGGCTGGTAGCGCTCAATTTCTGACGCAACGGCGATGAACTGGACATCTCCCGGCTATCTCCAGCAGCCTGTGTAGTTGGTCTTCGGATAGATCTGCGGAGCCGGAAATCCCCATTTCAATTCCGTCCACCATCCCCCTCTCTGCGTTGGGCTGGTCTTCCGCTGGAACTTTCACGTAGAACAGACGGACACGCACTCCCTCAAGAGACCACTGCCTACTGTCGGCGTACATCTGAACAGTGTTACTGGCACACGCTCCGAGGGCAGCCAGAATTAGTCCTGCGAGTCGGGGGCCCGCGTCATTGCCGCCGTTCTCACTTGGTTCGGCCGCCTGGAACGCGTGAGCCCCCACGGATACATTCTGGGTGGATGACGGAGGCGATGAGCAGGTCAAAATTGTCGACCACGCTAGCGGAAAAGTACTCTCAAGCTTCGGGCGGCCTGGTCACCAGATCGGTGAATTTACCCACGGCCACACTCTGGCAGTCGATTCCAAAGGCAATGTCTATGTGGCCGAGACCGATTGGGGCCGCAGAGTCCAAAAATTTGAGCCAGTGAAATGATGTTCCGTGGGCGTGCAGGCTCCGGGATGATTCGGGCCCTGCGCAGCGAGATCCTGCAGAGCTAAGCAGAGGCTTGCTAATGAGAATCTTCTGTGCGGCACAAACCAGTCGCAGCCGAGAGGACATATGCCCAGAAATGTTTATGTGAATTCCAGATCGATGAGATTCACGTACATGTATTTCTGCTCCCGGTCGGGAGAAAAGCCAATCCACCACGTGGTACCCCAATTATCGGGAAGACTGTTTCCTCTCTTGATCCAGATATTATTCTTAAAGTTTCCCATCTTATCGAAGACTTGGATCCGGTCGGCCTGCCGGTCACAGACATAGACCAGGCCGTCGTTGCCGATGACCACACAATGCACAACCTGCATGAAAGCGCCACCTACACCGGCATCGGCCTCTTCTTTTGTCCCCTGGTGCCCCCACTGACGAAGGAATTTCCCGGATCGATCGAAAACGACTATGCGGCTATTGCCGTAACCGTCAGCTACGTAGATGTCGCCATTGAGGGGATCTACCGCTATATCGGATGGCATGTAGAACTGCGTGTGACTCGAATTCAGTGCGCGACCCTTGAGAGTGCCGTCGGAAGTATCGACAACGCCTCTTTCCCCGATCTGCATCAGTAGTTTTCCGTCGTGACTATATTCTTGAATGATTCCGTCACCATTGCCCGCCGTCCAGAAATTGTTCTCATAATCAATGGTGCAGCCGTGGGTGATATTCGGAACGACTTTCCAATCGCCAAAGCTGTTCACTACTTTGCCGTCGGGATCGAATTCAATGTAAGGTGGCGCTTGCTGCGCAACTTCCGCTTCCTTGTCTGTCATGTCATTCCGATTAACGATGAAGACGTGGTCCTGTGCGTCCACGCATACACCGCTGACTTGTCCGATTACCCATTTTCCAGGCAAAGGTTTTGGCCAATTGGGATCGACAACGAATTTTGCGCCGCCGTCCTGTGCCTGCGCCCGGCAGAGTATTCCCAAGGCAGCCACGAGACCTATGCAAAGCCAAATCCCGGCGAAACGCCCCATCTTTTTCTTCATTTTGCCGCTCATTTCTCAACTTCACTTGCGTGCGATAGCCGAGACCTCAATGTGAGCACCCAAGGACAATTTGGCGACCTGCACGGTCGTTCGAGAAGGCAGCGGACTCTTGAAGTACTCCTTGTAGATGGCGTTCACTTCCTGGAACTGCGACATATCGACAAGATAGATCTGAACCGAAGCGACATCGGAGTAGTTCATGTTGGCGTCGTTCAGAACGTGTCCGATATTTTCCAAACAGTTTCTGACCTCTTGGCCGAACTCGCCCGGCAATGCATGGTTTTTCGGGTCCGTTCCCTGCAGACCAGAGACGTACAGGGTGTCCCCAGCCAGGATTCCCGGACTGTAGGGCGTGCCCGCGGGGACCAGTTCAGCGCCGACCGCAGTGTTACCGGACTTCGTCGACGCAGAAAAGAGCAACAAGGAAGCCGCAAGCAGGCAGCCAATCAGTTTTTCCATTAGAGTATCCTCTCTTCCTCAATCGTAGAATCCCGTTTTCCCGGACTCTCTTCTTACGGTCCGTGGGCGTTCTCGTTTGCGTATGCCCGCGCGAGCGCTCGGATCTCCGATTCGGTGAGCACGCCCGCGATCGTTCGCATCGGCATGTCCATGTCGTTGGCGCGCGTGCCCTGAGCAAATGCTTGCAACTGCTGCTCTGTATACAGTTCGTTTTGTCTCGCAAGGGCTGGCGCGCCGATCCGATAGCCGCCGGGGCCGTGGCAAGAAGCACATGCCGCGATGCCGCGTTTCGGGTCACCGGCATAAATGAGCCTTTGCACAGGATCGGGGTTGCGATAACTACTGTTTCGACGCGGCGTCCGTTCGCCACGGTTTTCCGGCAACCCGGGCAGCGATGCAAAGTACGCAGACACGTCCGCATACTGTTGCGGCGTGAGCGATTGCGCAATCGCGGACATCGGGCCCGACAGGCGAGTCCCAGAGCGAAAATCGTCTAGTTGTTTGTACTGCACGAGTCGGTCGAGCCCGGCCAGACTGGGAATCCAAGGTTGGGTGCCTAGTCCCTTTTCACCGTGGCATGCCGTGCAATTCGTTGCGATGAACTCTCCGCTCTTCCCGTCACCAGTGCTCGCTTGCCGAATGGTGATTTCAGTCCAAGCAATGTAGGTCGGGACCCTGGGCGGAGGCTGGATGATGTTGAAGGCCTTGTCATGAATATGAAACCCGAGAGCGTGGTACACCGCATCTTTCGTTGAAAACGGTGCGCGAATCCCTTGATACCGCGGCAAGAGTAAGAAGCCCAATCCGAATGCAACCACCACCGTTGCCGAAACAGCAGCGACCACGATAAAACCCCACGGATTGTGCAGACGAGGCCCGTTCTCCAACTTCATTTCGTGATCCCCCGGGTCAAGGAATACGCGGGCGCATCTTGATGGTGGAGAAAAAAGAATTGCCCGATGGGATAGCCGTAAGCAATCACCACCAGCGCCAGCAGGATCACGTTCCAGAATCCAAAGCTGTTGAGGAGCGCGGGTACTGTGGCCGGTGGATTCACCGACAACGCGTAGCGGATGGGAGGCATGGATTCGGCCACGGGAGCGAAGCTCGATCGAACCAGGACGTAAAAGAACAGGAGAACTGAGACGAGCACAATGCAACCACCGATGACCGACAAAATGACGAGGAACGCTGTCTTTGCAACAACCGGGTCCGAGTAGTCGAATATCGCGTAGCGTCGAGGCTGGCCCATGAGACCCGCGATGTGCCATGGTATCGTCGTTATCAGGATGCCCCAGAACCAAAGCCACAACTGAATGTCCGCAAGACGCTTTGAGAACAGCGGCCGTTGCGTCAACCTGGGCCAGAGTTCGTACGCGATCGCGAAGTACACGATGACCACAGCGCCTCCAAAAATGAGGTGGAAGTGAGCGGTAACCCAAGAGGTGTTATGAATCATCGCGTTCATGGCGTAACTCATGTTGATCAGTCCGCCGAATCCACCCGGCCCAAGCAGAAGCAGCGAAAGACCGACCGCGAGGACCATAGGTTCATCCCAGGGAAGCGCCCGGATCCATCCGAATAGGCCTTTCCCTCCGCGTATGCGCCCCGCTATTTCCAGTGAAGCCGTGATGGTGAACACCGTAAGCAAAGTGGGGAGGGCGACCATGAAAGTAAGCACGGACTGAACGAACTTGAAGCCCGCGCCGTGTTCGGGATCCATAAAAAGATGGTGTAACCCGACGGGAATGGAGAAAACCAGGAACAATATAAAGGTGATGCGTCCCATCGTATCGCTATAGAGGCGTCCGCCGGCCGCTTGCGGCATTAACGTGTAGTAAGCAATGTAGGCCGGAATGAGCCAGAAATAGACAATCGCATGTAACGTCACTGAAAACAGCGTCCGGGCCAGTCCAGCATCGATGGTGTGTCGCCATCCGAACGTCACAGGTAGTATTTGGAAAAGAACCTCGCTGACCGCCCCAAGTGCAGTCCATCCCCACAGGAGGGCGCACGCGGTGATGGCAAACATGGCAAGCGGAACCGGTTTCCCCGGGTTTTCTCGTTTCCAAGCACGGAAATTGACGAGCATCACTGCGATCCAAAAATAAGATCCGATGATGACCAGCGCCAAACCCAGGTAGTACCACGGGCTTCCTAACAGAGGCGGATAGAAGGTGTACAACACGGACGCCCGGCCTGCGGCAACCGGCACGAGAGCCATCACAGTACCGATCAGAGACAGGGCATAACCAACCCACGCCCATTTTTCTCCCTGGAGCGGCCTTCCCAGCGCCGAGACGGCAATGGCGTAGCCGAATCCCATTGCGAAAAACGTTGGAAAAACGTAGGCCATGATGGACCCATGTGCGGTCACGGAGGCGTAATATGTGTTCGGGTCGTCGACGGGGGCCGGCAGCGGACTGCGCATCAGCATTTGCCAGAAGCCCAGTCCAATGGCGGGCAAGAAGCAAAGAAATGCGGTCCACAAGTGGGCGAGCGAAAGTACTCTACTGCGTTCCACAGTTCATCCTTTCGTCCGGCCGCACGTTCTTGAATTGATCTCTCGGCACAACCACAACGCGCGCGGCCATCGCGTGATGACCGAACCCGCAAAATTCGTCACAGGGCATTTGGTACGTTCCCGGGCTCTCAAAGCTTGTCCTTACGTTCGTGATATAGCCGGGGACAACCATGGCATTCGTGTTCGTGCTTTGTACGAAGAAGCCATGGGTCACATCGGCGCTGGTTAGCCGAAAACGAACAGGCGTCGAGGCGGGCACGACAGCGCACTGCGGAACAAACATATATTGCTCGGCAATTATGCGAACCGTGATTGAGCCGTCGGGTTCGACAGCGGAGCCGAGATTGCTCTCGACGAACTCCCCCTGCAGGTGCAAAGTCGCCGGGTCGATGGTCTCCACGTCGCTTAAGGGATGGAGCATCTGACCGATGCCGGTAAGGACGATGACCGCCAGCATCACGCCGAGCATGGCAGCTATGGCGAGGAACCAACGTCGTTCCGTCTTGACAATGACTAGTTCCGGAATCAGACCCGCGGCGCCTTCGTTATTGAGTTGGTCAGCCAACGTGCCCCCTGCTCATGAACAACACAAAATAGAAGAACAGCCACCCTAAGAGAAGCAGCCCCACCGCGCTGGCTGCAATAATCAGAGCCCCGCGGGGACCGTCTTTGAGAGCTTCATTGGCCGCAGCGCGAGCGGTGCCGGGCGCCACGCTCTCTGCTTTGCTCGCTGACGTGTAATGAAATTCTTCTTCCGTCATGTTTTCTCCCGATGATTCACTTCACTGCTGGACGAGACGCTTGTTCGAAATAGTCCGCGACCGCAACGATGTCTTGTTCGGTGAGGTTATGAGCGGGAATGAACATCTGCTGGCTCTTGCGATAGCCCTGGCGAAACATTTGAATCTGAACGCTGATGTAGTGACTGTATTGCCCGCCCAGGTACGGTACGCCGGAAATTGGCTCTCCCTCTCCGTTTGGCCCGTGGCAGCTCTCGCATGCCTGGACCCGCACACTCAAATCCCCCACTTCTGCGACCTGCTCCCCGCGGGTACGGAGCTGTTCTGGCACCGGGCGCGAGGGGAAAGAAACGGTATGAAGACTCGCGTAGTATTGCGAGACAGCTTCGATCTCATCGTCCTTCAATCCTTTGGCGATCGGCTGCATGAGTGCGTTCTGGCGATGGCCGGAAGCAAAGTGCCGCAGTTGATCGGCCAGGTACTGTGCGGATTGTCCGTCCAACCTGGGGAATGCGCCGCTCCCGTCGGAAGCTCCATCAAACCCGTGACAGCGAGCACAGGCAACCGCGCCTCTTGTAGTTCCCTGTGCCACAATCTGGGCTCCGATCTGTGATTTATTCGAGATCGACTTATTCGGAGTCGGTTTATTCGGGATGGAGGTCTGCGCGGCCAGGTAGCTCGCGACAATGACTCCCGCGACGACAAGTACAAACATAGTCCGCCCCGTGCTGTGAGTCTTCGTCATCGGTTACACCAGAGGTCCAGGTCGTTTCAGGTAACGGGTCTTCAAAGCGTCCGCAGTCCAATAAATCAGCGCGCCCAGAGTAACTGTCGGGTTGTAGCTGGAATTTTGGGGATAGTTGCAGGCTCCCACCACGAACACATTCGGCACATCCCAGCTCTGGCAGTAGCGATTCACCACGCTTGTCGAAGGGTCGGTTCCAATAACCGCACCTCCGGTGTTATGGGTGCTCTGATACGACGTTGTCGTGAATGGACCCGTTCTCGGAGAATCGACCACAATTTTGGCGCCCATCTGCCGGGCGATCTCACTGGCCTTGTGCGTGACGAATCTACTCATGCGGACATCGTTGTCTGGAAAATCAAATGTGATTCTCAGGAGCGGCAACCCCCACGCGTCGCGGTAGGTCGGATCCAAATCGAGGTAGTTCCCCCGCATGGCAGTCGACGTACCGGATAAATTGAAAATCGCTGTGTGGTTATAATGCCGCCGCACGGCGTCCTTCCATTTCCTGCCCCAGCGCGGCGTCCCGGGAGGCGTCGGATGAAATTCGACCGGGCGGGCGTTCGTGCTGCCGCACAGCACGTAGCATCCTCCAATAAATCCGAGGGAACTGTGGTCGAAATTGTCGACGCTGAAATCGTCGATGACCGTTCCACTGGCCCCGCCCGCCATGTAGGAATTCAAGTGAACGTCCTCGCCGAGAAAGGTCGGGACGTAACTCTGTGTCTGATAGGCGTAATTCCGCCCCACCACTCCCGCTTCGGTCGTGGGGTCATACGGTTTGCCGATGCCGGAGAGCAACAACATGCGGACGTCGTTCAATGCGAACGCGGTCAAAAGCACCAGGCCCGCCGGCTGTTCGAATTCTCGCCCTTGCACGTCCATGTAACTGACGCCCGTCGCTTTTTTCCCCGTGCTATCCAGGTTAATCCGGAGAACTTGCGACTCGGTGCGCAGCTCGAAATTGGGATTCTTCATGAGCACCGGCAAGATCACCGTCTGCGGACTCGCCTTAGCGAAGTGCTCGCAACCATACCGTTCGCAAAACCCGCAATAGACGCAGGGATTCAAAGTCAATCCCTCGGGATTCGTATACGGGCGCGTCGTGTTGGCGGATGGCTGGAGGAACGGGTGGTACCCCAGTTCCAACGCCGCCTTACGAAACAGAGCTCCGGAGTATTGTTCCTTCATCGGAGGATTGGGATACTCGCGCGAGCGGGGCGCCTCCAGAGGGTTTCCTCCCGGTTCGATCTTGCCGTTCAAATTTCCGGCCTTGCCACAAACGCCGAGGAGATGCTCGAAACGATCGTAGTACGGCTCCAGTTCCTGGTAGGTGACGCCCCAGTCTTGAATTCGTAGATCCGGGTCCAGGATTTTCTTTCCGTAGCGCTGTTCGATGTGTGTCTTGTAGATGAAATCCGCTTCTTGATATCGCCAAGCCTGTCCGTTCCAGTGAACTCCACACCCGCCGAGGCCCGTGCCAGGCAGAAACGCCTCCCACTGTCGCATCGGCAAAGCGACCTCCCGGTGGTGGTTGCGGAAGGTCATTGCTTCGCGGGTCACGTCCTGCATCATTCCCTTGCGGATCGAATACTTCAGTTCGTCATGGATCGCAGGTGCCTGGAAGTCCGGAACGCTGTGGCGGCCGTGGCCCCGCTCGAGGCCGACAACTTTGAGACCGGAGGCCGCGAGTTCCTTGGCGAGAATGGAGCCGGCGAATCCGACTCCGATGACGACCACGTCAACCTCTCTTAGCTTTTGCGGCATAGGCCTATTTCCCACCCGTAGCGGAGGTCATCGAGCGGTAGCCCGGGCCATCGGCGATGCTCAAGGGTTCTCGATGAAATTCAACTCCATGCTTATCGATCAGATCGTGGTAATCCGCATACGCGCCGGGGAATCCGATCATCTTCCAGGCGATTTTGTTTTTGTTGCCGCCATAGATCGGATCGGAGAAGAATCCTTCAACCGTGTGCTGCAAGAGGAAATCGAAGAATGTGTTTGACGGAACACCGTCAAGGTCGATATCCCCCTTTTCTAGACTCGAAAGATATGCGTCTCTTTCTTCGGCAGGCAACTGGTCGAAGGACTTTGCCTGAGACGTAAAGTGCGCATTGATCGCGAGGATCGATCGGCGGAAGAGTTCCGCGGGCGTGTACTCGAGTTGATACCCTTGCATGGGAGTACCCTTTCGGAATGGTCCGTGACGGTAAAGCATTTCGCCACGACCCCAAGCCCCCGCCATCTGAAGCTCGATGTAATTCACGACGCCCGCTTCCGCGGCGCCCGGCCAGTGTTCGTCTGGGGGAATGAGGCGATCCACGGCGGCCAGCAGAAATCGCCTTTCGGATTCGTTCAGAAAACGAAGTGTTACCTCGGCGCGCGGATTCCCCAGCAGTGCGGGAGCTTCTGCTGCCAGCGTCGCCGTTGAAATCACGATGAGGCTTGACTTCAGGAAATTTCGGCGTGAATTTGAATTCGGCCCGTCGCTCATAACGCCCCTTTTTGATTGTCGATCCCGATTTCTTTCGGTCCAGCCAGCTTTACTTCGCAGCAGCTTGCAGCTTTAGGGCACGCTCCAAATGGTCTTGAATCTTGGGCAGAGTCTCTCGTGCAAAAGCCTTCAGGTCAGGATCTGTGCCATTGGCAATTTCATATTCATAGAGAGCGGCGTTGGCGTTCTGGTAATTGACCTGTCCCCGAACGTAATCGGCGTCAAGTGTCGAGCCGCTTTCATGCTGGAGGGTCGAAACCGTCGTGGCGTACGCGGCTTTCAGAAGTGTTGGAGGTGGCACCGGTGCCTTGTTTTTCAGAACCGCCAGCAGCGCGTCATTCACGGTGATGTGTGAACTCACCATCAAATCCGCATAGCTCCGGATAGCTTGGGTCGTGCCCTTGGCTTCGGCAACCCGGCCAGCATCAACCTGAAACGGAGTGCCCAGCGAGGTTTGAGTCACGAAGTACGTGTCGTCCGGCCCAAGTGGGGTGCCGGACGCGCTCGCCGGCTTTGGCGCGGCCGGAGCGCTTGTCGCAAGTGGGATAAGAACGGCGGAGACAACGAGGATGGCGGCGGTAGTCAGCAAGAGCGCTTTCATATCTTTCCTCCTAGGAATCCGAATAAGCGTCAATATCCAATCTAGGATCGAAGCAGGTTTCGACTGGGGTAAGGGCACTTGGCATGCCAACTTAAACCCTCAGCAAAATTGTTGGAAGTGGTGGAAAATCAGGGTTGGGTTCGAGCCAGAGATTAAAATTACTAGCCTGAGTGTCCCTCGCTCGACTCAATCTCCCGGCAAGTGTCCGCATTTCGACAGGCACTTCGGCGTGATTCATCGCTGACATCACGCCCCCCAGGAGGTGAAATGACGACGATCGAAGCTATCGAGGAACCTCGAAAGCCCCGGCCTGTGCGGAAACTGTGGCCGAACAAATACGCGTGGACCTCGCGCCGACATCGTGAATGTGAACTTGTTGTCACGCTGACGCTCACGGCGCCAACCCCGCAACTGCCAGCGCGCGCATCCCATCGGCGTCGAGCACTTTGCCTTTGACCAGGATCCCAGGAACGCCTATGCGATCAAGAAGATTCTCGGGCAGCCGCACGCCATTCTGAGCACAAGATGAATTTCTCCGTCCTGATGGCTGCCGATGTACCACCATGGCCAGCCATCGAAACCGCCTTCGTCAACATGCGTGATGTAATCGGGGACAAGGTCGTCACCCAAGCCATCGCGTTCGTTCACCGAGCACCACAACTCTCCCGTCGTGGGATTTATTGCCAGCCCGCCGCCTGCATTGCGGATCCCATATGCGTACACTCGCATCCCAGAGCCATCGGGATTGAACTCTAGGATGTCGGCTCGATTCTTCTCATCGGGCGTGGTATCAGGGTCGTCGACATTCGACGCTGATCCGACTGCGACGAACATCTTCCTGCCGTCAGATGTGAATCGCACGTCGCGGGTCCAGTGACCGGTGCCGTGGGGAAGGTCGACAATGTGCTGTGCCGTCGCGCTTGCTTTCAAATCTCCATCTCGATACGGAAACCTGACGACTGCGTCGGTGTCGCCTATGTAGATCCATTGAGGATTGTCGCCGGGAGGGTAGAACGCGATGCCATAGGGTTTGTTGAGACCCGTCGCGAAAAGTTCAACGTGTTCTGGTTTGCCACCAGCGGTAATTCCACGGAACACTCGGATTTTTCCGCTGCTGCTTTCGGCCAGGAAAATGTCGCCGTTGGGGATCGGTTTCGCGATCGCCAAAGCTCTTGCGAAAGAAGGCGCTTCAGTTGTCGTAAACGGGAGGACGGAACAGCGGGTCAACGAGGCGGTCAACAAGCTTCGGGCATCTGGCGTTCGAGGCAAGGTGGAAGGTGTAGCCGCAGATGTCGGAGCAGTTGGGGGAACGGACAAGCTCACGCGCCGCTTTCCAGACACGGATATTCTGGTGAATAACGCGGGAATCTTTGAGGTAAAACCGTTTGAGCAGATCGATGACGATGACTGGAAGCGTTTTTTCGAAGTCAACGTCCTGAGTGGAGTAAGACTCAGTCGCCACTACCTGGCGGGAATGAAAAAGCGCAATTGAGGGCGGGTTGTGTTTATTTCGAGCGAGAGTGCGTTGCAGATTCCGGCTGAGATGATTCACTACGGAATGACCAAGACCGCGCAACTCGCAGTCGCGCGCGGCCTGGCCGAGACAACGGCAGGGACAAACGTAACCGTCAACTCGGTGCTGCCGGGACCGACCGCATCGGAAGGGTGGAAAGGTTCGTCCATGAGCTTGGGGTGGAGCAGAAGACTGACGCCGCAGCGGTCGAACGCGAGTTCTTTCGCGCCATGCGCCCCACATCGCTGTTGAAACGCTTCGCGAAGCCGGAGGAAGTTGCTGCGCTGGTGACGTTTATGTGTAGCTCACTCTCCTCGGCGACAAATGGGGCAGCCTTGCGTGTGGATGGTGGGGTCGTGCGGTCAATTGTGTGATCAGCGAGTGGAGTTTTCCCAGATTGCGTGAGAACCAGGGACCGCCATGGTGTTTAGCGACCGCCGCCTTGCGGCGCACAAACCGCTAGGTACAGGGAGAGGAATATGTCGAGAAATGCATTCGTAAGTTCCGGATCTCTGAAATTTGTCCAGAACATATCTGTCGACCCTCGTGTTTTCCAGGCGGACGAATCAAGCGAGAATGGCGGCAAACATGGTGAGCCAGATCCGCCGGCTTCCAGAACGTTTGGTCAGGTTCCCAGCAGATTGATTTGCAGTTTCTCGTAGCCGTGTTCGCGCGCCCACAGGTCTAAAGGCATTGTTGCCAACTCATCGACAACGGCAACTGCCAGCCCCGTTTTCGTCAAGTCGATACTTTTCAGATAGGTGTGGCAGGTGTCGCAGACGTCCACGCGGACGTGCGCGATCTCGGGCGCTGAATAATATGCCATCTGCGGCTCTCGTTCTTCTCCGCACGCCGGACAATAAATTCTTCGAAAAGCCCACTCGTGGGCGCAGAGCATGCAAATCAGTGACTTTTTCGCGCCGTCCCCTTCACTCCGCAATACGCCGACGGCAGGCTTGCCGCCGCAAAGCGGGCACGTCGATGGAGTTCCGTCCACAACCGCGGCTTGGCGGTGATCCGCTAGATATTCAGCGTAGGGTTGAAGAAATATCCACGCGAGCACCCGATCGGAACAAGTTGCAGCGCGCTGATCGTTGGACTGGGCATGTTCGGCGTCATCCTCGCCAGAAGTCAAATCCAGATCGCTGCACCAGAAGTCTTCAATCGCGTGCTGCCATGCCGCTGATCCCTTCATCGCCAAAGTGGCGGCGGCCTGGGCCAGCGGCGCTGGCGCGATCTTCTGAATTACCGATAGAAATCCCGGAAACTTTGGGAGAAGGAGAAAAAAATCTATTTCATCTCTCAGAGGGCGATCAGCAGAAATCCTCGGCGAATCCGCGAGAGCGTTCTGGATTTCGCGGTAAACGCCCTTCTGAAATGTTGCAACGCGGGCATAGTAACGCAGCCCTTCGGCGGAGAATGGGTAAGACGAGGCTAGTTCGTTGGCGCGGCGAATGCGGCGATCCCATTTCGCATCGTTCACTTTCGTGCAGCCGAGTTGCGGAGGAGTTGCTCATACCACGTGTCGTGGTGCTTCTTGGCCCAGGCACGCGACACGTCGCCGCGAATGACGGAGCCAAAAGCGCCGCGTTCCATCGCAGTGCCCATATAGACGTGGATGATAAAAAGTGCGATGGTGGCGAGCGCGCAGACTGGGTGTACGAAAACGGCGGCGAGACGCAGGAAACGCAAGCTCCAGGGAATGTACTGGGGGAGCCAGAGAATCAACCCGGAAAGTAAAAGCACGATGCCGTTCCAAAAGAAGCCCCAGAACAGCAACTTCTGGCCAGGGTTGAAGCGGTCGGCGGAAGGAATCTGATCGTCTTCGTTGCGAATGTAATGTCCGATGGCCGCCCACCAGGCCTTGTCGGCAGGTGTTTCCTTCATCTGCCGGTGCCACATGGTGTACATCAACGAGACCCCGACGATGAATATGAGGCCAAACCAAGGATGTAACTCGCGCGAAATCGTTGCTCCACCGAGGATGACGGCGATCCAAAACAGCCAGGGGCTCCAGAAGGCCAGACCCGTCAGCAGGAGGTATACGTAGGAGATGCCCGCCAACCAATGCACGAGCCGCTCGCGGAACGAATAGCGCAGCACGCGTCCATTTGGCAGGAGATAAGGTTCGCTACTCATTGGGTTCCTCCGTGAGACTCCTGCTCGTCTTCCTTTACGACCTTAGGGCCGAATCGCAAATAATGAATGAAAACGCCGACCGCCCCGAAGATAATCCCAAAGTTCCCAATCCATTTCAGCGGCCCTTTCCATAGCCGCACCGACAGAGGGATGCGCGGATCCTTCGGAAGTCCGCCGTACAACTCGGGATTCTTCGCATCGTGCAGGACGTAGATGACGTGGGTTCCGCCCACTCCGGCTGGATCGTAAACTCCCGCATCCTGGAATCCGGAATTATCGCGAAGCTGCGCTGCGCGAGTCTCCGCCAATTCCTTCATCTCCGACTTCGTCCCAAAATGCAGGCAGCCCGTGGGGCAGGCCTTGATGCAGGCGGGTTCGAGTCCCACCGACACGCGGTCGTTGCAAAGTGTGCACTTAAAGACTTTGCGCGATGGAGGATCGAATTTCGGAATGTTGAACGGGCAACCGGTCATGCAATACCCACAACCGATGCAGTTTGCCTCCTGGAAATCGACGATGCCGTTGGCATACTGGACGATGGCTGCGTCCGCAGGGCAGGCCGCGAGGCAGCCCGGGTCTGCGCAATGCATGCATTGGTCTTTGCGCATGAGCAGCATCATGGTGCCATCGGCGCGCTCATGCTCGTTGAATTTGATCAGGTTCCAGTAATTCCATGCCGTCTCCGGCATTGTCTGGTAAGTGTTATCGAAGGTGGTTTCGCTGAACGTGTATCCGTTCCATTCCAAGCAGGCCACTTCGCATGCTTTGCAGCCAATGCACGTTGTCGTGTCGACCAGCTTGCAGACCTGGAATTCACGGTTCAGACCTTTACCGGGAACGACCCCCGCGTGACCGGAAATTCGGATTAGCTCTGTTGCCGCCTGACTCATGGTCGCTCCCTACGCCTTCTCGACTTTCACTAAGAAGCCCTTGGATTCAGGGGTGTGGGCATTCGGGTCGGTGACTGCGGGGGTCAGCAGATTTGCCGGAGTCCGCGCATTTCTTCCTTCATCTTCGTCGATGCCGCGGAAACCCTGGTGAATCGGTAACCCGATCTGATACACCTTCTTGCCGTCAATCATCATCGGTTTCAGGCGGCGAGTGACAAAGGCCTTCGCAATGTAGGTTCCACGTGCGCTGATGACCTTGATCTTGTCCGTTCCGCGAATTCCTTTTTCGTCCGCCAGTTCCACCGGAATTTCCACGAACGGCTCCGGAATGAGCTGCACATTCATCGGGTTATTTTTCGTCCAGTAGTGATATTGCTCGGTCAGCCGGTAAGTGGTGCAGACGATGCTGTATTCCTCGGGCGATCCAAACTTGTCGAAAGGAGTATTGAACTTCTTCACGAGCGGATTATTCGACTGATCGGGATGCAGCAGATTTTTGACCGGGCTTTCAATCGGTTCGTAATGTTCGGGGAATGGGCCGTCCGCCAGCAAACCGATTGGAGCGAATAATCGGCCTATGCCTTCTGGATTCATGATGAAGGGCCCCATGTGATCTTTGGGATTGGAGTCAGGCTTGAAGTCGGGTACATCGTTGCCGACCCACTTTCCCGCCGATTCGCTCCACCATATCTGTTTGCGATCCGGGTCCCACGGCTTTCCCGAGGTGTCGCAAGAAGCCCGGTTGTAAAGCACGCGCCGGTTGGCCGGCCACGACCACGCCC
>PMUM01000303.1 GCA_003166855.1 Acidobacteriaceae bacterium | reverse complement strand
TTGGTGGTCGTGGGGCGGGGAGACGCGGGGGAGTCGCGGGACCTACGGACCCGATCAGCCTTACACGGAGATGGCGGCCCGCGCGCTCAAGCTCTGGGCGAAGTACGAGCGGCGGTGGAAGCGGCAATTTCTGCATTGCACCGGCGTGCTGTGGATGGCTTCGGGGCACGACGACGCGTTCGAAAGCGGGTCGGTCGAGGCGCTGCGCGCGGCGAAGATCAAGTTTCGGGAACTGTCATCCGCGCAGATGCGGAAGCGCTGGCCGCAGATTAACTTTGAAGGAATTGAGTGGGGAATTTTCGAGCCGGAGTGCGGATATCTGGATGCGCGCGCGAGTTGCCAGGCGGTCGTGGACGCGTTCGTAGAGGCGGGCGGCAAGTACCGGCTGGCGACCGTGCCCGCCGATGTCTTGGAAAGCGGGCCTCTGCACAGCCTCGCGCTCTCCGACGGTTCTCACCTCAAGGCTGACTATTATGTCTTCGCCTGCGGACCGTGGCTGGGGAAGCTGTTCCCGCAGGCCGTCGGCGATCTGGTGCAGGCCACCAAGCAGGACATTTTTTTCTTTGGCACGCCTGCGGGGGATGATAGGTTCAGCGACGCGCATCTGCCCGTCTGGGGCGATCATCGCGATCACTTCTTTTACGGCATCCCAGGAAGTGACCGCCGCGGGTTCAAGATCGCCGACGACACGCGTGGGCCGGCCTTCGATCCCACCAACGGCGAGCGCGTCGTGAGTCCGGAAACGCTAAGAGACATTCGCGAATATGTTGGTTTCCGCTTCCCTGCCCTGAAAGATGCGCCTCTAGTCGAGACTCGCGTCTGCCAGTACGAGCAAACTCCCGACAGTCACTTCATCATCGACCGGCATCCGGTGGCGGCTAATGCGTGGATTGTGGGTGGAGGCTCGGGGCACGGGTTCAAGCACGGGCCTGCGGTCGGGGAGATGGTGGCGGAGATGATTTTGAAGGAGCGCGAGCCGGAGGCGATCTGGCGGCTGGAGCGGTTCAAACGCTGACACCCTTGTCATCCTGAGCAGCGGTTTTGGCTGCGAAGGATCTATGCACTCCCCGGCAAGTTGCATAGATCCTTCGCGGCAAAAAGCGCCGCTCAGGATGACAAGACATTGGGCGCGGTGCCGGACCTACTGGATCTGGATCACGCTAGCCGGGGCGTTTGCCTTGATCTCCGCTGTGCGCATGGCTACGTTCTTCGCGAATTCGTAGATCGACTTGGCGTGCGGCGAGTTTTCGCCTTCCAGAACAACCGGTGTGCCGCCATCGCCGGACTTGCGCACTTCCGGATCGAGCGCGATGTTTCCCAGGAACGGCACGCCGAACTGAGCTGCCATTTTTTCGGCGCCACCGCGGGAGAAGATGTCCACTTCGTGCTGGCAGTGCGGGCAGGTGAAATAGCTCATGTTCTCGACCACGCCCACGACGTCCACCTTCATCTGACGAAACATTTCGATGGCTTTGCGCGCGTCCTGCAGGGAAACGTCCGAAGGAGTCGAAACCACCACGGCGCCCGTCAGCGGGACGGTCTGCACCAGCGAGAGCGCGATGTCGCCCGTGCCGGGTGGCAGATCGACGATGAGGTAGTCGAGTTGTCCCCACTCGACCAGGCCCAGGAACTGGCGCACGATCTGGTGCAGCATAGGGCCGCGCCAGATGATGGGCTTGTCGCCGGGATTGAGGAATCCGACAGAAATCACTTTCAGGCCAAATGCCTGAATCGGTTCAATGCGATTCTCGCCAACCATGCGCGGCTGGGAGTTGACACCCAGCATGAGCGGGACGTTGGGGCCGTAGACGTCCGCATCGAGCAGGCCGACTTTGTGTCCCATCTTGACGAGAGCGACGGCCAGGTTCACCGACAGCGTGGTCTTGCCCACGCCGCCCTTTCCCGANNCGGACCCTGTCCATGCTGATGCGGCATATGTGCGTTCAAAGGATCACACTCCAGATAGGGATTGCGAAATTGAAGGTGAGGCAGAACCCCAAAGATCGATTATACAGGCGGTGGCTGGCCAGAGCGGAGTTTGGCCATCGTCTAAGATCGCCACGGATTTGACGGATCATCACGGATAAATCAATAGCTTGATTGATTTTGATCCGTGATGATCCGTGAGATCCGTGGCGTCATTTTTCAATAGCCTTCGCCTTCCAGGCGCACTTTGCCCTTGAACATGCGGAATAACAGGGTGAAGTAGCCGAGGGCTAGGATCATGCCGAGGATCCACCAAGTGAAGCCGACCGCCAGGCCGTGCTCTCCAGCGGCGGTGTTGTAGATGGTGAGGTTCAGAGCGGGATCGGTGCTGGCCGGCAGGACCACGGGATAGAGGGCGAAGGCCGCGCCTACTAGCATGCCAACGATGTACAACGCCGAGGCGACGAAGGCCATTTTCTCGGCGTGCTTAAGAATGCCGTGCATCATGACGGCGAGGCTGCCGAATACGAGGACAGGGATCAGGAATCCGATCGCATGGTGCTTGTAGTTCTCTAGCACTCCAGGACGGATGGAGACGGTCGCCACTAATCCGACGACGGTCAGAAGCAGTTGGACCGGCCATGCCCACAGCGCTACGGCACGGGCCCGGCGGTTTAAGTCGCCTTCGGTCTTCACGGTGACGTACAACGACCCGTGCGCGGTTAGCGTGACCAGCGCGATCACTCCGGTGAGAACCGTGTACCAGTCGAGGATCCCGTTGTTCGTACCGGCGATCCCTTGGTTCACACGGAAGTTGGTCCAGAGCGGCTCGAAGAAGAACTCGTCGGGACCGAGAGGAACACCGCGGACAACATTGCCCAGGGCCGCGCCGAAGAAGATCGTCAGCAGCAGGCTGGAGACGCAAAAGATTGTGTCGAAGAATCCCAGCCAGACGGGATTCTTCATGTGCGCGCGCAGTTCGATGCCGATGCCGCGCAGCATCAGCAGCCAGAGGACGATCATGAGCGGCAGGTAGAAGCCGCTGAAGCTGGAGGCGTAGAGCAGCGGAAAGGCGAAGTAGAGCGTGCCTCCGGCGGCAAGCAGCCAGACTTCGTTGCCGTCCCATACGGGGCCGATGGCGCGCATAATGGTGCGGCGCTCGTCGGGCGTGCGGGCGGCGCCGAGGTAGATCACACCGGCGCCAAGGTCAAAGCCATCCAGCACCACGTATGCTGCCACCATTACTGCGACGATCATGAACCAAAGGGTTGCCATCGTAATCCTCGTTTGCCCGCGGGGGCTAAAGCCCTTTATTGCTAGCCTTGATGGCACGGCTGAAGCCGTGCCCTTTCACGTTACCGACTTGCCTCCACGCCCGAGGCTGCGCCCTTCCTGTTTCTGCCTCGTCTCGGTAGGCTGAAGCTGGCCCTTCCCGTTCTTGCCTTGCCTCGACGGCTGAAGCTGTGCCCGTCGCGAAACCACTTCTGACGTATGTCGACATCAAACCTCGTCGGCATGCGCCTCGCTTACTGCGTGTGGCGGCGGGACGCCGGCGCTACTAATGTGATCCTGTTTCGGCTTCTGGGCCTTGTTCGATTTCGCGGCGGACCAGGAACAGGAACAGGATGCCGAGTACTGTGTACATGCCCATGAATCCCAGCAGGGTGAACATGCCGTTCCCTGCTGAGACTGTTTTTGAATAGCCGTCGGCTGTGCGCATCAGGGAGTAGACCAGCCAGGGCTGCCGTCCGATTTCTGCCGTCATCCATCCGGCGGTATTTGCGATGTACGGGAACGGCAGGGCCAGCAGCAGGATCCACAGCATCCAGGGGCTGGAAAACAGCTTGCCGCGCCACAACAGGAATGCCGCCACCACTGAGATTGCAATGAAGATTGTCCCGAGGCCGACCATGATGTGGTAGCTGAAATAGAGCAGCGCGATGTTCGATGGCCACTGATCTTCGGGGAAGGCGTTCAGGCCCTTCACCTCGGCTTTCCATGCGCGATAAGTCAGGAAGCTGAGCGCGTTGGGAATCACCAGTGGATTGTCGATCTTGTGCTGATCGACGTTAGGCTGTCCGATCAGCACCAACGGCGCGCCCGGCTGCGTTTCGAACAATGCTTCCATTGCGGCTAGCGTGACCGGTTGATTCTCGGCAATCATGCGGCCCTGGCCGTCTCCGGTAGGAAACAGCTGCAGGACGCTGAAGATCAGGCCCGCCACCACTCCCACGCGAACAAAGATGCGGCCGTACTCTTCAAACTTGCCCGACAGCAGGTAGAACGCGCCCACCGAGGTCATGACGAACGCGCCGGTAATCACGGCGCCCGACATATTGTGGGCATACTGCCACCAAGCCCAGGGATTCAGGACCAAAGCCCAGAAGCTTGAGAGCTGCACCGATCCGTAGGCGGCCTTGGCGTAGCCCACG
>PMUM01000113.1 GCA_003166855.1 Acidobacteriaceae bacterium | reverse complement strand
GGAACTGGGACTGGGCATCATGGTTTTCATGCTGGTTGTGTCCACGGTCGGATTGTTGATCGCGCACGCACTGAAGCCGGCGGCAGCGTGGCCGCTCCTTGTCCTCTTTTACGTAGTGATCGGTTTTGTGTGGTTCGGAAATCACTCGATCGTCGAGTGGAATCTGAACGCGCCGCCAGCCCATTCCGAGTTGATGGGCCCAGACTCCCCAGCGGTACATGACTCAAGCGAACCGAAGTTTCTAACACTGCATTCGTAACAGGAGGCGTTATGTTCAGTGGGATTTCAAACGTGGTGGAGATTTGGATCTTCGTCGGGTTGGGAGTGATGGTCATTCTCTTCCTGATGAGCGGAATGGCCAGGCTCTATCGCAAGGCAGGGCCGCACGAAGCTCTCATCGTGTACGGCCTGGGCGGAACGCGCGTGGTGCAGGGCCACGGCACGCTGGTACTGCCCATGGTGCAGGTCTGCCGCGACCTCTCCCTGGAACTCATGTCGTTCGACGTGGCACCGCAGCAGGATTTGTACACCAAGCAAGGCGTTGCGGTGACGGTGGAAGCCGTGGCGCAGATCAAGGTGAAGTCCGATCGCGAGTCGGTGCTGACGGCGGCCGAGCAGTTCCTGACCAAGTCAGATCAGGAGCGCGAAGGATTGATTCGTCTCGTGATGGAAGGCCACCTACGCGGCATCATCGGCCAGCTCACCGTGGAAGAAATTGTGAAGCAGCCGGAAATGGTTTCCGACCGCATGCGCGGCACGTGCGCGGAAGATATGAACAAGATGGGTTTGGAAGTGATCTCGTTCACCATCAAAGAAGTTCGCGACAAGAACGAATACATCACCAACATGGGCAAGCCCGACGTAGCGCGCATCAAGCGCGATGCCGATGTTGCCACGGCGGAAGCCGACCGCGATACGGCCATCAAGCGTGCACTGGCGCAGCGGGAATCGGCTGTCGCCAAGGCACAGGCTGATCAGGAACGCGTGCTCGCGGAGACGTTGTCGTTGGCCAAGCAGGCGGAATCGCAGCGCGATCTGGAAATCAAGAAGGCTCAGTACCTGGAAGTTACCAAACGCCAGCAGGCGCAAGCCGATAAGGCCTATGACATCCAGACCAATATCATGCAGCAGCAGGTCGTTGCTGAGCAGGTGAAGGTGCAGCAGATCGAGAAAGAACAACAGGTCAAAGTGCAGGAAGCGGAAATCAACCGCCGCGAGAAGGAACTGATCGCGACCGTGTTGAAAGGGGCCGAGATCGAGCGTCAGCGGATCGAGACTCTGGCTGCGGCTGAAAAGCAGCGCTTGATCGCGGAAGCCGAAGGCCACGCATCCTCGATTCGCGCGCAAGGCGAAGCCGAAGCCGAAATCATCTTCAAGAAAGGTGATGCCGAAGCCCGCGCGATGAACGTGAAGGCCGCGGCGTTCCAGGAATACAACCAGGCGGCAGTCATCGACCGGCTGTTCGCCAGCATGCCGGAGATCGTGAAGGCCTTGGCCGCTCCGCTGGCGAATGTCGACAAGATCACCATCGTCTCCACCGGGAACGGCGACGGAGCGGGCATGAGCAAGGTCACGGGCGACATCACCAAGATGGCGGCGCAAGTGCCGGCGCTATTTGAGACGCTCTCGGGTATGCCTCTGTCAGAGCTGATGAGCAAGATAAGGCTGATCGGCGACAAAGCCCCCAAATCGGGCGATGCGCCGAAGGCCTAGCGAGGGGTGCGGGAACGAGCCGGGGCTCGTTCCCGCCTGATGCGGTGCTTGTGTGGGGCCGGGTTTCAGACCCGGCCGCCGAGCGAAGCTCGGCAGCTTCAGGAGCACGGTTATGACGCACAAATCCAAATATGCGGGATTGGGTATCGCACTGGGAGCTTTGTTGGGCGCGGTGTTCGGTGTGCTGGCTGGAAACATGGGCGTATGGCTGGTCATCGGCGTCGCAATCGGAGTGCTGATCGGCGCTTCGTTTCGCGGCAAGCCAACGCACTGTCCGCAGTGCGCGCAGATCCACCGAGCGCATGAACTGAGGAGGCAGGTATGACGACAAACAGAAAGATCGGAACCGCAATTGTGCTGGCGCCCGCGATCGGAGCTGCGATCGGCGTGATCGTGGGCGTTCTCAGCATCACGACTGCGGTCGGAGTCGCCGTGATCGGAATCTTAATCGGAACCGGAGTGGCGCGGGGAAGGTTCTCCGCCGTGCCCGATGCAACGAAGAGAAACTGACAGACCCAACTCGAAAGGGTTGGCTGAAAACTAGGAGCTAGCAGCTAGAAGCTAAAAGGGGGTTCGATATGGCACTACTGGAGCGCGTTTCGACACTAGTCCGGGCCAACCTCAACGACCTGATCGACAAGGCCGAGGAGCCGGAAAAAATGATCAAGCAAGTCATCCTCGACATGCAGAACCAGCTTCTGCAGGTCAAAACGCAGGTGGCGATCGCCATCGCCGACCAGCACCTGCTCGAAGGCAAGCAGAAAGAAAACGAGAGCAAAGTGGCCGAATGGATGCGCAAGGCCGAACTTGCCGTCGACAAAAAAGAAGACGACCTGGCGCGCGCCTCGTTGCTGCGCGTGGAGAGCTATCGCGAACTCTGCGAAAACTTCACGCAGCAGGTCTCGGACCAGAAGGCGCAGGTGGAAAATCTGAAGTCCGCCTTGCGTCAACTGGAGCAGAAACTGACGGAAGCGCAGGCTAAGTCCGATGTGCTCATCGCGCAGCATCGCCGTGCCCGAGCCGTGGGCAAGGCTAGTGACGCGCGCATGGCGTCGGGCGACGGCTCCAAGGCCGCTGCGTTCGACCGCATGAAGCGCAAAGTGGCGCATTCGGAGGCCGTGAGCCAGGCGAAGTCGGAAATCGCCGGCGACAACCTCGACGACCGCCTGGCGGCGCTCGAAAAAGAAGACCGCATCGAGCAGTTGCTGGCCGACTTGAAAACGAAGCGAGGGGCCTGAAGGGAGTTGAACTCCCTCGCGCCCCTCCACAAGGCAGTGACTCCTTGGAGGAAGCATGACTCGCAGCAGGAGTAGTTTGTCTACCGCAGCGGGGATATTAGCGTTGTCCCTGGGCCTTCTCGTGAGGCTCTGGCTCAATGGCAACATCGCTCATTTCGCCAGCGGCTTTCTGTTGGGCGTTTCCATTGCGTTGCTGATCCTGGGTCTGGCAGGGCCTTCCCGTCGCACCTCGAGGTGAAGATCAAGCTTGTCGGCGGGATTTTCTCCAGCACCTTCGGAAGCCCAGCTACGCAAGCAAAGCAAGAAAACCACGATTGCTCTATCACTTGCAGCTCAGCTGAAACCTTTGCACCAGGCTCGGGTTCCTTGTTATGAAAGGGGCCAGCCGTATCCTGGCATCCTTGGCGGGCGTTAGCGGCATCCTCATTAACATGCCGCTTCGGGGTCCTGGAGAAAGGAGCTGTCACTCATGAGTAAACTTGTCACCGTAGGGTTGTTAGGCATCACCCCCATCTTCTCCGGCTGCGGGTCGAATTCAACTACTACGAATGCCAATATCAATGGCACGTGGTCCGCAGCCCTGTCGAACTCGTCATCGGTCAACACATTCGCCTTTATGACGCATTTGACCGTGAATGCCGACGGGTCTTTGGGGACGACCAGCTTTACCCTAACCTTGGACAATTCGCCCTGCTCGTTTAGCAGTTCGACCGAGAGCGGCTCATTCACGCTCATGGGGAATTTCAATGGCCAGGTATCAGGGAAATTTCACTATGTCATGATGTCCACAGGGGTAGAGGTGAATACCCTTACCCTGGACGGCACCTTGAGCGGCGGGACCATCACCGGGACATGGACCGTGACCGGAGCGACCGCGAACTGCACCGGCAACGGGACATTTACCATGAATCCGGTGCCGCCCGTTAGGCGCAGCTTACCGTTTTGGCGCCAATGCCGCGATAGTCGGGGGCGAAGGTCGCCGGCACGCTGCGCGTAAGCGGTGGCGCCCGTGGAGTTTCTTCTTGGGCGGTGTTCCCCTTACATCCATTGACGCATCTGCCCGCATCTCTCTATTCTCATAGGGGACCTTAATTCTCAAGGACGGTACATGAAGAAGCTTGCATTTCTGACGCTGCTGGCGCTGGCACTCGCGGTTAGCGGTTGCGGCACGGGCCCCGCTCCAAATGTCGTGGGTACGTCTGCGTCCGGATTTTGGGAAGCCCAACTGATTGGAGGCACAGGCGAGGCCAGCAAATTGGGGTTTGTGACTGCCTTCAATGTCGTTAACATTGGGCAGCTTGATATTACAAGCTTCAGTTTCTTCAATGCGGGGGCCTGCTTTGCCAATGGTGTCAAAGGCAGTACCGAAGCCGGAACCGCCTCATTCACCACGAATGTCGGAACGGATCAGGTCACAGGTTCGCTGACTTATACCGTGACGTCCGCCATACCGGCGGGCAATATTCTTACGCTAACCAGTCCCGAAGGCGGCCTCACTGGCACGTCCAATGGCACGACGACGACCACTGGGACTCTGAGCGATGGCGTGGCTGTTGGAGCATGGACTTTGACCGGCGGCCAAGGCGACCCCAGTTGCGTGGGCAGCGGCACCTTCATCATGTGCCAGGGCACAGCTACCTGCACGATTCCTTAGAATCCTGCTCGGTGAGGGTCTCATGGCGAATCCTTCGCGCTGTTTCTTTCCCGCGCTCCACTCTTCCTTCCTCTGACCTCGCTGCTATACAGTGAAAGCCATGAAGCGCTCTCTGCAACAGATCGCTGAGGCAGTCGGAGCCCGGTTGATTGGCGACGGACACGCCGAAATGGGCGCCGTGGCCAGCATGGAATCGGCCACCCCACAGGATCTTGTTTTCGTGGAGGATGAGAAACACCTGGCTGCGGCTCTGCAGTCGCGGGCGGGTGCGGTCATTGCCGGAGAGTTCGCCGCCTCGGTGCACGACACGCGGCCAATCCTGATCAGCGATCATCCCAAACTTGCGTTCGCCCGCGCTGCACGATTGTTACGCGATGGATCGGCGCTCGACGGTCCTCCGCGGCAGGTGATTGTGCACTCGACCGCCGTGGTTCATTCTTCCGTGGTGCTCGCGCGCGGGGTTGCTGTGGAAGAACAGGCCGTGGTCTCCGAGCAGGTAATGATTGAGTCAAATACCCGAATCGGTGCGGGTTCCACCATCGGTGCTGGTGTCAGAATTGGGCACGACTGCGAAATTTATCCCAACGTCACGATTTATCCGGGCACCATTCTGGGCCACCGAGTGATTGTCCATGCGGGCGCGGTCCTCGGCAGCGACGGCTTCGGGTATGTGCGTGACCGTAAGACCGGACACTACGAGAAATTCCCGCAAGTCGGACGCCTCGTCATCGAAGATGACGTCGAGATCGGAGCGAATACAACCATCGATCGCGGGGCTCTCGACGAAACCCGGATCCGCCGCGGAACGAAAATCGACAATCTGGTCCACATCGGACACAACTGCCAGATTGGCGAAGACGTTGTGATCGCCGCGCAGACCGGCCTGTCGGGAAGCATTGTGATCGAGAATGGCGTGGTGCTCGGAGGTCAGGTCGGCATTGGTGAGCACGCGCGCATTGAAGAGGGCGTTATGCTCGGTGGCCAGGGCGGCGTTCTGCCGAACAAAGTCCTGCGGGGCAAGGGCGTAGCATTCTGGGGAACTCCAGCGCAGCCGTTGCGGCAATATCTGAAGCAGTTGGCAACGCTGGCGCGGCTGGCGAAAAAGGACTAGGTGTGGCCATCGTCATCATCGGGGGGCATTCGCGCAGCGTGGGCAAGACCAGCGTGGTCGCGGGACTCATCTCGGCTCTGCGTGACTTCGAATGGACCGCAGTGAAGATTACGCAATATGGTCATGGCATTTGCTCCGCGAACGGCGAAGCCTGCGACTGCGCGACCGCCGACCACTCCTGGGCGATTTCCGAAGAGCACGACCGCTCCGGCGAATCGGATACCTCGAGGTTTCTGGTGGCAGGTGCGGTGCAGGCACTATGGGCCCGGACCGAGCAAGGCCGTTTGGCCGAAGCGATGCCCACATTGCGCCAACGCCTGGAAGGCGCAGGAAACGTGATCATTGAATCGAACAGCATCTTGAAGTTCCTGCGTCCAGACCTATACCTGACGGTCCTCGATCCCTCGACCGAAGATTTCAAGAATTCAGCCCGGGAATTTCTGGACCGCGCCAGCGCCGTAATCCTGCACGAAGCGCCTGACGGCCCAGCGTGGCAGGCGATTTCCCTGAAGCCGGTAGCCGAGCGCCCCATATTCCGCATCACGCCGCCGCCGTACGTCACTCCAGCGATTGCAGAGTTCGTCCGCTCAAGCCTTCTGGCACGAACTGCGGAGACTCCGAAGCTGAAAGCTGACAGCTGATAGCTGACAGCTTCCTTTTGTTATCCTTGCCCGTGCGCCAAATCCACCTCAGCGCCTGGCTCCTGGTCGTGTTCTCGGCCATCCTGCAGGTCATCATCTTTCCTCTTCCCGGCGTCTATGTGCTGTCCTGGTTCGCCCTGGCTCCGCTGATTGTGGCTCTACTGCGCGCGCGTCCGGCGGGCGAACTCGAGATTGCTGGTTCCGTGAGACTGCGGCCAGTCACGCCCGGCCAGGGATTTCTTCTTGGCTACGCGTGCGGAATGCTCTGGTACGCGGGCACGTGTTACTGGATCTACGACACCATGCGCCTGTATGGCGGCCTGAGCGGCCCCGAGGCGCTGCTCGCTCTTTTTCTCTTCTGCTGCTATCTCGGCCTCTATCACGGCTTGTTCGGCCTGCTAGTCGGCCTGCTGGCGGGCTCAGGACGCGATTTCCGCCGTCCGCTGGTGATGGCTCCGTTTCTATGGGTCGCCGTGGAACTAGCGCGCACGCGGATCACAGGCTTCCCATGGCTCCTGCTCGGGATCTCGCAGGTGGACAACGTCGCTCTCAGCCGCATCGCCGGATCAACGGGCGTCTACGGCATTTCATTTGAGATCCTGCTCGTGAACGTCGCGCTGGCCGCGGCATTCCTGGTTCCGCGAGAAAAGCGCGGTGCCCTGCTGGCAGCGGCCCTGGCGGCGGCAGCCGTTCTTCAGGCGGGGAGGCTGATCGAGGCTCCTCCCACGAAGCCAGATCGCGCGGCGCTCCTCGTACAGCAGAATATCTCGGTCTCAGCCGAATGGACGCCGGCGTCTCTGCAGCAAACCTTGAATGAATTGACGGAACTCACGGTGAAGTCCGCGGCTAGTAACTCGGCCGCGAAAGTCGATCTTGTCGTCTGGCCGGAGTCGCCCGCACCATTCTTCACCAACGACACGCGATTCCGCGACGCGTTGAGCGAAATGGCTCGCACGAACAAGACTTGGACGATAGCAGGGGCGATCGGAACGGCGTCAACGCGTGGGCAGACAGGCCCAGTGTTCAACTCTGCCGCCTGGGTCAGCCCCACGGGCGAGTGGATTGCGCGCTACGACAAAATCCATCTCGTGCCCTTCGGCGAGTTCCTCCCATTTCCGACCTTGTTTTCATTCGCAGGAGGCTTGACCCGGGAAGTCGGTGAGTTTCAGCGCGGCACCTCGCGCAGGCCGCTGGAAGGCGCAGAGCAGCACCCGGGCGTCTTTATCTGCTACGAATCCATTTTTCCAGATGAGGTCCGGCAGTTTGCTGATCAGGGCGCCGAAGTATTCGTGAACATTTCCAATGACGGATGGTACGGCGACAGCGGCGCCTACGCGCAACACTTGAACCAGACTCGCATGCGCGCCATCGAAAACAACCGCTGGCTGCTGAGCGCTACCGACACGGGCGTCACGGCTTCCATCGATCCGTTGGGCCGAGTCGTTGCGAGAATTCCCCGCAAGGAGCGCACAGCGCTGGTTGCTCCTTACGCCCTTACTTCCGATACCACGTTCTACACCCGCCACGGCGACTGGTTCGCATACGCGTGTGCGATAATTTCAATTGGAGCGCTACTCACACGCTTCCTATCCCATAAAAAGGCTGACGCGTCCTCATGAATCAAGAGCTGGTCCTGGAATACGAAAAACTCAGCAAGAAGGTCCACGAACTTCGGGAGTATCTTTGACGCGGAGAAGGTTCGTCCGCAGCTAGCCGAAATTGAAAAGCAGTCCGCCGACCCGAACCTGTGGTCGAATCCGCAGCGATCCCAACAAGTAATGCGCGAAAAGAAGCGGTTGGAGCATGTGCTCGAAACCGATGCCGACCTGGCGCGCCGCAGTGACGATATCGCCGCGTACTTCGACCTCGCCAAAGAAGGCGAAAATGTCGATGCCGACTTGCAGCGCGAAATTGGCGTGCTCCGTGACCTGCTCGACCGGCTTGAAACAGAGACTCTGCTCTCGGGCGAGAACGACGGACGCAACGCCATCGTGACGATTCATCCCGGAGCCGGCGGCACCGAGTCCCAGGACTGGGCCGACATTCTTCTGCGCATGTACCTGAGATGGGCCGAGCGGCGCGGGTTTGAGACCGTGCTCTACGACTACCAGCCCGGCGAAGAAGCGGGGCTCAAGTCGGCAACATTCGCCGTGAACGGAGAATATGCCTTCGGACTCCTCCAGGGTGAAATCGGCGTGCACCGCCTGGTGCGGATCTCTCCGTTCGATCAGGCCAAGCGCCGGCACACTTCGTTTGCCAGCGTTTACGTCTCCCCGGAGATCGACGAGAGCATTGAAATTGTCATCAAGCCGGAAGACATCCGCATCGACACTTACCGCTCGAGCGGCAAGGGTGGACAGCATGTGAACACCACAGATTCTGCCGTCCGCATCACGCACATTGCCACGGGCCTGGTCGCCAATTGCCAGAATGAACGCTCGCAGCACAAGAACAAAGAGCGCGCCATGAGCATGCTCCGTTCCAAGCTCTATGAATTCGAGATGGAGAAGAAGCGCGCCGCCACCAAGAAGATTGAAGACTCGAAACTCGACATCGAATTCGGATCGCAGATTCGTTCCTACGTGCTGCAGCCGTACCGCATGATCAAAGACCACCGAACGAAAGCTGAGGTCGGCGACGTCGACCGCGTGCTTGACGGCGATCTGCAGCCGTTTATTCGCGCATATCTGCTAGCGAGGCGGGGAGAGAAGCAGTGAAAGCGGTCGCCAAGAAAAATCGACTGCCCTTCGGCCCCGCTCAGGGCAAGCTCCGGACACAAAGAGCACAGCGGAAGATCGTGCTCGGCCCTCGCTTCCTAAGAGCGCTCGAGTTTGCGGCGGAGAAGCATAAGGGCCAAACACGGAAAGCGTCTACTATCCCCTATATTGCTCACCTGATGGGCGTCGCGTCTCTGGTGCTGGAAGCCGGAGGCGACGAGGATCTCGCCATCGCGGCCCTTCTGCACGATGTGGTTGAGGATTGCGGCGGAGCGCCCATGCTGAAGGAAGTCCGCCGCCGCTTCGGAGCCCGAGTGGCTAAGGTCGTCGAAGGCTGCACCGATGCGGATACTTATCCCAAGCCCCCGTGGCAAGCGCGCAAGGAAAAATACATCCGCCACCTGAAGGCCGCAGATGCAGACACGAAGCTGGTTTCGGCAGCCGACAAGCTGAATAACGTTCGCTCCATCCTCAGCGACTACCGCGCCATCGGCGAATCTGTTTGGTCACGGTTCAACGGTGGACGCGAGGGCACTCTTTGGTACTATCGGACTTTGCGGGATGTATTTCTCCGGCACTGGCGGAATCGCATCACGCAGGACTTGGAACTGGCCGTGAAAGAGCTTGACGCGCTCGCCGGGGGAGACCCGACTTCCAATGGCCGATGATCATCACCCGCCATCGAGGCATGATGCTATGCCGCGCATGATCGATCAACTCCGCGCTTCGAAGCTGCCCTCCAACATGATGCAGTTTGCGGCGCGTGGAGCCCTGCAGGTGCCGCCCGCTGAGAATATCGAGATCTTGGTCCATCTCGCCCGGCATAACCATGTGTTCGGTGATCTGGCTCGCCTGACTTTGGCTGGATGGGATGAAAAGGCGTCCTTGGCGGTGGCCAGCGATCCCCAGTCGCCGCGCGAAGTGCTCGATTACTTCATCTCGCCAGACAATCTGCGGCCAAAGTTGCTGCCCGTGCTTCTGGAGAATCCTGCGATCTCCGAAGGCCAACTGATTAAGATCGCGATCGGCGCCTTGCGGGAAACGATTCAGGCGATGATCAAGAGTCCGCGCGTAAAGTCGCTGAGCGGCGTGCTCAAGGGTCTCCAGGCTAACCCTTACCTGGAGAAGGAGCAAGCGGACGAACTGCGGACATTGCTGTCCGGCGCTCGTCAGGTGTCCACCGTCGCCTCGGAGGATGCTGCACTGGCCGTTGAACATAGGGAGGCTTCCGCCGGAACGGCTGCATCCGTGCCGCCCCCCGGGACCGGAGACGAGTGGGCGGACGACGAGGCCCTCAACGTCTATCTCAAGGAACACGAGCACGACATTGCTGCCGTGGGCGACAAGCCCTTCCAGGCAATCGGCGGGATCGTGGATTTCCTGGGCGAGGATCATCTTTCCGACACGCACGTCGCGGAAGCTCCTTCACCCACCGCGCCCGCTGCCCCGACCCCAGTCATCGCGCCAAGACCTGCCGTAGCACCCAAGAAGCCCGACGTTCTGCCCAAACGCGAGAACGCGTTGCAGAAGATCAGCCACCTCGACGTCAAAGGCCGTATCCAGTTGGCGTTGAAGGGCAACAAAGAGGAGCGCTCGCTGCTGATTCGCGACGGCACCAAGGTCGTGGCGCTGGCGGTTCTCGAGGCTCCCAAACTCTCCGACGGCGAAGTGGAAAAAATTGCCAGCCAGAAAAATGTGCTGGAAGCCGTGCTGCGACAGATTCCGCTGAAGCGCCGCTTCATGAAAAACTACAAGGTGGTGCGAAATCTGGTGGCGAACCCCCGCACACCGCTCGATCTGGGCCTGGGCTTGATGAAAAATTTGTTAATCGCGGATTTGAAAAACATCTCCGGCAACAAGGAAGTCTCCGAGACCATCCGCAATCTGGCGCTGAAAATGTACAAACAGAAAGAAGATCAAGCCAACAAGAGGTAAGGCGAGTCGACCCCTCCTCAATGACGCAGCCGGATCCCATTGCCGATCTCCTGCAGCGCGCCAAGACTATCGCCGTCGTCGGCCTCTCTTCGAATCCCTTGCGCCCGAGCCATGGCGTCACGGCTTACATGCAGAGCCACGGATATCGCATCATTCCCGTAAACCCGCGTATCGAGGAGTCCCTGGGCGAAAAGGCGTACGCGACTCTGAGTGACGTACCCGAGAAGATTGACATCGTGAATATCTTCCGCCGTTCGGAGTTTGTGGAGGTGATTGTCGACGAAGCCATCCGCCTGAAAGTTCCGGCCATCTGGATGCAGGAAGACGTGATCCACGAGAAGGCCGCGGAGAAGGCGCGCCAGGCGGGGATCTTCGTCGTGATGGACCGCTGCATCCTGAAAGAACACCGCACGCGATTCCGGTGAGCCCGTAGCGCGCCTTAAGATTGCCTTTGCCACACCAGGAGACCCCGTGGATCACGAAGGAACTTTGCAACCCGCAGCACCCACTCCTCCCGCCGAACTAATACCCGGCTCTCAACCCTCGGCGTTCCGCAAGATCTTCGTGGGCAAAGACGGCCTTCGTGCGGGCTGGGGCTTGCTCATCTTTATCGCGCTCTTCGCTGCCCTTGCTTTCTGCGCAAACCGCATCAGCCACAGATTCTTCCCGTCTTCCGCACAAGGCCCGCAGCCGGGCTCGGAGGTTTCTCCAGTTGCCGCGTGCATCGGCGAAGGGATTCCATTCCTCATCATCCTTCTCGTCACGTGGATCATGTCGAAGATCGAACGCCGGCCCAACTCTGTCTACGGTCTCGGCGGCAGCCGCAAGGTGCCGCATTTCCTCGCTGGCCTTGTCTGGGGAATTGTCTGCCTCTCACTTCTGATCTTGACTCTGGTAAAGACCGGGTTCCTCGTCATCGACAGCCGCTTGTTCTTTGGCAGTGATGCTCTTCGCTACGGAGCCATCTGGCTGCTCGGCTTTCTCCTGGTCGGCTTGGTCGAGGAGAACCTCGTCCGCGGCTATCTTCAGTACACACTCACCAGAGGTCTCGCTGGTCTTTACCAGTGGGCCTTCAAGACCCGCCACAGCGCCGCCTTGGGCTTCTGGA
Source organism: Acidobacteriaceae bacterium (assembly GCA_003166855.1). Taxonomy (GTDB): domain Bacteria; phylum Acidobacteriota; class Terriglobia; order Terriglobales; family Acidobacteriaceae; genus Sulfotelmatobacter. Next base: position 417 of record PMUM01000113.1, on the reverse strand, counting down.
CCGCAGCTCTCCTGTTCTCCATCCTCTTCGGACTCGGCCATAGCAACAACGAGGGCGAGTCTCCCATTGGGCTGCTCTCCGCCGGCCTCGCCGGTTTGCTCTTTTGCTTCAGTCTCTGGCGGACGGGCTCACTTTGGTGGGCCATCGGCTTCCACACCTCGTGGGATTGGGGCCAATCTTTCTTGTATGGCGTCGCGGATAGCGGGATGATGGCTCAACACCATCTTCTCGCCACGCATCCTGTGGGCAAGCCGATCCTGAGCGGCGGAGCTACAGGTCCGGAAGGCAGTATCTTCATCGTCGCTGTCCTCGCTCTGGGGGCCCTCATCATTGTCTTCACGTTGCCCCGCTCTCAACATGGCAACACTCTCGAGCGCGCCGGATGACTGGGATAACCAGGGACAGTCAATTAAGAAG
>PMUM01000146.1 GCA_003166855.1 Acidobacteriaceae bacterium | reverse complement strand
CCACGCAAGCTTCCAGCGCGCGCTGCACGAGGGTCAACGACGCATCGCGCCGGTAGTCGGCCGTTGCGCGCATGTCGTCAATCGGGGAAAGAACCTGCAGATGCTCCGCTCTCACAGCCCCACTAATTCCCGTCTTCGATGGCAGACCGACTAAATCCTTTTCCAAATCCTTCAATCGCCGTGCTGTGGCGGAACACGATCGGACAGCGATGTGGGCCTGGGCCACACGTCTCGCGTCATCGACTTGCACCACCACGGCAACCATCGAAATGGAGATCACCAGATACCGCCGCGCTCCGAGTTTCAGAAAAGACGATGCAGCATCCTCCATGCGCCGCGGAACCAGCACCGCCGCCAGAATCTCATCCGGACGCCGCAATGTCTTCCGATTTCCGGCAAGAAACTCAGCGAGCGGCATGCGCCGTGTTCCCGCCGCAGAAGCCAACTCCACCTCGGCATCCAGCGCCAGCAAAGGCGGAACACCATCTGCGGCCGGAGACGCGTTGCACAAGTTCCCCGCCACCGTGCCGCGATTCTGAATCTGTACCGACCCTACTTCCCGCGCCGCCGCTTTGAAAACATCAAAACAGCGCGGCAACCGAGCGCGAATCACCTCGCTCCAGGTAGTCAGCCCACCGATCCGAATCCATTCCTTCTCGGTGGAGATGCCCCGAATCTCACCCAGCGCGGTAATGTCGACGACGTGCCCCCGCGGCAACCGCTCGCCCAGCGCCGGATAAAAATCCGTTCCTCCGGCCAGAATCTGTCCGCCCGGAGAAGCCAGCAGAGAAACTGCCTCATCCAGTGTTTTCGGCTTGAGATACAAGGATTTGGGCCCCCGAAACGACGCGCCACACACCGCTTTCAGAGTTTGTATACGAAGCCGATGCGTTTGTACAGCAGACCTTCAGGCGAGACACAGCCGCCGCGTGCCGATTCTGTGTTCTAATCTCCGCGTCGCAATTCTCGCACGTGATCATCATCCGGAGAGACACATGCTACGAACCTGCTTAAAGGCGTTCGCACTTCTCTTCTTCATTGTTCTGACAGTTGTGGATTCGGCGTTGGCCCAGTCTCCAACTGCCCCTCCAGCCGACCTTGACGCCTACGTCGCCTCGTCGATGAAGACCTTCGACGTCCCCGGGATGGCTGTTGCCATCGTGAAGGACGGCAAGGTGGTCGTCGCCAAAGGCTACGGAATCCGCAAGTTGGGCGACGGCACGCCGGTCGACGAATACACCATGTTCGGTATCGGCTCGAATACCAAGGCGTTCACCACCGCCGCTCTCGCTACGCTCGTCGATGAAGGCAAGCTCTCATGGGACGATCCCGTCTACCAGCGCCTCCCCGGCTTCGTCATGTACGACCCCTACGTCTCGCACGAGATGACCATCCGCGACCTGCTCACCCACCGCAGCGGCATGGGACTCGGCGAAGGCGATCTGCTTTTCTGGCCGCACTCCACCTACACGCGCGAAGAAGTCATCTACAAGCTGCGCTTCATGAAACCCGCGTCCAGCTTCCGCAGTCAGTACGCCTACGACAACCTTCTTTATATGACCGCAGGGCAGATCATTCCCGCTGTCACTGGCACTACGTGGGACGACTACATTCGCCAGCACATCTTCGCGCCGCTTGGCATGAACCACTCCAACGTCAGCAACCAGGCCTTCAAACCCGGCGACGACTACGCCTTCCCGCATTCCAACGTCGACGGCAAGCTGCAAGTGATTCCCTTCGGAGACTTAGACAATGCCGGCCCCGCAGGCGCCATCAACTCCTGCGCCACTGACATGGCGAAGTGGGTGCAACTGCAACTGAACCGCGGGAAATTTGTCGACCATGACGGCCATCTGTTCACCGAGCAGCGTTCGAAAGAAATGTGGTCCGCCCAGACCATTCTTCCGATTGGCGATCCTCCACCGCCGCTCGCCGGTCTGAAGGCCAACTTCGCCGATTACGCACTGGGCTGGGGACTGCGCGATTATCACGGCCGCAAGCTTGTCGGACACACGGGGGGAGTCGGCGGCTTCGTGTCGCGCGTCATGCTCGTGCCTGAAGAGAATCTCGGAGTCGTCGTCCTCACCAACGCTGAAGAAGGCGGCGCCTTCGATTCCATCCTCTATCACGTGCTGGATCATTATTTTCATCTGGCGCCCACCGACTGGATCGCGGCTTACAAGACTCTCAAAGATACTGAGGAAAAAGACGCCGCCGAGACTATGAAGAAAGCCGAGGGATCTCGCGACGTCAATTCCAAGCCCTCCCTGCCCCTCGAAAAATATGCCGGCGTCTACAACGACGCATGGTACGGACCGATCACCATCCGTATGGAAAATGGCGGCCTAGTCATCACCTTCGATCACACCCCGACGATGATCGGCGACCTGCAACACTGGCAACATGATACGTTCAAAGCGCACTGGCGCGTGCGCACGATCGAAGACGCCTTCGTCACATTCTCACTGAACCCCGACGGCTCGATCGACAGCGCGAGAATGGCCGCAGTCTCACCGCTGGCGGATTTCAGCTTCGACTATCAAGACCTGCTGCTGAAGCCGGCAGTGCAAGCAGCAAAGAAGTAACCGAGGGTGCCCCACCCTTGTCGCGCCTTTCGCGACGGGGTGGGGATTTTGATTTCCCTGGTCGAGATCGTTCAAACTTGTCTACCTCCGACAACCCGTCCCTGAAACCGGCAGAGGCCGTACAGGCCCACAGTGCCGCCCTGCGCAAAGAACTCGGCCTGTTCGACCTGGTCCTCGCCCAACTCCTGATCATCATCGTGGCTGATTACATCGGCACGGCGGTCAAAGCGGGCTCCTCTCACGTCGTCTACTGGCTCTGCGCCATCGCATTTTTCTTTGTGCCCCAAGCACTGGTCGTGATCCACATGAGCCGCCTGCTCCCAGTCGAAGGCGGACTCTACGAGTGGGCGCGGATCGCCTTCAATGACCAGATCGGATTTCTCGTCGCCTGGAATCTTTGGCTGTATGTGATCTTGTACGTCGGCCTGGGCGGACTGCTCACCGTCTCGTTCGCGTCCTACGTAATTCCTGGAGCAGCCTGGATCGCGTCGAGCAAATGGATGATCGTGCTCGCCTCGTTCGCCGTCATCGCCACGACCATGTGCATCGCCGGCCTCGGCCTCGGAATCGGCAAGTGGATTAACAACGTGGGCAGCGCCGTCTTCCTCCTCACCATCGCCGTGCTCATCGCGCTGCCATTTTTAAATCGCTGGAACGGAACGCTGGCGGAATACCATCCCTTTCGTCTAGTTGCCCCACCCTTAACTTTGTTCGGAGTGAGTGTCTTCAGCAAAATGACGTTCGGCGCTCTCACTGGCTTCGAGTACGTGGCCGTATTCGCGGGAGAGTGCCGCGATCCAAAGCGCCATCTGCCGCGTTCCGTTCTGGTGACGGGCCCCATCATCGCCCTGATCTACATCCTCGCTACCAGCGCCATTCTGGCTTTCGTCCCGCCATCGGCCGAGGACGTGGTCGCACCCATTCCCCAGGCGCTGAGCCGCGGGCTCGACGCCTTCGGTCTCACGCACATCGCGCTGCCTCCAGCCGTGGTGTTTCTGCTGATCTATTACTTGGCCACCTTCTGCGTCTTCTTCACTGTGAGCACGCGGCTGCCCATGGTTGCGGGCTGGGACCATCTTCTGCCGGAATGGTTCTCTCGCCTGCATCCCCGCTACAAAACTCCGATCAACTCGGTCTTGTTCCTTGGAGCCGCGACCCTGATTGTGGCATTGGCCGCACTGATCGGGGTTGGCCAGCAGGAATCCTACGAACTCCTGCTTACGTGGAGTTTCACCTTCTACGGGATCGCCTACCTGGCGCTCTTCGCGATCCCTGTCTTTTCGCCGAAGACGCGCGGTCTGCGTCCCCCGCTGTGGGTGCGCCTGGCTGCCGCATCCGGATTGCTGGTAACTCTGCTGTTCGTAGTGCTGTCAATCTTTCCTGTCATCGGCGTCGACAGTTCATGGCGCTATTCGCTGAAGATCGCCGGCGTTGTGCTGGGAGCCAATCTGCTGGGGTGGATGGTATATCGCGCGGGGCAGAGGAAAAGAGCCCGCGCGGTCGCTTAGTGTTGGTCCGAAGGAATTGTGGAGCTACTTTGAACCAGGATGGCCTGCCCGTTCTCGAACCGGAAGGTCATGGAATAGGCACGATGTTGTCCGGATTCATCCTCCACTACGACGTTGCCGATCGCCGCGAGCTTCCGGTTTTCCATATCGTAGTGCACTGAATCCGCATGCAACGAAAAAAGGTTGTACGCCACGAAGACGGAATCTTCATAAGGAGGTTCATCGTCACCAGTGTAGTCGTAGTAGTAGTTATCGGACCGAACGCGTTTTACATAGCTGACGTAAAGACGGAAGGGCACTCCATCCTCCGAGGGAATCGAAAAGAAATCTCCGTCATAGTAGGTAACGTTGCTCGCGTTCACCGCTGAGTTCCGACAACAATAGCCTTCTCTAGCGGACGGAAGGCGGAAAAGGGTTACGTTCAGAGTGATATTGATCGAAGAAATTACACGAAACTCTGGTCGACGGTACGGTCTAAACAGGGAGGCCCGCGAACCCAAAGCGCTCATGGCGTAGACGCCGAGAGGGAGATCCACTTCATAGTTGCCCACTTCATCCGTCGGCACCGTCACGCTAAGCTTTTCGTTCTCGAACGTGACATGAACCTTGGCGTCGCGGACTGCGGCTCCGGTGGAATCCCTAATTGTTCCCCTAGCATGAAATGTTCGAATTTGAGTTGCAGGCTTGGCCGATTGCGCCGAAAGAATAGCGCTGGCGACTACCGCGCCGAAAATAGCTAGGCTGACGTATCGTCTCATCACCAGCATTAGACACCGCTCTGAAAGAATCGTTCTCCTCCTCAGCATTCACCGCAGGAATACCCTCCCCGCGTCCTCCACCCGCACGGTCGACTTCCGCCGCGCACCCGTCCCCACGTTGTACGCCACGAGCACATGGTCCTCGACGATGAGAATTTCCTTCTCGCTGATCCACCCCACCAGCGTCGCATGGGGCAGAAACGTAACCTTGCCCGGAGCCTCCTGCATGCTCATCACCTGCACCGCCGGCAATTCCGTCAGGCCCTTACGAATCCGCAGCAACTCCTCAGGATTCGCCTCGCCCGATTCTGTCAGCTGAATGGCTTTGTTGACCTGCCCAGTCGAAACAATCGTCATCGCCACAGATCCCAACTCTGGCGACAGCTTCGCGTTCGAGGTGTAGAAACTCACGTCGTAATCAGCATTCTTATAGGTCTCCAGTTCGTCAAAAATCGTCCGCGTCTTGCCGTTCACCAGCACTAGCGTCTGATCGTTGCTCACATTCGACCAACCGCAGCAGCCCTTATCTGGAATCGCCTCCACCATGACGGTGCCATCGGACGCTGCGTCCAGCACACGCTGCAACGGCTCGGCCAAAGGCGTGGCCGTCCACTTCCCAGCGTCTGCCTGATACCGCGTGGTCGACTTGTATACCGCTTCTGTCTGTCCCGCGACGAGCTGCGTCATCAGGAACATCTTCTCCACGCCGTTCTCCGGTGTCCAGACCACTCCGTACGGACAACTGTCCTCGCACGTCCCGGTCGCACACCGGCAGTCGGGAAACTTCGCCGTTGCCAGTTCCTGCCGCCCCGCGCCGCTCAGGTCGGTTTGCCACGCTTGCCAGGTCGTCGTAGTGGAAAGGTCGACCCCCTCGCGTTGCAGCCGCCGCGCCTCATTGGCAAACCAGAACAGATGCGCGCCGTCGGCAGCCAGATACGCCACTGGCGAAGATTCGGCGATCGCGTGATTCGATCCTGCAGCGGTCAGGTCGCGCTTCAACCCCTGATCGATCGTCGTCGCACTGTGCCCGTTCCAAAACCATATTTTGTGCGCGGACTTGGCGTCGTCCTCCGAAAGTGGCAGCGATACAGGAGTCTCAAACAGAATTTGCCCCAGCCGGTTCACCGAAATGTTCTCCGGCGACTGCACTGCTTCGGCGGGAACCTTGACCGTCTGCTTCGCCGCAAAGGTCGCCGGATCATATTCGGCCATCTCCCCCGGCGCGCGCAACACCCACAACCGCTTCTCCTGCGCGAACAAAGCGGGCACCAGCAACAAGAGCCCGCACACTAAGTACCACGCAAATCTCATAAACGACTCTGATTTCCTCACCGCGTCTCGACTACAGGCAACTCAACGAAGCTCGCCTGATCGGATGAATGGAACACCCGCTGCGTTGCCTTCTTATAATCCCCGGGCTTGGCCCAGAAAATATTCGGCACAAACGTCTGCGGATTGCGGTCATACAGCGGGAACCAACTCGACTGCACCTGCACCATGATTCTGTGTCCCGGCAAGAACACATGATTCGCCGTCGGCAGCGTCCACTTATAGACCAGGGGCTTGTCCGGCGTGATCGCCTTCGCCGTCTCCAGGCTCTCGCGATACCGTCCGCGGAAAATGTCCGCCGACACCATCAACTGATACCCTCCCATCTCTTCCTGCGTCGCCACTTCATCCGGATACACATCAATCACCTTCACTACCCAATCCGAATCGGTCCCGCTAGTAGATGCCACCAGATTCACTACGGGCTGCCCGCTGATCTTCACCGGTTCCGTCAACACATCCGAGGCAAACGCCAGCACGTCCGGTCTTCCTGAAGCTTCCCGCTGATCGTCCACCAGCCACTGCGGCCAGGTGAACCGTCCGCCGTATCCCACCGGCTGACTCGGGCGCGCACGATAAGGCACCGGCTTAGCCGGATCAGAAACATATTCCTCAAAAGCCGCGTCCCCACTCTTGGGAGCCTCGAAGCCCGCCTTCAGCCCCGCTTCCAAGTAAAACCGCTTCGGACGGATCGCGCCCCCGCTGGCGCATCCCGTTGGCCACGATGACAACCGCCGCCACGTATTGGTCCCCGTCTCAAACGCCGTCACTGGAGCCACATCGGCCTTTGGTGCGCCGTCCTTCAAATACTGATCGAGAAACGGCCGCAGAATGTTCTCACGGAAATAAAGCCCCGTATCGCTGTTGAACTTCAGTGCGCCGAGCGAACTGCCGTCGCCAATCTCCTGCCCGTGATGCCACGGGCCCATTACCAGAAACACCTTGTCGTTATTCGAATCCTTCGGTTTGATGGCCCTGTACACCGCCGTCGCCCCGTAAATGTCTTCCTGATCCCACAAGCTGTCGACCAGCATCACCGGCACCTTCAACGGCTGCGCGGCCAGAATCTTGTCCATGGCCTGCTGCTGCCACCACGCATCGTAGCTGGGATGCTCCAGCAATTTGCGCCAGAACCCGACCTGCTCCAGCCCGTGCCGCCGCCCTAGTTCGCCTGCCGATCCCGCCTCCATGTAAACGTCATAGTCGTCGAAATGATCGGTCCACCACTGCGCGCTGTTGTCGCGCGTCGCTTCCTGCTCCCAGATGTACGGGATGTTCTGTTGGCGAAACGCGCCGTTGTGGAACCAGTCATCGCCCATCCAGCCATCCACCATGGGATTCATCGGCACCGACACTTTCAGAGCCGGGTGCGGATTTACCAGCGCCATCAGCGGCAGAAATCCGTCGTACGAAATCCCGAGAATGCCCACCTTCCCATTGCTCTCCGGCAGATTCTTCACCAGCCAGTCGATCGTGTCATAGGTGTCGGTTGCATGATCGACCGCCGTCGGATTCAGCGGTCCGTGCAGAGGCCGCGTCATCACGTAGTCGCCCTCCGAACCGTACTTCCCGCGGACGTCCTGCACCACGCGGATGTAGCCCCCTCCCACAATCACTTCCACCGCATTGTCATAGCCGTTCAGAATGGGCCCGAGATGGGAACTCTGCGCGTGACTCAGCTGTGCGCTGGCGTTATAAGGCGTCCGCGTCAGCAGGATAGGCGCGTTCTTCGCCCCTTTGGGAATCACAATGACGGTGTGCAACTTCACCCCGTCGCGCATTGGGATCATCACATCCCGCTTGACGTAGTCGAAGCTCTCCGTCACCGGCTCGAGTTTGGCCGGAGTTTCGTTCGGCAAAGAATCAGCGGATGGAGCTGTCTGCGCCACCGAAGATCCCAAGAACAGTGCGCTGGCAAGAAACACGGTGAGACAACCCATGGTACGAACGCGGCAGAACATGGTCATGAAAGGTTTCCTTGGATACATGGGGAAGTTGCGTGAGAAATAGTTGCGTGGGAAATAGTAACGGGTGCACCAGCAGCCTGCCAAACAGCTCGGGGATTGCATCGCTTGATCGGCATCATTCTTGAGCGGTCTCCAGTCTTTCACGAAACCAGCAGAAAAATGCCATACCTGGTCTGGCTTTTTTCTCTTTTCCGGAGAAGAACAAACTCAATGTCCAGATTGCCGCGGAAGGTGATAGGCTACCCAATCCTCATCTGCAGGGTAAGGACGGTCTCGAGGAAGGCGAAAGCCGCACGCTTCCCTTATAATGACCGGGGCCAAAACGGCTTTCGATGGCACGGAATCCGTCGCATCAGATTCACGGCACCAGTTTCGTAACACCAGGGTTCCAACAAACAGCGCGCTGCTCATCTATGGCCGTTGACGTGAAAACTCCAAAGCCCGGAATCGAAGCGGCAAGCCTGACCGACGTCGGCCGCCAGCGCTCCAATAACGAGGACTCCTTCCTGTACTGGGAGCCCGACTCCGACGCGGACTTCCTCCTCAAGGGCCGCCTCGCCGTTGTCGCCGACGGCATGGGCGGATACGAAGGTGGACAGGAAGCCAGCCGTCTCGCTGTCGAAACCGTCCGCAGCGTCTACGACAACGCCTTTGGCGGCAACCCGCAAGACACGCTGATCGGCGCCCTCGAAGCCGCGCACCAGAATATTCAACGCTTCGCTCAAGAGCATCCCCAGTTCTATGGCATGGGGACCACGTGCACCGCGCTCGCCATCGTCGGCCGCCAGCTCAGCTTTGCCCACGTCGGCGACAGCCGTCTCTACCTGATTCGCGGCGAGTCCATCTCCCGCCTCACGCGCGATCATTCTTATGTCGGCCGGCTCGTCGAAACCGGCATCGTGCGCTCCGAAGACGCCGAGTCGCATCCTCAGCGCCACATTCTGACCGCTGCTCTCGGCTCCGGTCGCGACGTCACCCCGCACATCCCCGAGCACCCGAACCTCTTGGAAGAAGGTGACATCCTTCTGCTGTGCACCGACGGCCTCTGGGGAGTAGTAGGTGATCCGAACCTCGCTCGCGTTGTACAGACCAATCCGCCCGCGGAAGCTTGCCAAAAGCTGGTGAACATGGCGCTCGAGCGCGGCGGCCCCGACAACATCACTGTGCTGGTGCTGAGAGTTTCTGCCTGATCGGTCTGTCCAGCCAGCCCCCACACCGACGGCAAAAAGCCATTTCCCGCAACGGATCGATGCACTCGTCCCAGTATGCAAGAACCTGCAAACACGCGAGTTTTCCACCGCTCCAGCTGTACTTTTCCTGCCCCTGAACTGCAATCTGCTGCACATCACATATTCGTCCCGCAACATCGAAACGGCTAACTCGTTGATTTCAAAAACGTAATTCCCAGGCAACGTTTGGCCTCAGTGGAATTCCACTTGCAATGTCACTCATGTTAATAATGTCTATTACTTCTCTATACTTTATGGAATAATTCGCCTATGAAAATCTCCCAAAAAGGTCTCTATGCCCTGCAAGCCATGATGATGCTGGCCCGGCATCACCACCAGGGAGCGATCAAGATCCGCGACATCGCCTACGAAGAGGCGCTGCCGGAAAAGTTCCTCGAACTGATCCTCCTCGAGCTCAAAAACGCCCGCATGGTGGAGAGCGTGCGCGGAGCCAAGGGCGGATACCAGTTACGCCGCGACCCCTCCGACATTGATCTCAGCGAGATCATCCGCCTGATCGACGGCCCGCTGGCGCCTTTCGGCGACGCCGAGCAACTGCGCGAGCTGATCGACCGTGATCTTCCCCACCGCGCTCTCTACCAAGTGTTCCTTGACGTCCGCGATGCCGCCGCCAAGATCCTTGACAACACCACTCTGGCTGACTTGATCCACGACGGTCCGCGTACCGGCAAGAGCACAAAACGCCAGAAGAGCCAGAAGAAAGATCCGGCCAGTATCCTCCCCATGGTCGTCGGAGGCCGGAAAGGTGAGTAATCGCTCACTTCTCGGATGGGTGCTGTGCCTCGCTTCAGTAGTTCCCGGATGGGCCCAGGCTCCCGTCAACACTATTCGTGTCGGCGCGTTCCCCAACATCACGCACGCCCAGGCAATGGTCGGCAAAGCCAACGGCTGGTTCGATAAGGCCATGGGCCCGCAGGTCAAGATTCAATGGACCAGTTTCAACGCCGGGCCTTCCGCGATCGAAGCTCTGTTCGCCGGAGCGATTGACATGACCTACGTCGGCCCAAACCCGGCGATCAACGGCTACGTTCGCTCGAATGGCGAGGCTCTTCGCGTCGTGGCCGGCGCTGCCAGCGGCGGCGCTTCCCTGATTGTGCGCAGCGATTCCGGCATCAACAAACCAGAAGACTTCCACGGCAAGCGGGTCGCGTCTCCGCAATTTGGCAACACGCAAGACGTTGCCCTGCGCAACTGGCTCAAGACTCACGGCATGAAGACCAACGACAAGGGCGGCGACGTCCAAATCGTTCCCATGGCGAATCCCGACCAGTTGACTCTCTTCCTCAAGAAAGATCTCGACGCCGCGTGGGCTCCAGAACCCTGGGCGACGCGCCTCATTCACGAAGGCAACGGACGCCTCTTCGTCGACGAGCGCACGCTGTGGCCCAACGGACAATTCGTCATCGGCCTGCTCGTCGTGAACACCAAGTTCCTCAACGCTCATCCCGACTTAGTCAAGAACTGGATCCGCGCCAACGTCGATCTCACCGACTGGATCAACGGCCATCAACCCGAAGCCAAGAAACTTCTGAACCAGCAGATTCAGGCCGAAACCGGCAAGGCCTTGCCCCCCGCCGTTCTCGACGAAGCCTTTTCCCGCATGCAGGTCACTTACGACCCGCTGCACAACGCGCTGATCACCGCCGCCCAGCAAGCCTTTGACGACGGATTCCTCGGCCGCCAGATGCCCGACCTCTCCCGTCTCTACGACCTCTCACTTCTCAACCAGGTTCTCGCCGAAAAGGGACGAAAGGCGATGCAATGAGCACGAACGTGCAGAAATTCCCCAGCCAGTTTCCGATTCCCGCGGGTCCTGGCTTGGACCCGCGCTTCCCTGCCCGCGCCGGGGCTCCTGGAAGTAAGGCAGGCCCCATTTCGATTGCGCGCCCTGCGCACAACGTTTCGTCGCAGATTTCCAAGGTCGGCCTCAGCGAGATCTGCCTCAGCTACCGCATCCAGAGCGGAGAACGCCTGCTCGCTCTCGACAACATCAATCTGCAAGTGCGTGCCGGAGAATTTGTCTGCATCGTCGGCCCGTCCGGTTGCGGCAAGTCCACGTTGCTGCACCTGATCGCGGGCCTGCAACCCCAGACCTCTGGGCAAGTCCTGATCGACGGCAAGCCCGTGCAAGGACCGGGCACCGACCGCATCCTGATTTTCCAGGATCACGGTCTGTTCCCGTGGCTCACCGTCGGCCAGAATGTCGAATTCGGCATGAAGATGAAAGGCATTCCCAAGGCCGAGCGTGAAGAGAAGACCCGCTATTACCTGCGCCTGGTGCATCTGGCCAAATTTGAAAAGAGCTACATCCACCAGCTTTCCGGCGGCATGCGCCAGCGCGTCGCCATCGCCCGCGCCCTCGCCACCGAACCTGACGTCCTCCTCATGGACGAGCCTTTCGCTGCCCTCGACGCTCAGACCCGCGACCTGCTGCACGACGAACTGGAGCGCATCTGGAGCGAAAGCGGACGCACCATCATCTTTGTGACACACAACGTCCGCGAAGCCGTTCGCCTCGGCGATCGCGTGGTTCTGCTCACCTTCCGTCCAGGACGCGTGAAGAGCGAATTCCCTGTGGATTTGCCGCGTCCACGTCATCTCGAAGATCCGACCGTCGCCCGCGCCGCCCGCGAAATCCTCGACGAGTTGCGCGACGAAATTAACCGCTCGCTCGAAGCCGAATACGAAGAAGGCGTGAAGCCGCACGTGAAAACACCTGCGGAAGCGGGGTCCAGAATATGAAACGTGCCGCCCACTACATCATCTTCTACGCCGCGCTCTTCGGCCTGTGGACTTTGCTCGCGGAATTAAAGATCTGGCCGCCGTACCTGTTCCCCACGCCCTGGGGCGTCGGCCAAGCCCTGTACGCCGGATTCCAGGATCACAGCTACATGATCGCGATCCGCGTCAGCATGCAGCGCGTCGTGATCGGGTACGGCATCTCGGTCATCCTCGGCATGATCCTCGGCCTTGGAGTGGCCAGTAACAAGTTCCTCGAAGAAACCATGGGCGGCTTGCTGGTCAGCCTGCAAAGCTTGCCCAGCATCTGCTGGTGGCCGCTGGCCCTGCTATGGTTCGGGCTCAATCAGAACGCCATCCTCTTCGTGGTGATCATGGGCTCGCTGCTCTCTGTCACTCTGGCGATGGAAGACGGCCGCAAGCAGATGCCTAAGATCTTCGGCCAAGCCGGACGCAACCTTGGCGCCAAGGGATTCAAGCTGTTCTGGTACGTGCTGTTGCCGGCTAGTCTGCCGTTCATCGTCTCCGGACTCAAACAGGGCTGGGCTTTCGCCTGGCGCTCGCTGATCACCGCCGAGATGCTCTACCTAAGTCTCGGACTCGGCCAGGTCCTGATGATGGGCCGCGACCTGAACGACATGAGCGCGGTCATCGCCGTCATGATCCTGATTATCGCCATCGGCTATGTGGTCGACGGCATTGTCTTCAAAGGGATGGAACGTCATTTGCAGAATAAATGGGGGCTGACGCCCGCTACCTAGAACTCTCAGAGCGCATCCCCCGGCTCTCCCTGAAACCAGATTATTTTGAAACGAAAAAAGACATCTAGAGTATTTACAAGTATCTCTATTATGTTTATAGTAATACTTCAAGAAAACGAGCTGGCAGAGACGATCGCGATGAATTTGCCGCCGGCGACGAACCGTTTCCCGCCGTATCCCCCGCGAAGTCGCAGTGCAAGAACAAACCTAAAAGGAGAGGACTGTACTTCCATGAAACTTAACCAGAACTTACTCTTCACAACTCTTACGCTGGCAGCACTGACTGCCGGCGCTTGGGCACAAACTCAGGTAGCATCGAACGCTGCTCCCGCAAACGGACCTGCGGCGGCGGCAGCCGCAGCCCCGGCTCCTCCTCCAGTCACCGCCGCTGACGTCCAGGCTCTGAAAGATGCCTTGGCCGCACAGCAGCTCCAGATTCAGCAACTCACCCAGCAACTCCAGCGCCAGCAGGCTCTGCAGGAAACCCAGCAGGCTGTAATCAATGCGGTCGAAAAGACTCCCGCAAGTCCAGCGAAGCAAGTCGCATCACTCGGCGTCGAAGGCCTCAATGCCATCAGTCCGGTCCAGCAGGATGCCGCTCCCAGCCAGACTCCCAACCCTGATGACACACCGCAAACCTTCAACAAGCAGATGGAAGGTCCCGTCACCATCCACTTCCGCGGCATCAACATCACTCCCGGTGGTTATGCGGAAGCGGCTTTCATCCGACGGTCGCGAGCGCTCGCCGCAGACCTCTCCACGCCCTACAACTCTCTGACGATGCCCGGCGCTTCTCAGAGCCGGATGCCCGAGTTCTTCGGCTCAGGTCGCCAATCAAAGGTGACTGCCTTCGTCAATGGCCGTGTGAAAAACGTCGAGCTTTCCAGCTATGTCTCCGCCGACTTCCTTTCTGCCGGCGTAACGTCCAACTCGAACCAGACCAATAGCTACACTCTCCGTCTCCGCCAAGCGTGGGCCCAGGCCAAGTTCGACAATGGCTGGTCCTTCCTCGGTGGGCAGGTGTGGAGTCTTGTCACCGAAAACGGCCATGGCATCTCTCCTGACGACGATCTCGGCCGAACCAACGACGCCCGTCCCAAGACCATCGATCCCTCGTATAACGTCGGCTTCGTCTTCGCCCGCCAGTACGGCATCCGCCTCACCAAGAGCTTCGGCGACAAGGTTGCCATTGCATTCGCCGTTGAGAACCCGCAGGCCACGCTCACCACACATGGCAACGCGTCCAACTACCTGCTCGGCGAAGCGGGCGCCAGCAACAGCTACAACACCACCGCAAATTACTCCTTCAATCCTGCGCCCGATATCATTGCGAAGATTGCCTTCGATCCGGGCTTCGGCCACTATGAAGTCTTTGGGCTCATTGACCGCTTCACCGTCCGCGTATTCCCTTGCGCTGAGGTGCTCGCTACACAATCTTGCGGCGGCGCAGCGGCCGGCGTGGCTTCGGTGGCCGACGCTTTCAGTTCTTCGAAAGAATCGGGTGGCTTGGGTGCGAGCGCGCGCTGGAATTTCGCCAAGCGTGTCACGTTTGGCGTAAAAGGCTTCGGCGGCAGCGGAATCGGACGTTACGCTCCGGCGGGTCTTTCGGATGTCGCGATCAATGGCAACGGAACCCTTCATTTGCTCAAAAACCTGGAAGGCCTGACCACCCTCGAGGTGAAGGTCACAAAGAAGCTTGACTTCGTCGGGTACGGTGGCGTCGAGTACGCTTCACGTGCGGTCAGCTACGATCCGCTCGGAAACAAAGGTGCCGGCACTCTGGTCGGCTACGGTGCACCCACCTTCGTCAATTCTGGGTGCTATGCCGAAGTACTGCCGGGCTCCGGTGGATTCAGCCCGACTGGCCTCGCCAATTGCACCGCCGACACGCGTGCGGTTATCGAGGGCACCGCGGGCTTCTGGTACAAGTTCTATAACGGTCCCCGGGGCAGATTCCAGTTCGGCGCCGACTATGCGTACGTCACTCGTAACGCGTGGTCCGGTGTTGGCGGACAACCGCACGGAATCGACAACATGATCTTCACTTCGTTCCGTTACTACTTGCCGTAGACCGACGGTGGTCCCGCGCCAGTCTTTGACGCGGGACCACTCTGGTTTAACGGCCTCTCGACCTTCTGAGGGACACCTTCCCTTCGGAAACACTGCCGGCCCGGTTTTGGCACTCTCCTTTTCCGGGCCGGCGGTGCTAACCTAAATCACCTTGGTCCCAGAATCGGATGGCATACTCAACTGCTGACACTCTATGAACTCAAGACGCTACTTCATGAAGCAGATGTCCGGCGCCGCGCTCGCAATCGGCGCTTCTCCGTCTCTCTTGTCGTGGGCGAGCACCGCGCAGAGCGGATCGATCGATGTTCCGGGCGAAGATGGAATGATCGTTCGATCCTTCCGGTTCGTCGATCTGGAGACTCCGGTCGAGTACTTCAACACCTGGCTCACGCCCGTGCCGCACTTCTTCGTGCGCAACCACATGCACGAACCCAGCGAACTTAGCCGAGACGACTGGCGGCTCACCGTCGGCGGCGAAGTCGAGAAGCCCTTCACGTTGACTCTCTCCGAACTCTCCAAGTTCGAGACTCATTCCGTAGTCAACACGCTGGAATGCGCTGGCAACGGACGGAGTCTGCACCGTCCGCAGGTTCCCGGCATTCAGTGGGGCAAGGGAGCGGTCAGCACGGCACGCTTCTCTGGTCCGCGACTGCGAGACGTGCTGCGGCGCGCCGAGGTCAAGAGCACGGGCAAGCACATCATGTTCCGCGGACTTGATGAAGTCCCGGGCAAAGTTCCGCCATTCATTCGCAGCATCCCAATCGAGAAGGCGCTCGACGCCGACACTCTAGTGGCTACACACATGAATGGCACGCCACTCACCAAGCATCACGGCTTCCCAGCGCGCGCGCTGGTGCCCGGCTGGATCGGGGCGGCATCGTGCAAGTGGCTGACCGAGATCAAGGTCCTCGATTCGGAATTCGCCGGCAACTTCATGAGTCCTGCATACCGCTTCCCCAACCAGCCGGGCAAACCTGGCGACGCGGTGAAGCCCGAAGATACTCACCCGCTGACCGCATTGAGCGTGAAGTCGGTGATCTCGGGCCCGCTCGATGGCGCAAGCCTCAAGTCGGGAAGGGTCGCGGTCCACGGAGCGGCATGGGCAGGTGAGGCCGACGTCGTGAAGGTCGAGGTCTCCACCGATGGCGGCAAGAGTTGGAATCCCGCCGCCCTCGGACATGACCAAGCCCACTACGCCTGGCGGCTCTGGAGCTACGAGTGGAAGGCGAGGAGCGGCGACTACAACATCCTGTCGCGGGCTACCGACTCGCTGGGACGAACTCAGCCGGCTGCGCCCGTGTGGAATCCAAGCGGGTATCTGTACAACGCCGCTGATCAGGTGAAGATCCATGTCGCATAGAGTGAGGTCGAGACCCGTGCTGGTGTGCGCTACCCTTGCGGTTATTACCTTGGCGCTAACGTCGACGTTCGCGTGGTCACAGAAGGCAACCGAAGATCTGCCTGCCGGCGCTATGCAAGCCAAGGCCACGACGTCCTGTCTGGAGTGTCATGAGGCGCGCATCATCCTGCAGCAGCGGCTCAGCAAAGCTGCGTGGACGAAGGAAGTCGACAAGATGATGAAGTGGGGTGCGCTCGTTGATGCCAACGATCACGATCCCTTGATCGACTACCTGAGTGCGAACTTCGGCCCCGACCAGCCGCCGTACGAGCCGCCGCGGACTTCTACTGGGAAAGCATCCGTCAAGAACAGCGAGACGAAAACAGCGAAGTAGCGGGCCCCAAAAGCAAAGCGCCACCGACCCAGTGTCCCGCAGGGCTTCCTGGACACTACGGCAGCGCTGCTACTTCAGAGCCCAAACTGATGGGACTAGTATAGGAATTGGGATGCACTACTAACAGTGCATTACTAGGTACCGGCGAGTTAATACCATGACAGTAACCGACTTACGGCTTTTCCCCGGCGTCCTCCGTGTCCTCTGTGGTTGAGGCCTTTTCGGGGCGCAGTAACGGAAACAGGATTACGTCGCGGATGGTGTGCGAGTCGGTCAGGAGCATGCACAGGCGGTCGACACCAATGCCGACACCACCCGCGGGCGGCATGCCGTACGAGAGCGCGCGGATGTAGTCTTCGTCCATCTGATGGGCTTCGTCGTCCCCGCGATCGCGTTCTTTCAGCTGGCCTTCGAAGCGGCGGCGCTGGTCTTCCGGGTCATTGAGTTCGCTGAAGCCGTTGGCGATCTCCATCTGGCCGGCGAACATCTCCCAGCGCTCGGTCCAATCGGGCTCGTCCGGCTTCTGCTTCGACAGCGGAGAGACGGACGTCGGAAATTCGTAAATGATGGTGGGCTGGGTGAGATGCTCTTCGGCAACGGCCTCGAACAGCGCCGCGATGTTCTTCCCTGCCGGTGCATTCGCCTCATACGCCATGTGGGAGTGCGCGGCGTTGAAGCGGTCCACCAGTTTCTTCACGCCTTCGCTAGTGGCGAAGTCGTTCATCTCGGGCTTCGCGCCGGCTGCGTCCGGCCAATAGTGAATGATGGCTTCCCGCATGGTCATGCGATTCCAGTTGGCCCAGTCGATTTCCTGCTCACCCCATTTCGTTTTGGTGCCGCCGGTTACATCTTTCGCGGCTTCGGTGATGACTTCCTGGGTGAGATTCATGATGCCCTGGTAGTCGGTATAGGCCTGATAGGCCTCGAGCATGGTGAACTCAGGATTCCAACGCCATCCCAACCCCTCGTTGCGGAAGTTGCGGTTGATCTCGAACACGCGGTCGAAGCCGCCTACGACGAGCCGCTTGAGATAGAGTTCGGGCGCGATGCGCAAATAAAGATCCATATCGAGGGTGTTGTGGTGGGTGACGAACGGACGCGCCACGGCGCCGCCGGCGATGGGCTGCATCATCGGCGTCTCCACTTCAATGAACCCGTGCGCCTCCATGGTGCGGCGCATCGACTGCAACAGCTTGGTTCGTTTCAGAAAAACTTCCCGCACCTCCGGATTCATGACCAGGTCCACGTAGCGCTGGCGGTAGCGCAGTTCGACGTCGGTCAGGCCATGCCACTTCTCGGGTAGAGGCAGCAGGTCTTTGCTGAGGAACGTGATTTCTTCCACGTGGACGCTGAGTTCGCCGGTGCGGGTGCGGAACAGGTATCCGCTGACGCCGATGTGGTCGCCGAGGTCGAGGAGTTTGTAGAGCTCGAAGCCTTTGTCGCCGACGGCATCTTTCTTGACGTAGATCTGCAACCGCTTGCCGCCCTGCTGCAGGTGGGCGAATCCGGCCTTACCCATGAGGCGGATCGCCATGATGCGTCCGGCGACGCGCACGCTGACGCGAGCCTGGTCCAGTTCCTCGGCGGTTTTGGGAGTGTAGTCCGCCAGGATCTGCTCGAGGGTGTGGGTGAACTCGTACTTGCTGCGGTAGGTGGCCTGACCGAGCGCCTCAATCTGCTTCAACTTCTCGCGGCGCAGGTTATATATGTGGTCGTCGAGTGCCAAGGGAGTCCTTTTAATGCTTGCGATGGAAGAGAGATTATAAACAATGCGTTTGGACAGTTCGGCGCAGGCTTCATCGCCAATGCAGGCATCCGAATTTTTTTTTAGCGCTCGCGGCAAAATCTTGATTCTGTTGTAGTTACGAGGTGAGTATGGGCCCTGATCCCCGCAAAATCTTGGATCGAAAGGACTTGCGGGTAAAATCTTGGGAAATAAGGAGTTAGCGGCACAGACCGAGTTGGCCGCTTGCGCTTCGGATTGGATCTGGTTTGCGCGCACGAGTTGATTGTCCGCTTTCTATTCGCTGGGTCAAGGTTGTTCGTCACAATCGGACAGTTTTTTATTGTGCAGGGCTGTGGAAAATCGATCGGGCCTGCAGCGTGGAATTGGTTGGCGGACGACCGATTTCACGCGCAAGGCCGATGCGTCGCCTCGTACCGAATCGTGCGCATACCGTCGTCAATAGGTCCATGGCCGACGAGCACGAATCCACACTTCTCCCTCACACAAATCGAAGGTGTCAGTCCGGGCAAAGCGTGGGCAACAACAACCCGCACAGCTGGGTTCTGAAGTGCCCAGCCGACAGGAACTCGCACGGCTTCGGTGCAGTAGCCATTCCGCTGATGGGCTGCGGCGATGTCTCGCCAACTATCTGAGTCCCTGAGCAGAATTGACCATTTTTCTGCTGCGGCTTGCTGGATGATAGACAACCGTGAAGGCCAAGAAGCCTACTCTCAAACAGGTACAAGCCGTCCGTTGCCCGACTTGTGGAGCGGGACCGGGTGAGAAATGCGAACTCGGGACTGGAAAGCCACGTAACGAGCCGCATCGTGACCGACGTTTGATTGCGTCAGATTGAGCGTCGCGCCTACCGAACACCGGAGGGCGAATGACCTAAAGCAACCCACTAGCTTCTCGAGTGATAAGCCCCTGCAATCAGGCGACTCGAGCACTCGCCCAGAATCGTCTCGGCTATGAGCAATTTTGAACATCTAGACGATTCGCCGATCGGTGCGTACGATTGCCACCGCTGGCTAATTTCTTGATTTGATTAGGGGTTAGGCTCGAATGGCAAGTGAACGTATTCTCGGTCTTAACCGCCGCAGTTCTCCGCAAGAAGTTCCATGGTGGGATGTCTGTTCGGAACTACAAAGACAACGAGATCGTCTTTTCGCAAGGAGACAAAGCTGACGCTATCTTCTACATCCAGAGCGGCACGGTGAAGCTTACAGTGGTCTCGGCTCGTCGCAAAAAAGCTGTAATTGCCTTCCTCCGGCGAGGTAGCTTTTTTGGCGAAGGCTGTCTCGGAGGACAATCTCTGCGGATTTGCACCGCGAAATCAGTTGGTGAGTCCAACATCGCCCGACTGCGAAGGGGAAGCACGGTTCGTACGCTCAAGCGAGACCCACAGTTTGCAGGGCTGTTTAATGCATATCTGCTTTCCCGGATTATTCGAATCGAGGAAGACTTGGTGGATCAGTTCTTCAATTTCAGCGAAAGGCGGCTGGCTCGGGTTCTATTGCTGCTTGGGCACATCAACGGGGAATCAAAGCCGGAGTGCCCCGTGAGGGTGAGCCAGTCAACCCTGGCGGAGATGGTTGGCACGACCCGCGCAAGGGTCAGCAAATTTATGAATCAATTCAAGAAGAGGGACTTCGTCAGCTACAACGGCGGTCTGCAAATAAATAGCAAACTGATCGCTGCTTTCCTGCAAACTCGACCCATGTCCGTTGCGACCAAAGCGTAGACCCGCCAGAAGGGTCTGGCCATCGGTGAGGAACTCGCACCCACTCGTCACTCAAACTTGGTATTCCTGAAAGGGCTGTCGAGTCTCGGAAATGCCAAGAACAGGATCATCTGTTGACGTAATCATGTCTGGGGCTTGCGCTCTTGATGGTACCATGGTACATTGGTACGCATGACGGATGATCCTAAACTTTTAGTGGAGCGCGTGCAAACCGGCGTGCGCATCGAAAAACGAATCCTCAAAGTGCTCAAGGCGTTTGCCGAATACCACGATATGACGCTGGGCGACGTGCTGGAAGGCATCGTGTTGCATGCTTTCGATGGCAAGACTCCCTTCAGCGCGGCATCGCTGGAACGCATTCGCGAGTTGAAGAAATTCTATGAACTGGATCTCGATTCGAGCGCCAGCCACCGGCTGAAAGAAATCAAAGCCAAATCTCCGCGCAAGCGGGCTGGCGACAAATAGCGAGGAAATGCATGAGCTTCGTGAAAGCCAAATGCGGTCTGATCGTGCTGCAATACTCACTCGGCATCGTGATCCTGATCGAAGCCGTGATGTTCGTGCTGCCCGGCGCCGCGCACGAGTTTGCGCGGACCCACATGCCGGGTTTCGTCCGGCTGGTGGTGGGGTTCGGGGAGATTGCCGGATGCGTGCTTCTGTTGATTCCACAAACTGCGATCCGCGGCGCATGGCTGCTGGTGGCGGTGTTTGTGATGGCCATCCTCCTCCACTTGCTGCATGGGATGTATGGAATCGGCAATCTGGTGATTTATGCGGCGGCGGCGTTCGCGATTGCAGTAGGAAAAGGAAATTGAGCGCGGGGCATTCGGCGATTGGGTACCTTCGCCGGGCTGCGCCCGGCGGACAGCCGGGGGCGGCTGTCCCCCACATGACACACCAACAACTCATCCGGGATTTCGAGAACGATATGCTTCCCGCGGATTCTTTTCATCATGCGGATCACGTGCAGCTGGCGTTTGCTTACCTCTGCGAGTATCCGCCACTTGAAGCGCTCGAGAAATTTGCCACCGCGCTGAAGCGCTTTGCCACGGCTCGCGGCAAGCCCCAGTTGTACAACGAGACGATTACGCATGCTCACTTTTTTCTGATCCGCGAACGGATGGCGCGGTTCCCTGCTCGCGAGTGGGATGAGTTTGCGGCTCAGAATCCGGATCTACTTGTGGGGAAGGATGGGATCCTCGGCCGATATTATCGGGAGGAGACGCTGCGATCGGAGCTTGCGCGGACGGTGTTTGTTTTTCCAGATAAAGTTGAGTGAGGGTGCCGTCCCTGAAGGACTCGCGTCGCGTGTTTCACGGCTCACCCGGCACTCCCGTGCCGGGCTTCCCCATCCCGCCGCTTCGCGGCTGGGAAGCCAACTCTTCTCTTTTGCGTCCCTCTGGGCCGCTCGGGGCGGGCTTTCGCAGCCGGAATCAAGCTGCATTTTGTTTCCACTGCATCCCGATGTCTTTTAATGCTTTTCTTCGTCTAACCCGCGGCGGCAACCGAGATCGAGTACTATCACTCCGACAACAGGAAGGCTGAATGAAACTGCTCACGAGAACTGTTCTGTTCCCTGCACTTCTGATTGGCACACTTGCTCACGGGCAAGAGATCCGCACGGGCGACGCTCTGCTGCGCGCCATGCATGACCGCTACCAGGCGACCTGGTACAAGACGCTGACGTTTACGCAGAAAAGCACCACCTACAAACCGGACGGCACCAATTCCGCCGAAACCTGGTATGAGGCGGCGATGCTGCCGGGAAAGTTGCGCATCGACATTGGCCCGGCCAGCGGTGGGAACGGATACGTTCTGGTCGACCGGACTGCAACGGTCGTTAAAGACGGCAAAGTCACCGGCACTTTTCCCCTGGTCAACATGCTGCTGGTGCTGGGATTTGACGTGTACACGCAGGAGCCCGAGACGACGATCAGGGTCGTGAAGGGTGAGGGGTACGATTTGTCGAAGTTGCGAGAGCGTGGGAGGGACATCCTGCTTATGTGGTGGGTGCCGACAAGGGGGATCTGAGCTCCAAGCAGTTCTGGGTCACGAAGGACACGCTATTGTTTGTGCGGGTGATCGAACCGTCGCGCGGGGATCCTAAGAAACTCGACATTACATGAAGGCCGCGCTCGACGATTCGGGCAAGCCGAAGGCTTGGCTGCAGCGGTCGGTATTCCCGCCGATTGGATCGACCTTCAACGCGACTGAGGTTTACGGTGGGGCTGGTGAGATGTCGATGGGATGGACCGTGGTGCCGTTCGAAGTGCCGAACTTCCGGTCAGAGAACGGGCAAGCGGTGGCGCATGTGCGCATCGGGTGGCTGCGATCGGTGGCAAATATTTATCACGCGTTCGCGGTGCAGTCGTTCGCGAATGAACTGGCATATGCCGCGAACCGCGATCCGTACGACTACTTGATGACTCTGATCGGATCGGCTCGGACACTCGACGTCGGGCCGCAGGGGCCGCAGGGGGTCGGAGAAAAATATCCGTACGATATCGCACGGCTGCGCCGGGTGGCTGAGATCGCAGCAGAGAAGGCCAACTGGGGCAAGAAGCAATCCGGCAAAGGAAGCGGCATGGGCATTGCAGTTCATCGCAGCTTCTTTACTTACGTGGCGAGCGTGGTCGAGGTTGAGGTCGATGATCAGGGTGCGGTTCGGATTCCTCACGTCTACACGGCCGTCGATGCGGGGATCGTGGCGAATCCCGAGATGTTGCGATCGCAATTTAAAGGCGCTGCCGTGTTTGGAACCAGCCTCGCCCGCACGGGAGAGATCACCGCGACGGCGGGGGCGATTGACCAATCCAACTTTTATGACTACCAGGTGGCACGGATGAATGACGCGCCGCGGCAGGTCGACGTGCACATCGTCGAGAGCACGGCGCCGCCAGCGGGAGTGGGAGAACCGGGCGTGCCGCCGATTGCACCGGCCATCTGCAACGCGATCTATGCGGCTACCGGAAAACGAGTGCGGGAGTTGCCGCTGACGCGGAATAACTTTTCATGAGATCGTTCCCGAACATCAGCCGAGAGAAGCCGAGCTTCGCTCGGCCTGTCCGGGTCAAAGACCCGGACCCACACAAAAGGTCGAGTTTCCCTCGACGGAGAGCCGAAGTGGCCATCCTTTCGATCGGAGTGCTTGAAGTCGAGGGGGCTCTGCGCTAGGATGGCCTGCTGTTCTGAGTGAGGCTATGCCGCAAAACTACGTACCTATCTTTATCTTCATCGCCATCGTTGGGTCGCTGTTGCCGATCACGCTGCTGCTCGCGAAGCTAGTGCGACCCTCGAATCCCAGCAAGACCAAGCTGATGCCGTATGAGTGCGGCATCGACCCCATCGACAGCGCGCGCGGCCGGTATACGGTGCGCTATTACATCATCGCCATTCTGTTTGTCGTGTTCGATGTGGAGACGATTTTTCTGTTTCCCTGGGCGGTGCGGTTCAAGGCGTTTGGGCTGTTTGGATTGCTGGAGATGCTGATCTTCCTGGCGATCCTGATTGTGGGCTACATCTGGGTGTGGAAAAAGGGCGCGCTGGAATGGGTGTAGGGCGTGGTACCGTCCCTGCGGGACTCGTTTTCCGTTTCGGCTGCGACCCGGCACTGCCGTGCCGGGCTTTCCCATGCCGCCCTCCGGGCTCTGCCGATCGAGACTTCTGCAACGGAGTTGAGGGATAGTTCTAGGCGAATTGCATGACTGCAACTCTCGACAATCCGATGGATTCCTCTCCCGCCGAGACGTTTACTGCCAGCCGCTGGACGCAGGGGAACTTCCTGTTTCCTACCCGGCTCGTCATCAGCCCGCAGCGTGTCGCCCGCGTGAAGGGCCGCCTGTTCGGCAGCAACGAAGAGAGCATTTCCATTTCGAAGATCGCTTCGGTGCATATTTCCACCGGCGTGTTCTGGTCGGAGATCGTGATTGAATCGACCGGTGGGACCGACCCCATTACCAGCCACGGGCACCGCAAGGCGGATGCGCAACGCATCCGCGACTTGATCGAGACTTACCAGGCACAGGCGCGCGGTTAGCCACTTTTCGCGGGATTTGGTGAGCAATCCCCGTGGCGGAAACTCCTTGCGGGGCGGCTCGTTCAGCATCCTGAAAGGGATCCTTCGACGGCGTTGTCGTTCGCTGCGCTCGCGACAACTTGCTCAGGATGACAAATGGAAACAGTTGTACGAATTTTACACTTTCGCGAGCGCACCGTCGTTGACTTCGCACCGTCAAGCTGATAAAAGTTAACGTTCTTTTCAATGCACACGCTGCGGGAGGTTTGTGCCTTCACGCTATGCCGGACGAAATTAAATCCCCCACTCCACCGCCGCCGGAAGGTGAACCGAAACCGACGGCGGATCAGCCCGCTAGCCCGGGCGGGGTGAAAGCTACTCCCTCCGGCTCGGTTCAATCGGAAACGAAAACCGCTCCTGACAAACCCGCTGCACCAACTGCTCCCGCCACAACGCCTGCTTCTGCAACCCCAGCAAAACCTGCCGCCGCGCCTGCGGCTCCTGCTGCCGCCAAGCCTGCGGCTGCTCCACCGAAACCTGCGGCTCCAGTTCCGACGCCTTGGGATTCGCCCATGGTTGCCAAGCTCAAGGGCGAATATGGGTCCGGAATCGAGCCTCTGACGCATCTCGGGCAGAACTATATGGTGGTGGACCGGTCGCTGATTCCGGAGATTCTGCAGGTTCTGCGCAACGAAGAAGAGTTTGACTACTGCGTGGACATCACCGCGGTGCACTATCCGAAGCGGGAGAAACAGTTTGATGTGGTGTGGGTGCTGTATTCGTTCCCGCGCAATGAGCGGATCCGCATTACGACGCGCATTGCGGACGGCGAGAGTCTGCCTAGTTCGGTGCCGATCTGGGCGACCGCGAATTGGCTGGAGCGCGAAGTCTTCGACATGTTCGGGATTAAGTTCGATGGGCATCCGGACCTGAAGCGCATTTTGCTGCCCGACGGGTGGAAGGGGCATCCGCTGCGGAAGGATTACGGGATTCTGCAGCAGGATAACGAGTGGGTGAA
This sequence comes from Acidobacteriaceae bacterium, assembly GCA_003166855.1. Classification (GTDB taxonomy): domain Bacteria; phylum Acidobacteriota; class Terriglobia; order Terriglobales; family Acidobacteriaceae; genus Sulfotelmatobacter. Next base: position 9,599 of record PMUM01000146.1, on the reverse strand, counting down.
GATCAACCTGGGGATTGAGAGCGGCCAATAATTAATGACGGATCCGAACACACTCTCGCCGCTCGATCTGGAAACGCCGGACAAGACGTTTCTCGATGCGAACGAGCTCGTCATTAATATGGGGCCGCAGCATCCGGCGACCCATGGTGTGCTGCGCGTCATCCTGCGGCTGGACGGCGAGAAGGTGATGGGGCTCGAGTGCGTGATCGGGTACCTGCACCGCGGGGTCGAGAAGATTGCTGAGAACCGCACGTATACGATGTTCAATCCGTACGTCGACCGGATGGATTATGTTGCCGCGGTTTCGAACGGGCTGGGATATTGCGAGGCGGTTGAGAAGCTTCTGAGCGTGGAAGCGCCTCCGCGGGCGCAGTACATCCGCGTGATCCTGACGGAACTGAACCGGATTGCCAGCCACCAGTTGTGGCTGGGGACGCACGCGCTCGATATTGGAGCGATCACGCCGCTGTTCTATACGTTCCGCGACCGGGAAGAAATTCTCAAGATTTTCGAGAAGTATTGCGGGGCGCGGCTGACGACGCACGCGTTTCGCATTGGCGGGCTGCAGTATGAGGCGTATGACGGGTTCGAGCGCGAAGTGAAGAACTTCGTTTCGTTCGTGAAGCCCAAGATCGACGAATACGAAGAACTGCTTACCACCAACCGCATCTGGCTGGAACGGACCAAGGGTGTGGGAACGATCTCGGGCAAGGATGCCATTGCGCTGGGCGTTACCGGGCCTGTGCTGCGTGCCAGCGGCGTCAAATGGGACATCCGCAAGGCTCTGCCTTACGCGAATTATAAGAACTTCGAGTTCGACATTCCCACCGGGCAGAACGGCGATACGTATGACCGGTATCTGGTGCGCATGGTGGAGATGCGGCAGTCGCTGCGGATTGTCGAGCAGGCGGTGGCGGGCATTCCGGAAGGGCCCATCATGGCCAAGGTCCCGAAGGTGATCAAGCCTCCAGTGGGCGAGATCTACCACTCGATCGAGGCTCCCAAGGGCGAACTGGGATACTTCATCGTCAGCGACGGGTCCACGCAGCCTTACCGGATTCGAGTGCGTCCGCCGTCGTTCGTGAACCTGCAGGCGCTCGACGTGATGTGCCGCGGGCAACTTGTGGCTGACGTGATTGCCGTCATCGGCACGCTGGATATTGTTCTCGGCGAGGTAGACCGCTGATGCACGACCTGATCCTGTACATTCAGTCCTACCTCGATCCGAACGTCAAGGTGACACCCGGCGGCGCCGGGAACATCTTCTGGGCGACGGTCTACATTCTGCTGGTGTTTGGCGGACTGTCCGTGGCCGTCATCGCGATGAACTGGCTCGAGCGGAAAATCCTCGCGCACATGCAGGTGCGGCTTGGTCCTATGCGCGTGGGCCCGCACGGGCTGCTACAACCCATCGCGGACGCGATCAAGCTGCTCCTCAAAGAAGACATCATCCCGGCTGAGGCTGACAAGATTGTCTTCTGGATCGCGCCCTTCATTGTGGTGCTGGCGGCGTTCACTGTTTTCGTTGTCGTCCCTTTTGGCCCTACCCACGCCATCACCGACATGAACATCGGCATCCTGTTTATGCTGGGTGTTTCGTCGCTGAGCGTGCTCGGCATCGTCACCGCCGGGTGGGCCTCCAATTCGCACTATCCGCTGATCGGAGCGCTGCGGTCGAGCGCGCAGATGGTTTCGTATGAAGTGGCGATGGGACTGGCGGTGGTGTCAGTGATTCTGATGACCAGCCTGCACGGGCTCGGGTTCTACGGCGTCGGCGGCGCAGGCACGGGAGACACGGGCACGCTCAGCATGATCGGCATCGTGCAGATGCAGCAGGAACAGCACATCTGGTTCATCTTCAAGTTCTTTCCGCTCGGACTGATCGGATTCGTTATCTTCGCAATCGCGATGGTGGCGGAGACGAACCGTGCGCCGTTCGATTTGCCCGAGGCGGAGTCGGAATTGACGGCGGGATTCCATACGGAATACAGCGGGTTCCGCTGGTCTTTGTTCTTTCTGGCGGAATACTCGGCGATGATCGCGGTCTCGTCGATTGCGGTTACGCTGTGGCTCGGCGGGTGGTGGCGACCATTTCCGAACTGGCTGAGCGGTTCGACTTGGGATTCCATCTTTTCTTTCTTCCCGGGGGTCACGTTCCTGCTTTTGGCAGCGATATGTTTCTACAACACGGCCCGCATGCCGAAGCATCCCTTGTTCAAGATCCAGACGATGGGACTCGCGGGCTTTGGCGCTGTGCTCGGACTGATCGGCTTGGTGTTATTCCTGGAACCGGTACGAGTACGCGTCGGCGACATTTTCTGGTTCGCGGCGAAGGTTGCCGGGTTTATGTATCTCTATATCTGGTATCGTGGCACGTTCCCCAGATATCGCTTTGATCAGCTGATGAAAGTGGGATGGAAGATTCTGCTGCCCATGGGCCTGGCATTGCTGATTCTGACCGCTGTCGTTGGCATGCGTGCGGATCTGTGGGCGCAATTGCGGGGAATGGGCCGCCCATGAATCCCACGATAACGAATCCTCCGGTCGCGACCCCCTTCTTCTTTTACCTGCTGGCGGCCACCATGGTCATCGGCGGCATCCTGGTGATCACGCGCAAGAATGCGATTCACTCGGCGATGGCACTGATCACCACGCTGCTGGCCCAGGCCGGGCTCTACCTGATGCTGTACGCGCCGTTCGTCGCTGGCGTGCAGATCATTCTCTATGCCGGCGGGATTATGGTGCTGTTCCTGTTCGTGATCATGCTGATCAACCTTGAACGCAATATGAAAGAGCGGCAGTTCAACAAACAGTGGCTGGTGGGAATCGTCGCGGCGACGGCTTTGGGTGGGCTGTTCATTGCGGTATACACCTCGTCCAAGGGCAAAGCGCTGTTTCCCGAAGGGCGCATGAGTTTCGGGGAATCGCAAAACACGCAGAATGTCGCGATGCTGCTGTTCGACCGGAGCGCTGGACAATATATGTTCGCCTTCGAGATCGCGTCGCTGCTGCTGCTGGTGGCGATCATCGGAGCCGTGGTGATGGCGAAGAAAAGAATTTAGTCAGTCGTCAGAAGCTCAAATGGAAGCAATGCTCCACATCACGACGCTGCACTACCTGGTCCTAGGTGCGGCTCTGTTCCTGCTAGGCGTGATCGGCGTGCTGACGCGCCGGAATGTGGTCATCGTGCTGATGTCGATTGAGCTGATCCTGAACGCCGTCAATCTGAATCTGGTTGCATTCTCGCGGTACTGGCAGGGCATTCATGGTCCAGGCGCATTGCACGGGCAGGTGTTCGCAATTTTTGTGATTACCGACGCCGCCGCTGAAGCCGCGGTGGGTCTCGGCATCTTGATCGCCTTCTTCCGGAACAAGGAGACGGTGAACGTGGATGAGGTGAATTTGTTGAAGTGGTAGGAGAAGCTCTTAGCCATTAGCTCTTAGCTCTTAGCCAAACAGTATTAGGTTTGAGCGAAGAGCTAAAGGCTAAGAGCTAAAAGCTTCAAGAACTGAAAACGAATGTTTCTCTCCCACATCTGGCTCATTCCGCTGTTCCCTGCCATCGGCGCGGCGATCATGTTTTTTTTCGGGCGCAGGCTGCAGAAGGCTACGGTGAGCGCGGTCTGCGTCGGATCGGTGGTTCTTGCGTTTTTGATGGCTTGCGGGGCGGTGCTGCAGTACGTCAATTGGGCTCCGGCGCACGACCATCAGCCTTACCAAACCATTCTCTATACCTGGCTCGGTTCCGACACGGGCCACCTCAACTTCCAGAAATCCGACGGGACTCCGGCTTCGTTGCAGGCGGACGCAGGATTCCTGCTTGATCCGCTTTCCAGCATCTGGCTGCTGTTTGTTACGGGCGTTGGGATGCTGATCCATATTTATTCGACCGGGTACATGGCGCATGAGGGCGGATACTACCGGTTCTTCGGATACCTGAACCTCTTCATGTTCTCCATGCTCACGCTGATTCTCGCCAACAACTACGTGCTGATGTTCGTCGGGTGGGAAGGCGTGGGGCTGTGTTCGTATCTTCTGATTGGTTTCTACTTTCATCGCAAGTCGGCGAGTGACGCGGCAAACAAGGCTTTCATCGTCAACCGGATCGGCGATGCGGGATTCATACTGGGGATGTTCTTTATCGCGTGGCTCTGCGGATCTCTTCGATTCATCGATGTGAATTCGTTCGCTCATGCCGGCCACTTCTCTCCGGAGACCTTGAAGTACATCACTGCGGCAACGCTGCTGCTGTTTGTGGGAGCTTGCGGGAAGTCGGCGCAGCTACCTCTTTATGTGTGGCTGCCGGACGCGATGGAAGGTCCGACGCCGGTCTCGGCGCTGATCCACGCGGCGACCATGGTGACGGCGGGCGTTTACATGGTTGCGCGGTCAAATGCACTGTTTTGGCTGGCTCCGAAGTCGATGCTGGTAGTGGCCATCGTTGGTGCACTGACCGCCATCTTCGCCGCCTCAATCGGGCTGGTGCAGAACGACATCAAGCGCGTACTGGCCTATTCCACCGTCTCGCAACTCGGGTACATGTTCCTGGCACTCGGAGTGGGAGCGTTCTCCGCGGGTGTGTTCCACGTATTCACGCACGCCTTCTTCAAGGCTCTACTCTTCTTAGGCGCGGGCTCGGTGATTCACGCCATGAGCGGCGAGCAGGACATGCGCAACATGGGGGACCTGTCAGGGAAGATTCCGGTCACCTTCCGCACCATGTTTGTCGCGACGCTGGCCATCGCGGGAATCCCGGGCCTCGCGGGATTCTTCTCGAAGGACGAGATTCTTTGGCGGGCATGGAAATATCATCCCGCGCTGTGGGCCATCGGATTCGTGACTGCGCTGATGACGTCGTTCTACATGTTCCGGTTGATCTACCTGACGTTCTGGAGCCCTTCGCGGGTCACGAGCCACGAAGTCGAGCACCACATCCACGAATCGCCTAAATCGATGACCTGGCCACTGGTGATTCTGGCGTTCTTCTCGATTTTCGCTGGATACCTCAACGTGTCCGAGAGCATGGGCGGGGCCAAGCGCCTCGACAAGTTTCTCGACCCGGTTTTTGCGAACTCGATCGAGAAAGAAGCAACCGCGGGCGAGTCAGGCCCGGGCCTCACGGAATATCTGCTGATGGGTCTCTCGGTCGCGGCAGCCTTCGCGGGATGGTTCATGGCGAGAAGCGCCTATGGTAACGCCGGCAAAGGCTACACCGAGCCCATCGCCGCGGTCGCGCCGCCCGTTTACGACACGCTGCTGAATAAGTATTACGTAGACGAAGGTTACGACTACGTGGTCACCGGGCGCCGCAAGTTGGGAGATGTGCGGCTGGGCGTAATGGGGCTCGGCGAAGCCAGTTCGTGGTTCGATTCCCATGTGATCGATGGCGTGGTCAATGGCGCGGGCTGGATCACTCGGCTCGCCGCGACGTTCTCCAGTTGGTGGGACAAGTGGATTATCGACGGCATCGGCGTCAACGGGCCGGCGATTCTGGCGCGCATGCTCAGTTATCCCGCGCGCCTGTTTGAGTGGGGCCTGGTGCAATGGTATGCGCTGGTGATGACGGCAGGGTTGGTAGGGTTCGCGTTTTATTACGTGTACCACTGAAGCAGCTTTTAGCTGTTAGCTCTTAGCTTTTAGCCAGAACCCGCGGGCTACGAGTTTCGAGCTAAGGGCTACGAGCTAAAGGCTAAGAGCTTTCATGCAAAACCACATCTTATCGATCATTCTGTTCACGCCGCTCGTGGGCGCGCTGTTTCTCCTGTTTGTTCCCAAGGAGAACAAGGACGCCATCCGCTGGATCGCGAATGTTTTCGCGCTCGCCGGCCTAGTGGTCTCGCTGCCGCTGGTGCCGATGTTCTGGGCGCAGCGGTTTGAGCCGGGATTCAAGTTCATCGAGGGCTCCCCCAGCAATTGGATTCCTTCGATCGGCGCGGGCTATGTTTTGGGCATTGATGGCATTTCGTTTCTGCTGATCATGCTGACCACACTGCTGGGGTGGATCTCGATTCTTTCTTCGTGGACCGCGATCGAGAATCGGGTCAAGGAATACTACATCTGGTTTCTGTTTCTGCAGACGGGCATGCTCGGCGTCTTCATGGCGCTGGATTTCTTCCTGTTCTTCGTCTTCTGGGAAGCGATGCTGGTTCCCATGTACCTGCTGATTGGGATCTGGGGCGGCCCGCGCAAGCTCTACGCCGCCATTAAGTTCTTCCTCTACACCCTGGCTGGCTCGGTGCTGATGCTGCTGGGCATTCTGTTTCTGTACTTCCATCATCACAGCGTGACGAACCCTCAGGTGTACACGTTCAGCATTGTTGAGCTGTACAAGACTGCACCTCAGATTTATACGGACTACGGGCCGCATGTCGCCACGCTACTGTTTCTGAGTTTCTTCTTCGCGTTCGCGATTAAGGTGCCGATGTTCCCGTTTCACACCTGGCTGCCGGACGCGCACGTGGAAGCGCCTACAGCAGGCTCGGTGATCCTGGCGGGCGTTTTGCTGAAGATGGGGACTTACGGATTCATACGCTTCTCACTTCCCTTCTTCCCCGGCGTGCTCATGAATCCTGCCACGTTCCTTGGGATGACGGTCCGCGGGTGGATGATTTTCCTTTCCATCGTCGGCATTATTTATGGCGCGCTTGTCTCGCTGATGCAGAAGGACATGAAGAAGCTTGTGGCGTACTCATCGGTGAGCCATTTGGGCTTCTGCACGCTGGGAATTTTCGCGCTGACGCCGCTTGGTTTGAGCGGATCGGTGCTGCAGCAGATCAATCACGGCATCTCGACGGGGGCGCTGTTCTTGATTGTCGGCATCCTTTACGAGCGGCGTCACACCCGCGAGATCTCGGAATATGGCGGCATTTCGAACGTGATGCCGGTTTACGCCACGATCACGATGATCATGTTCCTGTCTTCGATGGGACTGCCGCTGCTGAACGGGTTCGTCGGCGAGTTCACGATTCTGCAAGGGACGTTCATGGAGAACTGGAAGTGGGGCGCGTGGGCTGTCCCGGGAGTCGTGTTGGCGGCGGCTTACTTGCTGTGGCTCTACCAGCGCGTGTTCTTCGGGACCGTTACTAATCCTAAGAATGAAAAGTTGCACGACCTGACGCCGCGGGAGGTCGCGACGTTCGTGCCGCTGCTGATCATGGCGTTCTGGATCGGGCTGTATCCGAAGCCGTTCTTCCAGATTCTGGAGCAACCGGTGAATCATACGATTGCGATGGCGCGGCCGGATTATCCGCAGCCCGCGGTAAACGCCGCGGCACAAACGGCGCCGGTAATCGCGCCCGCATCGGTGATGCCGACGACGACAACGCCGCCTGCCGCGGCCACATCCGCGCCGACGAAGATGAAAGGGACGAAATAGTGGTCTGGACTGACTATCTTCTGGCGCTGCCGATCACGCTTCTGGCGCTGTTTGCCCTCGGCATTCTGCTGATCGACTTCATGCTCCCGAAGGAGATGAAGTGGGCGAATGCGGTCACGGCCTTCATCGGAGTAGCGTTCTCCGCCGCCGGGGTCTACAAGATTCAGCTCTGGATGAATGGCTCACCCGGAACCTTCGGCATGCTCCGGACGATGCTGGTGGACCGGTTCGCACTTTATTTCTGGTACCTGTTTCTCGCGGCCACAGCGATTGCGATCCTCATGTCGGTGCGTTATCTCGAGACAGAGCATGAAAATCACGGCGAGTATTACGCCCTCATGCTGCTGGCGGTAGCAGGCATGATGTGCATGGCCGCCGGGTTCGACATCGTTCTCATCTTTATTGGCCTTGAGTTGATGGCGATCTCCACTTACGTATTAGTAGGATTCCTGCGGCGGGACCGGCGGTCCAACGAAGCCGCATTGAAATACCTGCTGCTGGGCGCGTTTTCTTCCGGCATCTTTGCCTACGGATTGTCTTTGCTGTACGGTTTGACCGGCAGCACGAATCTCGGCGTGATCCAGCAGGAACTGGCGCGGCACATCATGAACAGCGAATACAAGCCAGTCGCCGTTGTCGCCCTGCTGACGACGATCACAGGCCTGCTGTTCAAGATCGCGGCCATTCCGTTTCACCAGTGGGCGCCCGATACGTACGAAGGCGCACCTACCTGCATCACCGGATTCATGTCGGTCGCGGTGAAGGCGGCAGGATGGGCCATGCTCCTCCGCATCCTCGTCGTCGGTCTCATACCGATGCGGCCGATCTGGGTGCCGCTATTGGTCTTCGTCTCCATTGCGACGATGACGGGCGCCAACTTCGCCGCGCTCACCCAGACCAACACCAAGCGCCTGCTGGCCTATTCGTCGATCGCCCATGTCGGTTACATGCTGCTCGGCCTGGTCGCGGGCACCGCGACGCAACTCAGTCCTGATGGCATCAAGGGCATTCTGATCTACCTGCTGGTCTATACGTTCATGAACCTGGGCGCGTTCGCGGTCATCACCGCGCTGCGACATCGAAACGTGATTGGCGACGAACTCGACGATTTGAACGGGCTCTACTCCCGTGCGCCCGTGGAAGCCGTGCTCATGCTGGTGTTCATGCTTTCGCTGGCCGGAATCCCACCGCTCGCTGGATTCTGGGGGAAATATTTTATTTTCCTCAGCCTGATCGAGACCGGACACTATGCGCTGGCTTCGTTAGGCGTGCTGTATTCCGTGTTCGGCCTTTACTACTACCTGAAGATTGCGAATGCCATGTTCATGGGGAAGGTCGAAAAGAGCGAAGAGAAGCTGCCCATCAGCCTGAGCATGCGCGCGGCCATTGCGGTGACCGGCATTGCCACGCTTTACATTGGCCTGCTGCCCAACAGCTTCATCGAACTGGTGAACTGGGCCCTGGGGATTGCGCAGAATCCTAATGTCGCGAAGCTGACGCACTAATCGGAATCCTTTTGCTGGACGGACAGCCGAAGGCGGCTGGTCCCCACAGGAGCAGATTCACGGCAACGCCCGCACGCTGCCTTACATCTCAAGCCTGATACGACTTCAATGTCAGGTGACGATTTCGCAATGAAACGCCGAGATTTTTTCAAGACTGCCGCCATTTGCGGCGTCGCCAGCACTCTGCCATCGGCCTTCGCTCAAGACAGAGCCACCGCACCTCAGGAGAACGAATCCATGCATCCGATCACTCTCGCCACATCTGCTGGAACCCGCAAGGGCGACATGCTCTACCGCACGTTGGGACGCACCGGCGAGAAAGTCTCTGCGATCGGCATGGGCGGCTTCCATCTTGCACAGCATGGGCTTACAGAGGAGGACAGCATTCGCCTGGTGCGAGCTGGTATCGACCGCGGCATTACCTTCATGGATAACAGCTGGGACTACAACGAAGGCCAGAGCGAAATCCGGATGGGGAAGGCCTTGAAGGACGGCTATCGCCAAAAAGTATTTCTGATGACGAAGATCGACGGGCGCACCAAAGAGGTGGCCGAGCGGCAGATCGAGACTTGCCTGGAACGGTTGCAAACCGATCATATCGATCTGGTGCAGCATCATGAGATCATCCGCTTCGACGATCCGGATCGTATTTTTGCGGAAGGCGGGGCTCATGAAGCGGTGATGGCGGCGCGAAAGGCGGGCAAGATTCGCTACATCGG
>PMUM01000157.1 GCA_003166855.1 Acidobacteriaceae bacterium | reverse complement strand
GACTCTGAGCGAGTCGGCGGTTTTGATTGGTATTGGAACAGAATTGGTGAGACCATTGCACTAGAGAACGGCAGGAGCCATCGTATGAAATACCGGATTGCAATGTGGGCAGGCGCAGGTTTCCTCGTAGCCGTCGGGTGGGCAGTTTATGCCTTCGCGTCACCACCCCCAGCCTTGGCCTTCAACGACCCGATCATGACGCTGGTCCGCATCACTTGCCCAATTGCTCTGTTGAGTTCCTATCCGATTCGTCTGGAATGGGTCCTGCTTGCGAATGCCGCNNTCTGATCGTAGAACCCTTGCGGCAACGACTGGCTCACGCGAAATAGCTTCAACCCGCCAGCTTAGACCTTCATCCACTCCACGGTCCTGCTAAGATTGTGCCTTCACCTGGGAGGTTTCTTGGAAAGCGAACTGCCGCCAGATCCCCAACCAGCGCCCGAAGCCGTGCCCGAACCTCTGCCCGAAACCCTGCCTAAAACAGAGACGCCCGTCTCCCCAGCCGTCCCCGTCGCTGCTGCTCCGTTGCCTCCAGAGGTTCCCACCTATCGCGACCGCGGCACAGGCTTGGTGATCTTCGGCGTGGCCCAGATCATCCTGGGATTGCTGGCCGCGCTCATGGTCCCCCTGGTCGCTCTCGGCGCGTTTATGTCTCGGCTCTCCCCCGGCGGCACGATGCGTCCCGGCCAGTTTCTCTCCGGAGTCGCCACCTATGCTTTCACGGCCGCGGCATTGCTTGGGTTGGGCATCGGATCGGTGCAAATGAAGCGCTGGGCGCGGGCGCTCACGCTGGTCACTTCCTGGTACTGGCTGATCATGGGCGCGCTCGTCACCGTTCTGCTGACCGCAGTGCTGCCGGTCACGATGAGAACCGCGCTGGCGCAGATGAAACAGAGCGGTCCAAACGCGCCCTCGCCCGAAATGTCCACGGCAGTGATGGCCGTCATGCTTACGGTCCTAATTATTTTCATGGCATTCTTTCTGGTGGCGGTGCCGATCGCGTTCGTCGTTTTCTACAGCCTTAAAGATGTTGCCGAAACTTGCCGCCATCGCGATCCCGTCGAGCGCTGGACCGACCGGACGCCCTTGCCCGTGCTCTTCGCCAGCGTCGTGCTCTTCACCGGAGCGATGTACCTGCTGGTGACGGGCGTTACTACCCCGCTGTTTCCCTTTTTCGGGCGATATCTGACTGGAGTTGCAGGCGCAGCGTGCTTTCTCGCGATGGGCGCTCTCGATGTCTATCTGGCCATCGCACTTTTTCGTCTGCAGGCCGTCGCCTGGTGGATTGCGATCTGCTCCCTAGCCATTCGCCTGTTCTCGATGGCGCTTACCTACGCCCGAGCCGACATGATGACGGCCTACTCAAAGCTGGGCATGTCGGACGCACAGTTACAAATGATGAACTCAAGTCCGATGCTTCGCGGGCACGTACTGCTATGGTGGAGCCTGCTCTCGATGGTATTTTTCTTTGGCTACCTGCTGTGGTTGAAAAGGTATTTCAAAGCGCCATCCGCCATCTCTTCAGCAGCGCTGCCTGCGCAGATCGGTTGATTTTTTGGGGGATCGTATGTCTGAACAACTTGCCGACAAGAAATGCGTGCCTTGCCGCGGAGGCGTTCCGCCACTCAAGGGGACTGAACTGGAGAAGTTGCACCGCCAGGTTCCCCGGTGGACCGTCACCAAGGACCATCACATTCACCGCGAATTCAAGTTCCCCGACTTCCAGCAGGCGCTGGACTTCGTCAACCGCGTGGGAGCGGTGGCCGAAGAGCAGGGACATCATCCCGACATTCTGCTGGCGTGGGGCAAGGCTGAGATCACGCTGTGGACGCACAAGATTGACGGCCTGACGGAAAGTGATTTCGTCATGGCCGCCAAGATCGACAGATTGAGCGGGGACTAGGCCGCATTCGCCGCGAACAGGATCGCGAGATTATGATTCGGCCGCAGCGCGTGACGCAGCTTCGCACTCTTTCCGCAACTCCTCGAAAAACCCCTTCGTGGCCTTCGTGATCGCCGGGGCCAAGGCAAAACCCAGGGTCCGGGAAGGTGCGCCCACAAGATTCATCACAACGTTGATCGCGGTTACTGGCAAAGTGTAGGAGAAAAAAACACTGAGGGCAATCACGAAACCGTGCGCACCTGGCTCAATCGGCTGGCATGCAGAGCCCAGGCCAAAATCGCAGCGGGCACCAGCATCAGCAGCCCCGTGCCAGTCGCGACCGTGCGCGCAGAGATACCTGCATCCAGAAAACGGCCCGCCAGATACGCCGTGACGGCGAACGTTAGGCTGCCCAGGCCAAGATCCGCAGCGAACACGCGCCCCCGGAAGCGGTCCTCCGTATGAAGTTGCAAGAGCGTCGTGGAGAAGACCCAGACCGTCGAGCCTCCCATGTGCGCCAGCATGGCACAGGCCGCAGCCATCCACACGCTGCGACTCGCGCCCAACACTCCATAGCCGCATGCGATGATGAGATAGCCAAACAGAATTCCCAGTCGCAGCCGGTGATCGCTCTCGCCCGCCCAGCGCGCCGCCACCAGAGGGCCCACCATTGCTCCCAGGCCGCGCCCCGCGAGCAGAATGCTCATGCCGAGCATGGCTCCGCCGGCGGCATTGATGCCGTGCCCGTGCACCGCAAACTCACGCGCTCCCATCACGGTGAAGATCACCCAACTGGGCCCGACCATCAATTCTCCGGCTTTGGCAAAGACCGCCGGCAACAAAGTCCGATGGTTACGGATATAGCGGATCCCCTCCAGCACCGGCGAGAAGTCGACGAGATCACGCGGGCGCAGTGGAGCTGCAGCGTCGGCATGCGGCTCGGCAAAGCGCATTCCGCCGATCAGCAATGCCGACATCAGAAACGAAAGCGCATTCAAAACGAAGACCGTATCGCGGCCGAAGAACGCAGCCACCACCCCGCCAACAGAGGCTCCAATCAGCAAATTCACCGACCACGTGGCCGATGACAGCGTGTTGGCGACCAGAACCTCGCCCTCGGCGGTGATGTTGGGAATCACGGCACTGCGCGCCGGTTCGAAGAACGCGGCCATGGTGGTTTCCGCAAGCAGCAAGGGATATACCAGCCACACCGTGGAGCGGGAACGCACGAACAGCATAGCCAGCACGACCACGCAACGAATGATGTCGGCAGCGATCATGACATGCTTCCGCTTCAACCGGTCGTTCACCACACCCGCCGTCGGCCCCACAAACGTCTGAGGTAGAACCTGCAACATAAGGGCGAGAGCCACCGAGCCCGCATGTCCGGTCAACTGCAACAGCAAGGTATAGATCGACAGCGTGTAGAACCAGTCGCCCACCTCGCTGACGATCTGCGCCATCCAGAGCCGCCGGAAATTTCGATTTCCGCGGAGCAGACGAAGATAGGACCCGACCGTAATCGAAGATGCGACGCGCTCCGGTTGAGGATCCATACGTGAGGCTTAATCTACAGGCTGGGGGCGTCCGCAGGCTATAGGGCGAGGATAGGGAGGCGCTACGAGCGCAGTTTGCGCTTGAGATCGTCGGCGATCTGCTTGCCGTGGAAGCGGCCGTTTTCAATGAAGATCTCGTTGGTGCGCGATCCCGCAACAATCACGCCCGCCACGTAGATTCCCTTCACGTTGCTCTCGAGAGAGATCGGATCGCATACCGGACGGCATTGCTGCTCCGACAATTCGATCCCCATGCTGCGCAGAAAATCGTAGTCAGGATGGTAGCCGATCAGGGCGAGCACGAAATCGTTCTTCAACCGCATCGGCCCGCGCGGCGTGTTCAGGACCACGTGGTCGATGCCAATCTCCTGCACGGAACTGTTGAAGTGCGCCTCGATCTCGCCGTTCTTGATTCGGTTCTCAATGTCGGGCTTGATCCAGTACTTCACGTGATGGTGGAGCTGCGCTTCGCGGTGCACCAGCGTGACGCGGGCTCCGTGACGCCATAAATCGAGAGCCGCGATCGCGGCGGAGTTCTTGCCTCCAATGACGAGCACATCGGTGTCGTAATAAGGATGCGGTTCGCCATAATAGTGTGACACCTTGGGGAGATCTTCGCCCGGGATCCCCAGTTGGTTCGCCAAATCGTAATAGCCCGTCGAAACGGTGACCTTCTTCGTCTTGTAATCATGCGGCCGCCCCGCGCGATCGGTCGCGGTAATGCTAAAGTTCCCGTCATCGCCCATCACCGTCTTGACCCACTCGTACTGCCGGAGATCGAGGTGATAGTGCTCTGTAACTTTGCGGTAATACTCGAGTGCCTCTTCGCGCGTGGGCTTCTGCTGCGCCGTGGTGAACGGAATGTCGCCGATCTCGAGCAGCTCCGGGGTCGTGAAAAACGACATGTTCGCGGGATAGTGGAATAGCGAGTTCACCAGACAGCCCTTGTCGAGAACGATGACCTTAAGGCCGGCTTTCTGCGCTTCAATGGCACAGGCCAGTCCCGTGGGCCCCGCGCCGATCACCAGAACGTCGGTGTTCATCTCAGGATGAGCCTTGGCCTTGGTCTTGGCGAGGGTATCGAGTTCTACGGCGGCGAGAAATTCGGGCATGGGCCTCAGTGCAGAGTCGGTCGAGGCAAACGAGGGTTCGAGCGCAACTCGGAAACCGATGATTTTAGCACGCGGCAATTACGCAACAGAGTCTGAGAATCACAGCAGATAATCTCACGCGTTCTGGATCGCTTCCGCGACCTCTTCAGGATTCTCATGAACTCCGACGAGTCCTCCACCACATTGGATCGCGGAGCCGGAGCCAAACGGCACTACCGAGGTGATCGAATCCGCGTCCACCAATACCTCCTGGTCCGGATTCATGTGGTCATGCAGCGTGATCATCTTCATGCGTCCTCCTCGAATATGGGCGTGGAGAATTTTACGCCCGCCGCGGCCGTTCGTGGGTGGCCCATCCTTCGCGGCTTTTCGCGAAGGGTGGGAAGCAGACTGATGACACCGTGGGCCTTGCCCTCACGCCGCCGTATAATAACTGGTTCTTCATAAGCGTCGAAGGGCCCCGCTTATCACGCTTCGGCCCGCCAGACAGGAGCCGTCATGTCTACTCTTACCGAACCCGCCGCCGCAGCCGAAGTAAAGACCCGCGTCGAGTCCGACAGCATGGGAAAGATCGAAGTCCCCGCGAACGTCTACTGGGGCGCGCAGACCCAGCGTTCTCTGCTGCACTTCAACATCGGACGCGACACCATGCCGCCGGAGCTGATCCGCGCCTTTGGCACGCTCAAGAAAGCCTGCGCCCTGGTGAATCAGGATCTGGGCAAGCTTCCCGCGGACATAGCGAGACTCATCGTGCAAGCGGCCGACGAAGTCATCTCCGGCAAACTCAACGACCAGTTCCCCCTGCGCATCTGGCAGACCGGCAGCGGCACCCAGACCAACATGAACGTGAACGAAGTGATCTCCAACCGCGCCATCGAAATCGCCGGCGGCGAAATGGGGTCCAAGAAACCAGTTCATCCAAATGATCACGTCAACATGTCGCAGTCGTCCAACGACACGTTCCCCGCGGCCATGCACATCGCAGCGGCCGATCGCGTGAAGAATGCGCTCATCCCCGCGATCAAGACCGTGCACCATGCCATCGCAGCCAAAGCGAAGGAGTTCGACAGCATCGTCAAGATCGGCCGCACCCACCTGCAGGACGCAGTGCCCCTCACAATCGGCCAGGAATTCGGAGGCTGGGCCAGCCTGCTCGAACGCGACATCCATCGACTGGAACAGGTGTTGGAAGGGCTTTACGATCTAGCGATCGGCGGCACCGCGGTCGGCACCGGACTGAACACGCATCCGGAATTCGCCGAGCGTGCGGCGAAAAAGATCGCCGAACTGACGGGCCTTCCCTTCCGCTCTCACAGCAACAAGTTCGCAGCGCTCTCGGCGCACGATGAAATCGTCTTTGCTCAAGGCGCGATGGAAACCCTCGCCGCCTCGCTGATGAAGATTTCCAACGACATCCGCTGGCTGGCCTCAGGCCCGCGTTGCGGACTGGGCGAGTTGTCGATCCCCGAGAACGAACCCGGATCATCCATCATGCCCGGCAAAGTGAATCCCACACAGTGCGAGGCCATGACCATGGTCTGCGTCCAGGTCCACGGCGCAACCGCCGCAGTCGGATTCGCCGGATCGCAAGGCAACTTCGAACTCAATGTCTACAAGCCGGTGATCATCTACAACTTCCTGCACTCGGTCACGCTCATCACCGACGCCTGCCACGGCTACGTCGAATACATGCTCAACGGCATCGAAGTCGATCGCGCCAAAGTGGATTGGTACGTGAAGAACTCGTTGATGCTGGTCACCGCGCTCGCCCCGAAAGTGGGATACGACAAAGCAGCCCAGATCGCGCACACCGCCCACGTCGAGCACAGCAGTCTGCGCGAAGCGGCATTGAAGCTGGGTTATCTTACGGGCGAAGAATTCGATCAGTTGGTGAAACCAGAAAAGATGACGCATCCGTAGGCGGTAGAAACCTACGCTTTCGCGATTCCGAGCAGCGCAACGAGGCGTTCATGTATCGCCGTCAAGACCTCGGTCGGCGCGGCCTCGACGTATTTCGCCCGGCGGCCGTGCCAGTCGAGATTTCTTATTTGGTCGGCAAGAATAACACCCGTCGTTTTCATCCGACTCGGTAGCCGGACCTCGAACGGATATCCTTTTACTTGATTCGTTACAGGAACCACAACCGCCAGATTGGTCTTGCTGTTGTATGAAAGCGGAGATAAGACAAGCGCCGGACGCCACCCGCCCTGCTCATGTCCTGCGCTGGGATCCATGTCGACTTTAATAATGTGTCCAGTATCTGGGACATAGCGCAGGTTTACCATACTTCGTTGCCAACCGGTTTGCCCCAGTCAGTTTCCTTGTGGCGATTCTCCGGAGTGATCGCAGCCACTAGAGACTCGAGGGTGATCTTCGGATTGAGAGGGCGTACTGCGAGGCGCCCGTTCTCCACCGTCATCTCCACCTCGTCCCCTTCGCCGATCTGTAACTCCTCCAAGATCGCTCTGGGAATGCGAAGTGCCTGGCTGTTGCCCCAACCGACAATTTGCGTTTTAGTCGATGCCATGCTGGAAGTCTCTTCAACCATACCGAGTCGCTTCAGAGCTCTCAGGTGATACAGCACGCTGCCTTTGACGCCTCCATTTTCTCGGGCCCAATCATTGAGGAGTGCGTTGTATCTGCCATTTCGGTCCACCATGGGGGCAAGCGCATCAAGCGTCACTGGAGTCGAACAATTAGCGAGCGTTTCGACTACCAGCGCTTTTTGCCCTCTAAACTTTGCGCCACTCAACTTCGGCGTCTTTGCATACATCTTTTTCATAGGGAGACTCCCTAACAGACCCATCGTTTACTCATGGTAAGTATACATATATGGATATACGTGTCAAGATATCTCTGATTTCTCTACTCCGCTGCTGGCTTCACTTCGACAGCCTGCAACGATTCCTCGCTCTTCTTCGGTGTCGTCGTAATCACCACCACGCTCACCAGCACCAGCAGCGTCCCCACAATCGTGCGCGGACCGATCGCTTCCCCGCCGAGGAAGTATCCCACCAGCACCGCGACCACCGGATTCACATACGCATAGGTTCCCACCTTGGTCGGCGATTCGTGATGAATCAGCCAAACGTACGCTGTAAATCCCACGATTGATCCGGCCACGATCAGATACGCCAACGCGAGCCATGCCCCGCGCGACACTGCCTGCACATGAAAGCCGCGAAACTCCCCCAGCACCGCCGCGGTCAACATGAGCAGGACGCCTCCCGCCAGCATCTGCGCCCCAGAACTCATGGCTTTGGCCGCAGGCAGAGGCAGCTTGCGGCTGAGCGACGCGGCCACCGACCAACTGATCGCCGCGACGATCAAAGCGCAGGCTCCCGCAGTATCGACAGGGACCTCGCCCAGACTCATCGTGTGTCCCACCAGAACGGCGACGCCGCCCATCCCCACGAGCAGAGCAAGCCCCAGTCGCAACGTCAAACGCTGCGTTCGCAAAAACACAATCTCCGCCAGCGCCATGAACACCGGAATCGTCGCCATCATGACCGCCGCGATCCCCGAGGGCACACGCCGCTCCGCCCAGAACAGCAACCCGTAGTCGAAAACAAAAATCAGCACAGCCAGCAACGACGCCGCACTCCACTCGCGCACAGTTGGAGAAGCAGTGCCCCGGGCGCGCATCCACCCGTACAAAACGATTCCAGCCACCAGGAAGCGCATCCCAGCCAGCAGAAACGGCGGCACCTCGCGCACTCCGACCCGGATCGCCAGAAACGTCGAGCCCCAGACGAAATAAATAATGGCGAAGGCCAGCAGCACCTTCCAAGCGCGAGGTTGGGAAGCAGCGTCCATGCGGATGGTCCTTTCGCGAGATTGCGAGACAATCCCGAGCCCGATTAGATCACCGCAACCCGCTCGGGACGCGGATTTCCCGCATAAAAAGATTTTATGGGCCTATAAACTGCAAACGCAGTTCTGACCGAAAGGGATCACTTACGCAAGTGTGGTCTTGAAGGCTTAGCAGGATTATTTCTTCAGCAGGCTGGT
>PMUM01000158.1 GCA_003166855.1 Acidobacteriaceae bacterium | reverse complement strand
ACCGCGGCGGTGATCGACGCCGATGGCCGTTATTTGGGCAAGTACCGCAAGCATCACATCCCGCATTGCCATCCCGGATTCTGGGAGAAGTTTTACTTCACGCCAGGCGATCTCGGTTATCCCGTGTTTCAGACCAAGTACGCGCGCGTGGGCGTGTACATCTGTTACGACCGTCATTTCCCCGAAGGCGCGCGCATTCTCGGGTTGAACGGCGCTGAAATTGTGTTCAATCCCTCCGCAACTGTGGCGGGACTGTCGGAATATTTGTGGGAACTGGAACAACCCGCGCATGCCGTCGCCAATGGTTACTTTGTGGGTGCTATCAACCGCGTGGGGACTGAGAAGCCGTGGAGCATCGGCGAGTTCTACGGTAAGAGTTACTTCTGCAATCCGCGAGGCAAGATCATCGCGCAGGCAAGCCGGGATAAAGACGAAGTCGTGGTTGCCGATCTCGATCTCGACATGATCAAAGAGGTCCGAAAAGTTTGGCAGTTTTTCAGGGACCGCCGACCGGAAACCTACGGCCTCATTACGACGCAGAGCGGGGCATCTGCCGCAGCCGACTGAAGCCAAGATGCTCAAAGCCTGCTCGAACTCTTGAACCAAGACTCCCATGACAACTCCGGACCCTAGCAAACTTCGTTCGCGAATCGAATCCAGCCCTCTGTACAACGAAGACCTTGCACCTGCTAGTGCCGAACGCCGGCATTGGGGAACGTATAACTTCGCCGCGCTCTGGATTTCGATGTCGGTGAATATCCTTACCTACATGCTGGCCGCGAGTTTGATTCAAGGCGGCATGAGCTGGAAGCAAGCCGTCGCGACCATTTTTCTAGGCAACGTAATCGTGCTCGCGCCGATGCTGCTGAATTCGCATCCCGGCGCGAAGTACGGGATCCCGTTTCCGGTTCTTGCTCGCGCTTCGTTCGGAGTGTTGGGCGCAAATTTCGCCGCGGTTCTGCGCGCGCTGGTCGCTTGCGGATGGTTCGGCATCCAGGCGTGGATCGGCGGAGAAGCCATTAGCGCATTGTTAGCGACGCTGGCTCCGTCCTGGAAAAACTTCGCCTATGGGCCGGCCGTTTGCTTCTTCATCTTCTGGCTGATCAATCTCGCAGTGGTTCTCAAGGGAATCGAATACATTCGAGTTCTGCAGGGCATGAGCGCCCCGGTTTTGCTCGGCGTTGGATTGCTTCTGTTGGGATGGGCCTATCATGCGGCGGGTGGCTTCGGCCCAATGCTATCGGTGCCGTCGCGGTTCAACACGTTTCCTGATTTCCTGAAGTTTCTGATTCCCGCTCTGAATGGCACCGTTGGATTTTGGGCCACGGTTTCGTTGAACATCCCCGACTTCACTCGGTTCGCGCGCAGCCAGCGGGAACAGGTGATTGGTCAAGCTTTGGCGTTGCCCACGACGATGACGCTGTACGCCTTCGTCGGAATCGTCGTGACTTCTGCCACCGTCGTCATCTACGGAACCGCAATCTGGGACCCGGTCCAGTTGCTCAGCCGGTTTCACTCGCCGGTTGCGGTTGTAATCTCACTGGTTGCGATTCTGCTCGCCACACTGAACGTCAACATCGGCGCGAATGTGGTTTCTCCAGCCAATGATTTCTCTAACCTGTGGCCGCGCGGAATCAGCTTCCGCACCGGCGGCGTCATCACCTGTTTCATGGGCATCGTGCTGATGCCGTGGAAACTGCTCTCCAACTACCGGACATTTATTCTCGGCTGGCTCGGCGGATACGCAGCCTTCCTGGGGCCGGTCGCGGGAATCATGATCTGCGACTACTTCGTCATCCGGCGGCGGGTGTTACAGGTGGATGATCTGTATTTGCGGGGCGGCATCTACGAATACTCGCGTGGATTTAACTGGCGTGCGGTAATCGCACTGGTGGTGGGAGCGGGCACAGCACTCGCTGGGCTTGCGGTTCCTTCAATACGCGCGCTGTATGACTATTCCTGGTTCGTGGGATTCGCCGTTTCCTTCGTGGCCTATTACGCGATGATGAGATTTCAGGGCTACGCGGCGACTGCCCCTCAGGAAGTCGTGTAACGAAACTACGACTTCCTCGCCTTTAGGAACTCCGGCAACACCTCGCGCTGGTAGGTTTCGAGCGTCTGCTCCTCGTCCCCGCACATCAGGTAAATGTTGAATTGCGTGACGCCCACGGCAGCGAGCGCACGCAACTTCTCGCGATGAGCGGCGGCGGGGCCGATCAGGCAAAACCGATCCACGACTTCATCCGAAACGAAGTCGGCGTTGTCGCTCTCGACTTCGCAATGGTGTTGGTAGTCATAATGGCCGCGATCCTGCACGAACGAAGTCAGCGCGGGAGGAAGATCCTCAGGTTTGTATTGCCGGATCAGGTCCATTACGTGGTTCGAAACCAAAGCCGGGAACCAGCGAACTCGCTCGCGAGCAACGCTCAAGTCATTCGAGACCCAAACCGGAGCGGCCGCCATCACTTCAATGCGGCTTGCGTCGCGTCCCGCGTCGCGTGCGCCCTCTTTCACGAAACCCATGCACCACTCAATCAAAGCGGGATCGGCAAACTGCAGGATGATCCCGTCGGCCACTCGGCCGGCCATGTGCAGAACCTTGGGTCCGTATCCTGCAACCCAAACCCGCGGAGAATCTTTCGCCCAAGTGAGTCGAGTGGGTTGTCCGTCGTGTTGCACTTCCTTGCCAGAAGTAAGATCGCGGAACTCGGCCACCCCCGCTTCCAACTGCGACCAACTTACGGGCTTCTTCCCCATCACGCGGCGCGAACTGTCGCCCCGTCCGATGCCGAGTTCCATCCGTCCACCGGAAATCAGGTTAAGTGTTGCGAATAAGCTGGCGGTCACAGTCAAGTCGCGAGTCGCAGGGTTCGTAACGCATGTACCCAGTCGCATGCGCTGCGTGTTGGTCGCCATCAGCGTAAGCAGAGGATACGGTTCCTTCCACAAAACATGTGAATCGAAAATCCAACCGTACTCAAATCCGGCAGCCTCCGCCTGGCGCGTCAAACCGACGATGCGTGCGATCGAAATATCAGGTTTCAGTGCGATGCCGAATTGCATGACCGGTCCCCTTCGTCGACAAGAAATCACGAACAACTAAAGTGCGGCAGTGTAGCATAGAATTCTTTTCTCATTCGGGCCAGAGGCGGCGACGAACCGCGGAGGGTACCATGGGTTTCGACACGATCATTAAGAACGGTTCTGTAGTCACTGCAACGGATACCTACACGGCAGACGTTGCCATTGCGAACGGCAAGATTAATGCCATTGGAATCGATCTCCCGGCGCAGAATGCGACCAACATTCTCGACGCATCGGGCAAACTCGTGCTGCCTGGCGGAATCGACGTTCACACCCACCTCGACATGCCCTTCGGGGGCACGACCAGCGCCGACGACTTTGAAACTGGAACGCGCGCCGCGGCCTTCGGAGGCACAACAACCCTGATCGACTTCGCCATTCAATACAAAGGGCAGCCATTGCGCCAGGCCTTCGACACTTGGATGAGTAAGGCCGCGAGCAAAGCCACTTGCGATTACGCGTTCCACTGCATCGTGACTGACGTCTCGGGCGGGCAACTTTCAGAGATGAACGATCTGGTGCACGAAGGCGTAACTAGCTTCAAGCTCTTCATGGCGTATCCGGGTGTTTTCATGCTTGATGACGGCAGCATCTTTAAAGCGCTGCAAACCACTTCCAAGAATGGTGGGATGGTTTGCATGCACGCCGAGAATGGCAGTGCGATTGACGTCATCGTGCAACAGGCTCTGGCGGAGGGAAAACGCGCCCCAAAATATCACGCACTCACGCGTCCTACCACAGCGGAGGCGGAAGCCGTCGGACGCGCGATTGCTCTGGCCGAGATGGCAGGCGCGCCTATCTACATCGTGCACTTGAGCTGCAACGACGCGCTGGAAAAAATTCGCGAGGCGCGCGATCGCGGACTTCCCGTCTACGCTGAGACTTGTCCCCAGTATTTGTATCTTTCCCTCGAGAACATGGACGCACCTGGTTTTGAAGGGGCGAAGTACGTTTTCACTCCGCCGCTGCGCGAGAAGTGGAATCAGGACAAACTCTGGAATGGACTCAAGCACGATCATCTGCAAGTTGTTTCCACCGACCACTGCCCGTTTTGCTTTAAGGAGCAGAAAGAAATGGGACGCGACGATTTCACCAAGATCCCTAACGGAGGCCCCGGCGTGGAGCATCGCATGAGCCTGATCTATTCCGGTGGCGTGGCCAGTGGACGTTTCAGCGCGAACCGTTTTGTAGAATTGGTTTCTACCACTCCTGCCAAACTGTTTGGACTATTCCCACGAAAAGGAACGATCGCGATCGGCAGCGATGCCGACCTCGTCATTTTCGACCCCAAACGCAAGCACACCATCAGCGCCAAGACTCATCACATGCGCGTCGATTACTCGATGTTCGAGGGGATCGAGGTCACGGGCATGCCCGACGTGGTTCTTTCACGGGGCAGAGTGGTCGTCGACGGGGACAAGTTCCTGGGGCGCGCGGGACAGGGAGAATTCTTACGACGCGCAACCTACGCGCAAGTGAACGGTTAGAACCAAACTCAGCCGAGCGTGGCTGTTGCACTCGATCGCGAAGTGGGCCAGTTTGGTATTGAATGCCTCGACCTTCTCGATCTCAGACTCGCGGAGCACAGCGTCTCCGCGGCAGAGTTGCCATCCAATCAATTCCACGGGAAAGCCGCTGCGCATCACGATCCGCGCCGCCTCCGGGTCAACCCAGATGTTGTACTCGGCAGCCGGGGTCACGTTACCTTCGCAGCACGGCGCTCCTCCCATGATCACGCAGCGGCTGACTTTCGTGGCGATCGCGGGCTTCTTCGACACGGCCAAAGCGACATTCGTTAACGGACCGAGAGTAACGAGAACGATTCCGGAATTCGCTTCGATTGTCTCGATGATTGCGTCGACCGCCTGCAGTTTTTCCGCGACTTTGCGCGGCGCAGGATAATTGTGGTCTCCCAATCCGTCGCGCCCGTGAAACCAGGTTGCGTTCTCGTAGGTCCGCAGCAGAGGTTTTTCCGCACCTGCGTACACCGGAACATCCGAGCCGCAAAGCTCCATCGTATAGAGTGCATTGCGTGTTGCCTGTTGCACGCCGACGTTGCCAGCAACCACCGTGATAGCAGCCACTCGCACATCCGGCGCGCGCAAAGCCATGATGAGCGCAACCGCATCGTCGGAAGCTGTATCCGTGTCGATGAGAAACGTGCGAGTCACGGGCGTTAGCATAGCAGACCGTCGAGAATGCGCCGCTGAGGGCGTCTGCCGCCCGGGCACTCACTTGTGGCTCTTCGCAAAGAAGAGTACAGTTACTCGTTTTCCAAGGGAGACCACGATGTTCACGCCGCCAAGTCTGACGATTGCGTTGTTGATGACGATCACCAGCGCCATCTGCTGGGGTTCCTGGGCTAACACTTACAAGGGTGTAAAGAATTATCGTTTCGAACTTTTTTATTGGGACTACGCGATTGGCATTTTTCTAATTTCGCTGATCCTCGCATTCACCATGGGGAGCAGCGGCCACGACTCCTTCAGTTTCCTGAATAACGTTCAATCCGCCGACACTTCGAACATCGTCTGGACCATGGTGGGAGGGGCGCTTTTCAATCTGGCAAATCTCCTGCTGGTGGCCGCGATTGACATGGCCGGACTCGCCGTCGCCCTTCCTGTTTCGATCGGTATCGCACTAGTAGTCGGCGTCGTGCTGAGCTACATCCTGGAACCAAAAGGAGTCGCGCTGTTCCTTGCCCTGGGCGTGGCTTGCGCGCTGATTGCTGTCATCCTTGACGGCAAGGCGTTCGGAAGCCTGGGCAGTGGCCGTTCGGCGTCGCGCAAGAGCATTGTCATCTGCATCGTCTCTGGAGTGTTGATGGGATTGTGGAATCCGTTCGTAGCCTACGGTGCAACGCGGGGCAATCCTCTAACGCCTTACAGCTCCGCTGTTTTTCTGACGCTCGGCGCACTCCTTTCTTGCTTTGTCTGGAATCTGTATTTTATGAAGCACCCGCTTGCTGGAGAGCCCGTGGGGTTCGGCGGATTTTTCCGCGCCCCAGCTTCAGGCCATCTGTTGGGACTCTTCGGCGGAGTGATCTGGGGTGTCGGCACAGTGTTCAACGTGGTCGCGGGGAAATCGATGAGCTTCGCCATTTCCTACGCTATCGGCCAATCTGCGCCGATGGTGGGAGCCCTGTGGGGAGTTTTCGCCTGGAAGGAATTCGCGGGCGCGGGACCGCGCGCCAAGATGTACCTCACCCTCATGTTCGTCTTTTACGCTCTGGCAATTCTGCTGGTGGCGCGCGCGAATGGATGAGCGACAGAGATCAATTTATTTCCCTTTGATGCGGCTGATGAACAATCGCAGGAACCGGTCTGCGTCCGAGGCCAGACAGACTCGCGCGTTCGGCTTCAAGTCGATCACGCCCTCGATCTCGTAGTGGTCTCCGTGCAGCACGTTGTTTTCATTCGAGCCCATACGATTGGCCACAGTTTCTCCGCGGGTAAACTCGCCTTTCAGTTCCACATCGACGTGCATGTCTTTGAGCGTCACCAGCTTAGGGTCAATCACGGCTCCGACCGCCAGCGGATCGTACATCGCGGCTCCCTGGTATCCACTCTTCTCCGAACGCGTCAGATAGAAGTCCGCCAACTTCGCGATGAAGTCGCTCTCCGGCCCGTGCAGGGATTGCAAATCGGCCAGATACTTACGCGTGATGATCGTCCGCTCGCCCACATCGGAGCCGACCATGGTCACCATCCAGCCCGCATTGAACACGATGGCCGCCGCCTCTGGATCGCCGTAGATATTCGCTTCCGCGGCGCCGTTTACGTTGCCTCCCGTTATCGAGCCGCCCATAATGACAATGCCCTTCGTTAACGGCACGATCGACGGGTCCTTCGAAACCGCGAGTGCAATGTTCGTGAGCGGTCCAACGGGGATCAGCGTGACCTCATGCGGATACTTGTGGATCAGTTCGATGATGAGGTCAGGTCCGAAGCGAGAATCCGCTTTGCACTTCGAGGCGGGCAGTTCGACTCCGGCCAGACCATTCTTGCCGTGCCAGAACTGCGCCGTAATCAACTTTTGATTGAGCGGATGCTGCGCTCCGCCGGCCACTGGCAAATCGCAACGGCCGGCGAGTGACGCTATTTTCAACGCGTTCTCCAGTCCCTGCTTGCCATCGACGTTGCCGGGCACGACCGTGAGCGCTTCGACCTTCAGTTCGGGCGAGTTCAGGGCAAGCAGGATGGCCATCGCGTCATCGACGCCCGGATCTGTGTCGATGATCACTCGCTGCGCCGACTGAGCCACCGCGTTCGCCATCAGACCAAGAACCGCGAGCAGCACAAGGCAATATTTACCGGAATGTAGTTTCATTCAAAGAGTCCTGTCGGGCAATGATTGAACCGATGAATTCCTTAAAGCAGCATGCCGGCAATCGAAGCCGACATCAGGTTGGCCATCGTCCCCGCCAGCATCGCGCGCACCCCTAGCCGAGCCAGTTCGCCTCGTTTGTTCGGAGCCAGCGCTCCAATGCCACCAATCTGAATTCCGATCGAACTGAGGTTCGCAAAACCACACAAGGCAAAAGTGGCGATGGTAAACGAGCGGGGATCGAGTGTCGCCTTCATGGGCCCGAGCGCTTTGAAAGCGACCAGTTCGTTCAGGACCATGCGCATGCCGAGCAAGTTTCCGATCGCAGCGCAATCCTGCCTCGGAATTCCGATCACCCACGCGATGGGAGCGAACAGCACGCCAAAAACACTCTCCATGCTGGATGGAAACCAGGAAATACCAACGTGCACCAAGCCATTATGAATTCCGCCCATGATGCCGTCCGCCAAAGCGATCAAGGCAAGGAACGCGATCAGCATCGCTCCAATGTTGAGCGCCATATGCAGGCCGTCGCCAGTGCCGCGGGCGATCGCACCCAGAAGATTTTCCTTTTCCTTCGAATCATCTTCGGGCATTACGACGCGCCCCGCGGTCTTCGGCTGTTCGGTCTCGGGCACGAGCATCTTCGAAACTAGAATCGTTCCCGGCGCGGTCATAATGACGGCGCTGAGCACATGTCGCGGCTCAGCACCGAAGGCGAAATAGGCTGCCATGATGGAACCAGAAACGTGCGCCATTCCGCTGGTCATCACGGTCATGAGCTCGGAGTGCGTGAGATCGGGCAGGAAAGGCCGAATGGTAACCGGCGCCTCGGTTTGGCCCATAAAGATGCTGGCCGCAACGTTGAGTGACTCGGCGCCGCTGGCGCCCATGATCCGTATCATCAGCCAAGCGGCGATGCGGATGATGAACTGCATGATGCCGAAGTAGTACAGGATGGCGAAAAATGCGCAGATAAAAATGACAACCGGAAGCACCTGAAAAGCGAAAACAAAACCGACGTTGGAGCTTTTCTTCCCAAGTTCGCCGAAGACAAATTCCGAGCCTACGAAAGCGTAGCTGAGAACACGCGTGGCTGCGTCGCCGACGGCCTGGAACATGCGCCTCCCATAGTCAATGCGCAGCACAAATATGGCAAACACGATCTGCAGGCTCAAGCCCCAGGCCACGGTTTTCACGCGAATAGCGCGGCGATTGGTGGAGAAAGCGAAAGCGAGCCCGAGCATCGTCAACAGGCCAAGAATTCCCCTGTATGTTCCCATTCAGTTCTTCTCTCCTCACTTGCCGATGATTCTGTGGATCAACGGGCGTTTCGTGGACGGCGCTGCATCCGCCACAACGTAACTCGCCTCAATCAAGTGGCGCGCGCGTGTGGCTTTCGCTTCCGCATTGTAATAAATCGTCGCTACCGGCTCGCCCGCGGCAATGCGGTCTCCCACCTTCTTATGCAACACGATCCCCACTGCCGGGTCGACGGAATCTTCCTTGCGCTCGCGTCCGCCACCGAGGATCACGCAAGCGGTCCCAACTTGCTCGCATTGTATGGACCCGACGTATCCGGCCTTGGCACTTGTCACCGGCATCGTATGCTGCGCCTGGGGCAATCGCTTGGCATCGTCGATAACCCGCGAATCGCCGCCCTGCAGTTTCACCATCTGCCGGAATTTCTCCAGCGCTTTGCCGGATGAAATCAATCTCGAACTCTGCGCTTTCCCTTCCGCCACCGTCTTCGACGCTCCGCCCAGATGCAGCATCCATCCCGCCAGTTCCAGACACAGTTCCCGCAAATCTTCCGGGCCGCCTCCGCGCAAGACTTCTACGACTTCGACAACTTCCAGCGCGTTGCCGATCATATTGCCTAGTGGCTGATCCATATCGGTAATCAGCGCGACCACCTGCTTGCCCATCCGCTCCCCGGTCTCGACCATGAGTCCGGCGAGGAAGGCCGCATCTTTCTCGCTTTTCATGAAGGCGCCGGATCCAGTCTTCACATCGAGGACGAGCGCGTCGATACCTTCCGCGAGCTTCTTACTCATGATGGACGCGCAAATCAGATAAGGACTCTCGACCGTGCCCGTGACGTCGCGCAGTGCGTACAACTTGCGATCGGCAGGCGCAATCTCCGCCGTCTGCCCAATCATTGCGCAGCCGCAAGTTTCAAGCACGTGGCGGAACTCAGCCAGGGAAAGATTCACGTTGAAGCCAGGGATAGCTTCCAACTTATCGAGCGTTCCGCCCGTGTGTCCCAGGCCGCGTCCGCTGATCATGGGAACAGAAACGCCCGCTGCAGCAGCCAAGGGAGCCAGAACCAGAGAAGTCTTGTCGCCAACGCCACCCGTCGAGTGCTTGTCAACTTTCTTGGCTGGTAACGACGAGAGATCGAGCACATCGCCCGAATGCAGCATCGCGTCGGTCAGGGCCGCAGTCTCTGGGCGCGTCATTCCCCTGAGCACAACCGCCATCAGCCAGGCCGACACTTGATAATCGGGGATCTCCGCATTGGTATAGGCGTTCACAAACCCCTCGATCTCAGCCTGCGATAGCTCGATACCATCCCTCTTCTTGCGGATTACATCAATCGCACGAAACGTTTGCGGCACGGTGGGTTGGCTCACTGTAAGCGGAATCCTTCCGGTAGGAGTTCCGTAATGTGTGCCTGCTTCGGACCGGCGGCTCCCTGAAAGAAAATGGTGGCGTCAGGGCCAAACTCGTAGATCACCTGGCGGCACGCTCCGCAAGGCGAGCACGCGACGCCGTGGTCGTTGGCGACGGCAACCGCCTGAATCTCAATCTTTGGGCCTAGCTGCGCGACTGCGGAAAAGATCGCGGTTCGCTCTGCACAATTGGTCATTCCGTAGGACGCATTTTCGACATTGCAACCTGAAAACATCTTTCCGTTCGTGAGCAGAATGGCAGCCCCAACGTGAAAATTCGAATACGGAGCGTGCGCATTCTTCATCACTTTGACTGCCGCTTGTTCGAGCTTCTTCCGCATGCTGCCTGAAACTGCTTTCTTGGGCATAGAGAATATTGAATCCGTCGAGCGGCGCCGCGAAGTAGCTCACTGCGACGGGCGAATCGTGCGCCATTGTAAACCCTCGAAGATCATCCCAGGCCGATTTCTTGCCGATGACCTGCCATGAAAGAGATCGGTTGGTCGATTTCGCGTTGCAAGATTGCCTGCCGTACAATTGCAACTCAAGCGATCCTCCCCTCTTCAGGACTCACGGGGAGCGTAATTCTGATAAAGCAACAGAAGGCTGGCTGCATATGTCGATCGAACACAACTATCGCAAGTCAGAGGGCGAGATCGCGGCCCGAGAGCCACACCCTTCGAACACGATCGCCACGCTGGCCGGACGAGCGCTTCTTTCAAACTCCGGAATTCCTCTCGATCTCAACTGGGTGCAGGAAGTTCGCGTGAACACGAGCGCCGTGGAGCGCCGCGCCCAGACGCAGGTGGCGCGCCGAACGGTGAAGAAAGAATGGCAGGCGGCATGGCTTCTTCGCGCGATCTCCTGCATGGACCTGACGACGCTCTCCGGCGACGACACCGNNCGGCTGTGCGCGAAGGCGCGCCAACCCATCCAGCAGGATCTCGTCGAGAAACTCGGGATCGAAGACCTTGGCATCAAGGTGGGCGCCGTTTGCGTCTACCACACCTTCATCGAGACCGCGCTCCATGCTCTGGAGGGAAGCGGCGTTCACGTCGCAGCGGTCTCCACGGGATTTCCCGCCGGACTTTCGCCGCTCGCCGAGCGCGTCGCGGAAATCCGGCGCTCAGTAGAAGCGGGGGCCCATGAGATCGATGTCGTTATCACGCGCGGGCATGTTTTCGGCGGACGCTGGCAGGCGCTTTACGACGAAGTCGCGGCGTTCAAACAAGCCTGCGGCCGTGCTCACATGAAAGTCATTCTGGGCACGGGCGATTTGCAGACGTTCCGTAATGTGGCGCGTGCCAGCGTCGNNCGCCATGATGGCGGGCGCAGACTTCATCAAAACCTCGACAGGCAAGGAGTCGACCAACGCTACGCTGCCGGTGAGCCTAGTGATGGTACGGGCCATCCGCGAATACGCGCAGCAAACCGGAATGGCCGTTGGCTTCAAACCGGCCGGAGGAATCCGTACCGCTAAGCAATCCATCGACTGGCTGGCGATGATGAAGGAAGAACTCGGCCTGTCTTGGACGCGTGCGGAGCTGTTCCGCTTCGGCGCCAGCGGTTTGCTGGGGGACATCGAGCGGCAACTGGAGCATTATGCGACCGGACGTTATTCTGCCGAGTATCGACATCCGATTGCCTAGCAGCAGNNCAATGAGCATTGCCGAAAAATTCGTCAACATGGAGTATGGATCCGCCCCTGAAGATCCCAAAGAAGCGGGAGCATGGCTGGAACGCCACGGTCGACGTTTTGGGCATTTTATTGGTGGAGCGTGGCAGGCACCCGCGGGCGGAGAGTATTTCGACACGCTCGACCCTTCCAATGGCGAGAAGTTGGCCGCGGTCGGTCAGGGGAACTCTGCTGACGTCGACGCTGCTGTGCGTGCTGCGCGGTCCGCGTATCCGAGGTGGCGCGCTCTCACCCCGCATGCCCGCGCGCGTTATCTGTATTCACTTGCGCGACTCGTGCAGAAACACTCGCGGCTTCTGGCGGTTCTCGAGACCATTGACAATGGCAAGCCCATCCGTGAGAGCCGCGACATCGACATTCCACTTGTGGCGCGGCATTTCTACTACCACGCGGGCTGGGCGCAGTTGTTCGAGCAGGAGTTCCCTGGATACGAGCCTTGCGGCGTTGTCGGTCAGATCATTCCGTGGAATTTTCCGCTGTTGATGTTGGCGTGGAAGATCGCGCCGGCTCTGGCAACGGGAAACACGGTGGTCTTGAAGCCTGCCGAGTTCACTCCTCTCACCGCGCTCGTGTTCGCGGAACTTTGCCAGGAAGCGGGACTGCCTGCCGGAGTGGTTAACATCGTGACCGGGGACGGCTCAACCGGCGAGGCATTGATAAAGCATCCCGACGTCGACAAGATTGCTTTCACCGGTTCGACCGAAGTCGGACGCGCGATTCGCAGCGCGACCGCTCCAAGCCACAAACGCCTGTCACTCGAACTGGGCGGCAAGTCTCCATTCATCATCTTCGACGATGCGGATCTCGACAGCGCCGTTGAGGGCCTGGTCGATGGAATCTGGTTCAACCAGGGCCAGGTCTGTTGCGCTGGTTCGCGTCTATTGATGCAGGAGAGTATCGCGGAGCCATTGATCGCAAAGATTCGCGACCGTATGAGCACTCTGCGCATCGGTCTACCGCTCGACAAGGGAATTGATATCGGCGCCATCGTCGCGCGCGTCCAACTGGACCGCATCGAACGCATGGTGGCCCAGGGCGTCGCCGAAGGCGCTACCTGTTGGCAACCGCAGGTTGTGCTGCCCTCGCATGGCTTCTACTATCCACCGACCCTTCTGAGCAATGTGCATCCGACTTCGATTGTTGCTCAGCAGGAGATTTTTGGTCCGGTTCTCGCCGCGATGACCTTCCGCACTCCGAAGGAAGCCGTCGAACTGGCCAACAACACGGTGTATGGCCTGGCGTCTTGCGTGTGGAGCGAGAACATCAATGTGGCTTTGCATGTGGCCGCTCAACTGAAAGCCGGCGTGGTATGGGTGAATTGCACGAATCTGTTCGACGCGGCCTGCGGCTTCGGCGGATATCGCGAAAGCGGATACGGCCGCGAGGGCGGCAGAGAGGGCTTGCTCGAATACATGGAGCCTTCCTGGTTCAAGCATGCTCCAAAGTTGCCGGCCGTGAATGCTCTCGTCGCTGCTGAGGTCGAAGAGAGGCCCGACACCAGCACGCCAGCCATCGACCGCACCGTCAAGCTCTACATCGGTGGCAAGCAAGCGCGCCCCGACTCGGGTTACAGCATGGAGGTGCGCTCGCCCGATGGCCGATTGTTAGGTGAAGCTCCACTGGGTAATCGCAAAGATATTCGTAATGCCGTGGAAGCGGCTCACAAGGCCAGCGCATGGATCAAAGCCACGGCGCACAATCGCGCCCAGATTCTTTACTACTGCGCGGAAAATTTGGCACAGCGCCAGAGCGAGATCATCCATCGACTCGGCGCGGCTGTAGGCGAGAAGCAAGCCGCAGCGGAAGTTGAACTTGGCATCGAACGCATCTTCTCGTACGCGGCATGGGCTGACAAATTCGATGGCGCGGTGCACAATCCGCCGTTCCGTAATATTGCGATCGCGATGAACGAGGCCGTTGGAACGGTCGGAGTGATCTGCCCCACGGAGGCGCCGCTGCTGGGTTTTTTATCGCTTATTCTGCCGCTGCTCGCCGTGGGCAACACTGTGGTCGCCGTTCCTTCAGAGAGATACCCACTCATCACCGGCGATCTCTATCAGCTTTTTGACACCAGTGATTTGCCGGGCGGAGCAGTGAACATCGTAACGGGCTACGCTTCGCAACTATTGAAAACACTCGCCGAGCACGACGATGTCGATGGCATTTGGTGTTACGGAGATGATGCAACTGTCGCGGCTGCTAAAGCCCTGTCGATCGGGAATCTGAAGCAGGTGTGGACGAACGAGGGCCGCGTCATCGACTGGTTCGATCCGAAAGTGGCAGAAGGCCGCTGGTTCCTCGAGCATGCCACCCAGGTAAAGAACATCTGGGTTCCGTACGGCGAATAATCTGCTCGAGTAGTATCCCGATTGCATTTGTCCGGCCCCAGCGCTAGCATACCCCGGTCGCCCTCATTCGCCCGGCATCATTCTCGCTTGCAAGTATCTGTTTGACCAAGGAGGACGTATGGGCATTGCAGTTTCCCCGCAGATTCATCCGCAGGTTGCGGAGTTCATCGACAAACCACGAAAAATGCTGATCAACGGAAGGTGGGTCAACGCCGCCTCCGGAAAGACGTTTCCGACCTACAATCCCGCCACCGGCGAAGTGCTCGTTCAGGTGGCGGAAGGCGATCGAGAGGACATCGATCAGGCCGTGAAGGCCGCTCGCAATGCCTTTGATAACGGCCCCTGGCGCCGCATGACTGCCTCCGAGCGCGGTCGGATGATCTGGAAGCTAGCCGATTTGCTCGAACAGCATACCGAGGAGTTCGGCTACATCGAGAGCCTTGACAACGGCAAACCGCTCAGCATCGCCAAGGCTGCTGATGTCCCCCTCGCAGTCGATCTCTTCCGCTATATGGCGGGATGGGCGACTAAGATCGAGGGCAACACGATTCCGCTCTCGGTTCCCTACACTCCCGGCGCAAAATATCTCGCCTACACGCTGCGCGAACCGGTGGGAGTCGTGGGCCAAATCATTCCTTGGAATTTCCCGCTCCTCATGGCGGCGTGGAAACTTGGTCCAGCTCTGGCCACGGGCTGCACAGTCGTGCTGAAACCCGCAGAGCAAACGCCGCTCTCCGCGCTGCGTCTTGGCGAGCTGATCATGGAAGCCGGCTTCCCTGAAGGCGTAGTGAACGTTGTTCCGGGCTACGGCGAAACCGCAGGGGCCGCGTTGGCCGCGCATCCCGACGTCGACAAGGTTGCCTTCACAGGATCCACCGAAGTCGGCAAGCTGATCGTCCATGCTGCCGCCGGCAATCTCAAGAAAGTGTCGCTGGAGTTGGGCGGCAAATCTCCGAACGTAGTATTCAAGGACGCCGATCTCGAGACGGCGATCCCAGGCTCGGCCAGCGCCATCTTCTTCAATCACGGCCAGTGCTGCTGCGCTGGCTCCCGGTTGTACATTGAGAAATCGGTTTACGACCAGGTGGTCGAAGGAGTCGCGGAGGCCGCCCGGAAAATTAAGATCGGATCGGGTCTCGATCCCGAAACTCACATGGGCCCCCTGGTCTCAGAAGAACAAATGAATCGCGTTTGCGGATACCTGGAATCCGGATTCTCCGAAGGCGCGAAAGCCGTGGTAGGCGGGCACAAGGGTGGCGACCGTGGGTACTTCGTCGAACCCACCGTGCTCGTCAACACCAAAGAAGACATGAAGGTCGTGCAGGAAGAAATCTTCGGACCGGTGGTGGTGGCAATGCCGTTCACCGATCCCGAGGAAATCATTCCCCGTGCCAACAACAGCGACTACGGCCTGGCCGCTGCAGTTTGGACGCGCGATATCGGCAAGGCACATCGCATGGCGGAACAACTTCGCGCCGGCACCGTCTGGATCAACTGCTACAACATCTTCGATGCGGCAATGCCGTTCGGAGGTTACAAGCAGTCCGGATGGGGACGCGAGATGGGACACGACGTTCTCAACCTCTACACACAAACCAAAGCAGTCTGCACAAGAATTGCTTAGCGGCGATCGCTAGCACCTCGCGTTTCCAAAAGGTAAGGACGGTGGCTGGCCACCGTCCTTACCTTTCTTCTTGGTACCTTTCTTCGGCGGCTCTATTTCTCCATCAGGAGAACCTTCTCCGCATCATCGATCTCGGTCAGCTTGACCTCGATGACTTCGTTCGCCGTGGTCTGCACGTTGCGGCCCACGAAGGTCGCTTCGACGGGAATTTCGCGATGTCCGCGATCGATCAGCACGCACAGTTGCACTCGCCGCGGTCTGCCGTGCGAAAACAGCGCATCGAGGGCTGCCCGCGTCGTACGCCCCGTGAACAGGACGTCATCGACCAGCACGATGTTCTTGTTCTCAATCTCAAAGCCGATCTCTCTCTCCTGAACCACCGGCTTTGGTCCCAGCGTCGAGAGATCGTCGCGATAGAACGTAATATCCAGAGTTCCCACGGGAACTTTCGCGTTTTCAATACGCGTGATGATCTTGCCGAGTCGCTCTGCGATCGGAACTCCGCGCCGTCGGATTCCCACGAGCCCCAGCCCCTCGACCCCACCGTTCTTTTCCACGATTTCGTACGCCAGTCGCACCAGCGTACGTTCGATTTCAGATGCGGACATGAGTTGCGCCTTCTGACGAAGGCCCGTCTTGCGCGAAGGAGTCTTTGCAGTCATGGTATGTGTGCCTTGGCAGCCATGAGGCCGGCTCCTCAATGTAGTCAACGCGCTCGCAGAGGTCAAGCGCCTTGGATCGGAGCGCATTTCACACTGGGTGGCACTCGTGCAGAAGGCTTATGAGTTGGACTGGTCGACGGGCTGCGCTGCCTCAAGCTCCGCTCCCAAGAACTCAGTCGGGACCGGGCATGCGGTTCTTATCGTGCGCGCCAGCGGAGGATTGCCATCCTGCACCGACACCAGGTCAACAGCCTCAGGGTTTTGGGCCGCGGCATCCGTCGCCACGATACCCACGCCTTGATTTCTACCCAGAGCCTTCGCGTGATACAACGCCGCGTCGGCGAGCGCGATCGATTCCTCCGCGCAAATTGCCTCATATGCGCCGCGGCTCCAAGGATACGCCGCCCAGCCCACCGAGCATGTCTTCGTCACCGAAATGCCGTGGCCGAGATCAAACGGTTCCGAAGCCATCACTTCCAACACGCGGCTGCAGAAAGCAGGAGTTCCCGACGGATCGGTCGAACGGCTCATGATCAGAAATTCTTCTCCGCCCCAGCGCACCAGAACATCGGACTTGCGCACGACGGTGGAGAGTCTTTGCGCGACGAGTTGCAGCAACCGGTCACCAGCGGGATGGCCATGCCGGTCGTTTACTTTCTTGAAGAAGTCCACGTCGACCATGATGAATACCAAGTCGCGGTGATCCAGTTTTCGGATGTCGCTTCCCCTGGCCCGCTGGTAATTTCGCAGGACCTGCCCAGCCTCGGAGGTGATGATCTCTTCCAGATAGCGCCGGTTCCACACTCCCGTCAACACATCCGTGAAGGAAATTTCCTGCAGCTCCAGATTCTTTCGTTGCAACTCGAGACTGTGCCACCTCAGGGAGTGTTCTTTATTCTCCAGTTCATCCTTGAGCCTGCACATTTCATCCAGATTGTGTCGCGACAATCGCAGCAGGCTCAGCAACTCCTGATCCAATAGATGTTGCTTGAGAAATACCAGCACACCCATCACGAGCATGACCGCTACCGTCAGCCAGAGCCGATAGGTACGCACTGATTGTGGCGCATCTCCGCCAAATTGTGCCCACAACATCATCAGCGGAGTAACGAATACAGCCACCATGGCCAGACGCGCTTTCCAAATTCCGTAGCTTCGGGTAGAGATCTCTTCCGCGGGATTCTCAGTTGCGGCCACTTGCGTCTGGAAGCCGATGCGGACAAACCACGCCATCCCGGCCACCAGGGGCACGTCGAACAGGCTGCCCGTGTAATAGAGGTGCAAGTCGATGGCTTCGCTGGCCATGAGCGAAGCGACACAATAAATCAGTGTAGCGGCGAACAGATGGAAGTAGATGCTTCGCCACGCTCCGCGACTGCGCCGCCACACCACGACCAGGCCCGCAGCCAATACAAGTTCTTCGCAAACGTAGAGCAGGTCAAAGCTCCGGCCGTACACAACNNACACAACTTCAACGGGGTGCACATACTGCCAGGGAATGACCACGAAGAGGTACAGGAACAGCCACCACGAAAGCAGAAGGGCGAAATCAAGCGTTCCAACCCGTATCGAGCGATCACTTTGCTGAACATGCGGTTGAATCGCCACCGCGGCCATCATGGGAACAATATGCAGGAACAGAATGACATCGCCCACAAATGGATTCGGCGCCTCATGCCGCAAGTAGACTTCCACATAAGTCCACATGAGTTGCGACGCAAGCCAAATCCCCAATCCCAGGCCCAGAAGCGCCCAGAACAGCCGGGCCTTCGGGGCTGCGGCTCGCATGTTGACCACGACGCCGACGGTTGCGCACAGCAGAATGAGGTTCTGCAGGATATCGCCAAAGGCTGTGAGAGCAAATCCGCGTGGCGCGAAAATCGACAGCACGACATGGATGCCAACCACCGTGCACACGATGGCCGTCCACTTCCGGGCGTGTTGGAGCGGAGAATTTCCCACGTCCTAAATTGTATGTTTGCTGGAACGATCGAATGAGTTACCGAAGTAACTCTACCGAGCAGACGGACCTGGCGTGTTTTGGCTTAGGAAAGTGCCGCCGAAAAACGCCGCACAAATCGGTAAACATCCTGATATGAGTTGTATAGCGGCACCGCGGCGACTCGAAAGGTGTCGGGTTCACGCCAGTCTCCGATGACTCCCTCCGCCGCCAATCGGTCGCAAAGCTTGCGGCCGTCGCTGGGCAATCGGATCGAGAGTTGGGCGCCTCTTCGCTCCTGCTCACGCGGTGTGATGATCGAGAACTTCGCGGACAATTCCTGGCCAAGCAAGAATTCCATGTAACCGGTGAGCAACACGCTTTTGGCGCGCAGAGGTTCCAGGCCTGCCTCGGAAAAAACTTCCATCGATGCGCGCAGAGACGCCAACGCCAGTATCGGAGGGTTGCTCAACTGCCAGCCCTCAGCTCCATCCATCGGGTGAAAGTCGGGGCCCATCTGGAAACGAGTTTTTTCATCGTGCCCCCACCAGCCCGCGAAGCGCGGAAGCTCCCAGGCGCGCTTATGGCGTTCGTGAACGAAGCATCCCCCCACGCATCCCGGACCGCCGTTCAAATATTTGTAACTGCACCACACCGCGAAGTCTGCCCCCCAGTCGTGAAGACGCAGCGGTATGTTTCCGGCGGCGTGTGCCAGATCGAGCCCCACAACACATCCCTTGCACTGCCCGGCCTTCGTGACTCCTGCCATGTCGAACACTTGTCCCGTGGCGTAGTTCACTCCCCCGAGCATGATCAGCGCAATCGAATTACCCTCGCGATCGATCAGCGACTCGATATCTTCGTCTCGAATGCAGGACTCGCCCTCGCGAGGCACAAGTTCGAGCAGCGATGACGCAGGATCAAACCCATGAAAGAGGATTTGCGACTTCACCGCATACTGATCCGAAGGGAAAGCTCCGCACTCGACCAGAATCTTGTGTCTCTCTGCCGTCGGGCGATAGAACGACGCCATCATCAAGTGCAGGTTCACCGTGAGCGAATTCATCACGACGACTTCGCCCGGCTGCGCTCCCACCAGCTCGGCGGTCTGCTGCGTCAGCAGCCGGTGATAGGGCATCCACGGGTTTTTCGCATGAAAATGCCCTTCCACTCCGAGTTGTGCCCAGTCCTGCAGTGCCTGGTCGAGATAAGAACCCGCCGTTTTGGGTTGCAGCCCGAGCGAGTGACCGCACATATAAATGGAGTCGTCGCCCTGCCTTGTTTTTGGGATGTAGAAACGCTCGCGAAAATAGGCCAGAGGATCGCGGGCGTCCATTGCAACGGCGAAACTTTCGCCGGCATGAAATGTTGTCCCGGTCACGAAACCAGCTCCAGTGGTGTGAGCTCACTGCGAATCAACTTCTCAGCCTTGCTCCAGTCGAGATCTTCCACCCGGTCGATCGAATCACACAGCTCCGTGAGCATACGGTCCTGTGCTTGCCCCCGCTTCAAGGCAGTCGCATACGGGATGCGATGAAAGGTCACCATCGCATATTTGGGCACGAAGAGCTGCGGATATCTTGCTTCCAGCGCCAGTTCAACCTTCTTGCGAAGCAGAAACCGCGGGTCGGCGACACGATCTCTCATCTCTACAAAATTCTCCACTGCCAGATCCGCGATTGCGTCCGTGTTGACTTTTCTCGCGGTCTCGAACTCCCGAAAGACCCGCACCCAGTCTGCTCCGTGACGATCGAGCAGATCCAGCAGGCTGGTGCAGTCTTCAAACCCGCAATTGATCCCCTGCCCAAAGAAAGGAACGATCGCATGCGCCGCATCCCCGAGCAATAGAGATCTGCCCTCAACATGCCAAGGCGCACATTTGATTGTGACCATCGCCCCCGTGGGATTGGCGAAGAAATTATCGGCTAGGTCGGGCATTAGAGTGATTACGTCCGGGAACCGCGACTGAAACAATGTCGTCACCGCAGAAGCTGTGGTCAGCTGTGCGAAGCTGTCCTGTCCTTCAAACGGCAGAAACAGAATGCATGCAAAGGTCCCGTCGACGTTGGGCAAGGCGATCAGCATGTAGTTGCCCCGCGGCCAGATGTGCAGAGCATCGGTCGCCAGAACGTGCTTTCCGTCCGGTCCAGCCTGAATGGTCAGCTCTTTGTACCCGTAATCGAGATACTGCTGCGAGAAGTTAAAGCGGTTCATCTTCAGCATCTCGCCGCGAATCGCCGACGCCGATCCATCACAGCCGATCACCACCGTAGATTCGAGCGTTCGGTCCTCTTCGGTCTGCTCATCTCGCAGCTGAAGCGTTCCAGTCTTGAGATCAAAACCGGTGCAGCGTTGTTGAAAATGGATCTTCACGCCATGTTCTTCCGCGGCATTCATCAGCGCAATATTCAATTCGGCGCGGGAGATCGAATTGATCACTTCCGCCTCATTCTTCCCATAAGGCTGAAACGTAAGCTCGGATGTAGCCGAGTGCATCATCCTCCCCTTCATCGGAATGATGATCTGCCGCATCTCGTTCCACAGTCCTGCCTCGGCGAGGGCGTGAATCCCGCGCGTTGACAGCGCCAGATTAATCGACCGCCCGGCGCTCATGCGCACGCGACGCATGTCCGGCCGTCTCTCATAGATCTCAACGCGGAAGCCGCGCTTGACCAGGCCCAGCGCCAGCAGCGGCCCGTTGAGTCCGGCGCCAATCAGCGAGATGGTCTCGGCTTTACCTGTCATGAACAATTGTGGATGACTCAGATTTCGAGGCGCGACTCGCTCGGCTACTCCGTCAGCAGCGTCCGCGCCTCCCAAAGCTCCGGAAAGAACTTCTTGTCCAGTGTCAGCTTCAAGTACGACGCCCCAGCAGTTCCGCCCGTTCCCATGCGCACGCCTATCACGCGCTCCACCAGTTGGATGTGCCGCAGCCTCCAACTCACGACCAATTCATCAAATTCCGTGAGCCGTTCGCACACGTCAATCCAGTCACGATGGCTGCGTTCGTCCCGGTATAGGGCGAGCACTGCCCTGGCTCGAGCGTCGAATCGCTCGCGCTCCGTCGCGTTCGCTTCAACCTGCAGCTTGCCCATGGTCCGCAAAGCATCGAAGAACACATCGTGCAGCGAAGGCTCGCGCAGTCTGCGTTCCAGCAGAGCGTGAGCTTCCGGAGTTGGCCTGTGGTACCGCAACATCTTCGCGTCTTTCAAGCCACACAGGAACTCCAGTTCACGGAATTGTTCCGACTGGAATCCGCTGGCCGGCTCCAGCTTTCCGCGGAACGCGAGAAAGTGCGTGGGCAGCATCGTCTCCAGGATAGTAAACTGCTCGACCAACACTCGCGTAATTTCCGTGCAGCGCCGCAGCAATCGCGCCGCTTCATAGACTTCGTCACGCGACTTCGGATTCGCTCCCGCTGCTTTGAGATTTGCGACCACCGCATCCAGATCATGCAGCAATTCTCTGAACCACAACTCGTAAGTCTGATGCACGATGATGAACAAAAGCTCGTCGTGATGTTGCGGTGTCGACTGGGGATGCTGCAGCTTC
The DNA here is from genome assembly GCA_003166855.1 of Acidobacteriaceae bacterium. Lineage (GTDB taxonomy): Bacteria > Acidobacteriota > Terriglobia > Terriglobales > Acidobacteriaceae > Sulfotelmatobacter. Next base: position 25,300 of record PMUM01000158.1, on the reverse strand, counting down.
AGCAGTTCTGGAACTTTGAGATACGAACTGTAGGTGAGTTGCTCTTCCTGCGGCACAGTGGGCGCTCCGTCACCTGCGATGATCTTTTCTGTGGCAACCGAGGTCTGGCTTCCTAATCCCAGAAATTCCATGGCATTCGCGCCCAGCAGTCGATCCTTTGCCTGAGCGCTCAAAGGACTCGATCGAATCAACGACCCCACACGATGTTCGCCTAGAGGGAACGGATAATCCGAGCCCAGCATCACGCGCCCCTCTCCCATCGTTCCCACCAGAAACAGCAGCGCACGCTCGTCGAACACCGCGGAATCCACGGAGAACCGATTCACATACTGGCTGGGCGGCAACTCACAAACGCCGTGCGCTACGGGATGATGATGCCAGGCATTCTCCAGCCGTCCCTGCAGGAACGCGAAGCTTCCTCCTCCGTGTGCGAAGCAAATTCTCAGATTCTTTGGCAATTTATCGAACGCACCGCCGAGAATCATCGCCACAATGCCGAGCTGCGTCTCGGCAGGCATCCCCACGGTCCACGGCATCATGTACTTCGGCATGCGCTGCGGAGCAAGCATGTCCCAAGGATGGACCAGCACCGCGGCGCCTTCATCCGCGCAATGATGGAGGAAAGTCACAATCCCCGGATCATCGAGATTTTTCTCGCCAACGTGATTGCCAATCTGCACTCCCAGATGTCCCGCACGCATGCAGCGGCTCAGTTCCTTACACGACGCATCAATATCCTGCAGAGGAACCTGACACAACGATTTCAGCCGCCCTTTGCCCTGCGCGCACAGTTCCAGCGCAGCATCGTTGAACAAGCGCGCACAATCCAGCGCATGCTCCACCGGACGTTCGTACGCGAACAGCACCGGCGTGGCCGAGATCACCTGCGTCTCAACGCCGTCCCGGTCCATTTCGTCGAGCCGCACTTCGGGATCCCAGCACGCAGAATAGATCTGGCGGAAAAATTGGTCGCCCACCATGATCTCGGCTTTCCCGGCCTCAGTGTGCTTGATCCACGGCCAGTTGGGGGTGCCGTAACGCGCCGCCAGATCCGGCCAGGTGCGCGGGAAGAAATGATTATGGATGTCGATGACTGGCATTTACTGTTTGCCGGGATGAACCGCTCCACAGTGTTTGCACTTGCGCAGGCTCTCGTTGCCATAGAACTGCTCAAACAGCGGCGGCAAATCGCGCACAATACTCTTCAGTTTCACTTCTGCGCGATGCACTAACTGATGACAGTTCTGGCAATACCATTCGAAACCATCCATCGCACCTTCTGGACGCGGCATCTCGACCACCACGCCGATACTGCCCTCTTGCAATCGCTGGGGAGAATGTCGCATGTGCTTGGGTAGAAGAAAGATTTCGCCCTCTTTGATCGGAATCTCCAGCGGTGGATTACCCGGAGTCTCCATGATCCGGAGAAAAATATTGCCCTTCAATTGGTAGAAGAATTCTTCGGTCGGATCGTCGTGATAATCGCGCCGGTTGTTAGGACCTCCCACCACGGTCACCATCATCTCACCGTCCTCCCACACCTGCGCATTGCCCACGGGCGGCCTGAACTTCTCTTTATTCTCTTCGATCCAGCCCTGAAAATTGAACGCCTTGAGACTCTTGATGGACGGCATTGCGCCCCCTTATTTCGTTTTCTCTGGCTTGTACGCCATCGCCCGGATTTCAATCAGCAAATGTGGATGCGGCAGCTGGTGCACGGCCACAGTGGTACGAGCCGGCCCATCGCAGCCGAAGTACTCGCCATACACGTCGTTGTATCCCGCGAAATCGTTCATGCTTACGAGGTACGACGTTACTTCCACAACATCTTCGAGTTGCGCGCCCTCACTTTTCAGAATGTCGCGCACGTTCTCAATCACGGCCTTCGTCTGCGCTCGAATGTCGAGATGCGCCGTCCCAAACTCGTCCACTTCCGCCCCGGCAATCGAGTTGTCGGCGCGGCGTGCGCTCGTCCCCGACACAAAGAGAAAATCGCCCGCGCGCTTCACATGCGGATACTTGCCCCGGGGCTTCGCCTTCCCCGCAATCACCTTGCTTGAAACTTTCCCCATATCTCTGATCCGCCTGCTCGGACCTTCACAGCCGAATGCAAATATTGTTCAGTTCGGAATAGAAATTCAGTGAGTGCATGCCGCCTTCGCGTCCGATCCCCGAAAGTCCTACTCCACCAAATGGCGTCCTCAAATCGCGGAGGAACCAGCAATTCACCCAGGTAATACCCACATTCATCTGCTGCGCCACGCGATGCCCGCGCTTCAGGTTCGTGGTCCAGATCGACGCTGCCAGGCCGTACTTTGTATCGTTCGCCATGCTCACCGCCTCCTCTTCCGTATCGAAGGGAGCGACATGGCACACCGGCCCGAAGATTTCTTCCTTCACGCAGCGCGCTGATTCCGGCAACCCAGTATAGATCGTTGGCTGCACATAGAAGCCCTTGTCGAGCACGTTGCCAAACTCAGGAACTCCTCCACCAGTGACTACCTCCGCGCCCTCTTCGCGCGCCAGCCGGAAATATGAGAGCACCTTCTCGCGATGCTGCGACGAAATGAGAGGGCCAAGGTCCGTGGTCTTTTCCAACGGAGATCCCACACGCAAGCTCTCTGCCTTGCGCTTGAGCGCTCCAACGAACTTTTCAAAGATCGCGCGCTCAACATACACTCGCTCCGTACACAGGCAAACCTGCCCAGTGTTCAAGAAGACAGCCTCACTGATCCCATTTACCGCTTCCTCAAAGTCGCAATCGGCAAAAACAATCGCTGCATTCTTGCCGCCGAGTTCAAACGACACAGGCTTCACCGAGGCGGCTACCGTCTTCATAATCGCCGCACCGGTCTGCGACTCGCCGGTGAAGGTCACGGCATTCACATCTGGATGCTGCGTAAGAAACTCGCCTGCCGAGTTCGGCCCAAATCCGTGGACCACGTTATAAACTCCGCCAGGGATTCCGGCTTCCTTCATCACCTCCGCGAGCAGCGTCGCCGTCGCCGGAGTTTCCTCAGACGGTTTCACCACAACGGTATTGCCGCACGCCAGGGCAGGCGCAACTTTCCAGGTGAGCAGCAGAAGCGGAAGATTCCAGGGAGTGATGATCCCAATGACTCCCAGCGGCTTGCGGATAGCGTAGTTCAGCGCGTTCTTGCCGTCAGGAGTTTCTGTCTGAAAGGACTCCATCCCCGCCGTCTTGATCACGTCGGCGAACGCTCGAAAATTCGCCGCCGCGCGCGGAACATCTAACTTCGAAGCCAGTGCCACCGGCTTGCCCGTATCCGCAACTTCGGCCGCGACGAAGCAATCGAAGCGCGCCTCGATTGCATCCGCAACTTTGTGCAACCGCGTAGCGCGTTCACGGATTCCCCACCGTCCCCACTCGCCACGCAACGCCTTGCGGGCCGCCCGTACTGCGTCGTCAACGAGCCCCTGATCCGCCTCCGCGACTTGCGCGATCACACTTCCGTCCGCCGGGTTCAGATCGGCGAACTCCCGTTTTCCCCGTACGAATTGCCCGTCAATGTAATTCGGGATGGACTTCAATTGGCGAGAACCCCGCCGCATCGTAACAGCCTCAGGTGAGGCGAAGCAACGTCCGGGCAGGCAGCCTAGGTCTTGCGTTCCTGCAAATAGCGCCGCAGCGCATCCTGCCAGGTGGGCACGGTGATCCCGTATTGCTGCAGGCTCTTCGATGAAAGAACAGAATACGCCGGACGCGGTGCTGGACGCGCCATTTGCTGACTGCTGACCGGGCGCACCTCAGTGGTGAGCCCCCCGCCCTTCACGATCTCCTGCGCGAATTCAAACCATGAACAATCCCCGGCGTTCGTCACGTGCACGATCCCACTAGCGTGGTTACGGCATAACCCGATGATCGCCCGCGACAAGTCCACGGAATACGTCGGAGATCCCCGCTGGTCGTCGACTACATCCAACGCAGGCCGGCTCGCAGCCAGTTTCAGAATCGTATCGGGAAAGCACTTCCCACCGGTGCCAAACAGCCACGAAGTGCGCGCGATGCAACAATCCGGAAGAGCCGTCAGCAAGCGAACCTCTGCTTCGGCCTTCGACCGTCCGTAGACGCTCTGGGGATTGCGTGTATCCCCGACTTCATATGGGGACGTCTTCTTCCCATCAAACACGTAGTCTGAACTGATGAACAGGAGCTTCGCGCCGATTCGTTTAGCGGCCTGAGCCACATTCACCGCGCCGTCGCGATTCACCGCCAGCGCCAGGTCTGGATGACTCTCGCAATCGTCAACATTGGTGTATGCAGCCGCCAACACAATCCACTCAGGACGCGCCTTCTCCAGCACCCCTTGCACCTGATCCGCGTCGCAAATATCCACATCGTGCGACGAGAGGCCGACTACTTCATCTCGAGTCCATTCGCGCATGAGCGCTTTACCCAGAAGACCCGAGGCTCCAAGAAGGATCGCTTTCATTGAGGTGATTTGTCCATGTGGCTATTCGAAGGTCTCGGCGTCGCGCAGAGCAATGCCGCGCCGGTCTTTCGCCGACACGATGGGTTCGCCTTCAAGTTTCCAGTCAATCTTCAAGTCCGGATCATTCCATGCCACCGTGCGCTCATGTTCAGGAGCGTAGTAGTTGGTCGCCTTGTAGAGCACCTGCGCGCTCTCGGAAGTCACACGGAATCCGTGCGCAAATCCAACGGGTATCCAGAGCATGCGTTTGTTCTCACCCGATAAGCGCACCGCCTCCCATCCACCAAATGTCGCAGAACTGCGGCGCATGTCTACCGCGACATCGAGAACCTCGCCTTCCACCACCCGCACCAGTTTTCCCTGCGGCTGCTTAATCTGATAGTGCAACCCGCGCACCACATTTCGTCGCGAACCGGAATGATTATCCTGGACGAACTGCTCCTTGATCCCTAGGTCGGCAAAGACTTTTTCATTGTAGCTTTCAAGAAAGAATCCCCGCTCGTCGCCGAACACCCGCGGTTCGAGAATGACGACGCCCGCCAGAGAAGTCGGAATTTTCCTGATCGCATCCATCGCACGCGGCAACCCCGAAACCGTGGTCACCTCAGAATACCCTTTCCCGCAAGAGCTGCAGCAGGTACGCTCCGTAGCTGCTGTTCTTCATGGCGCCGCCAGTTTTTTCCACTTGTGCCGCAGTAATGTAACCTGACCGGTAAGCGATCTCCTCCGGACACGCCACCATCAATCCCTGCCGCTTCTCGATTGCCTGAATGTAGAGCGCGGCGTCCATCAGCGATTCATGCGTACCCGTATCCAGCCACGCCATGCCGCGCCCCATCACCACAACTTCTAACTGCTCTTTCTTTAGGTAGGTTCGGTTAACGTCGGTGATCTCGAGTTCGCCGCGCGCGCTGGGCTTCAACGATTTGGCAATCTCCACCACCTGATCATCGTAGAAATAAAGTCCCGTGACCGCATATCGCGATTTCGGCTGCTTCGGCTTTTCCTCGATGCTCAGCGCGCGCCCGCTGGGATCAAACTCGACGACTCCATACCTCTCCGGATCATGCACCGGATACGCGAAGACTCGAGCTCCATGGACCTTGTTCGCGGCCTCTCGCAGATCTTTCGCCAAGTCGTGCCCGTAAAAAATGTTGTCGCCTAGCACGAGGGCGCAAGGACTGCCATTCAGAAACATCTGCCCCAGCAGGAACGCCTGCGCGATGCCCTCCGGCTTAAGCTGGACCTGATATTGCAGACGAATCCCGAACTGGCTGCCATCCCGAAGAAGCGCCTCGAACTTGGGCGCATCCTCAGGAGTAGAAATCACCAGGATGTCCCGGATCCCCGCCAGCATCAACGTGCTCAGCGGGTAATAAATCATGGGCTTGTTGTACACAGGAAGCAGACTCTTCCCGGTAACCTGCGTCACCGGATACAGACGCGTGCCCGATCCACCCGCCAGGATGATGCCTTTATACCGTGTGCTCTCTTCCATGATTCGATCTGTCTTCTCGTTCTGAGATTTAGCCGGAGTAGTGCGTCGCAACCCACTGCCGGTAGCTTCCGCTGGTAACGTCCCGCACCCACGCCTCGTTTTCAAGATACCAGCGAACCGTCTCGCGGATACCACTTTCAAACGAGGCCTTCGGTCTCCAGCCCAACTCGCGTTCAATCTTGCGCGCGTCCATCGCATAGCGGCGGTCATGTCCTGGACGGTCCTTCACAAAAGTGATCAGGTCGCGACGGGAGTTTCCCGCACGCGGCGCCCTTTCGTCCACCAGATCGCAAATCGTCTGTACGATTTCGAGGTTCGGCTTCTCATTCCAGCCACCGATGTTGTAGGTTTCGCCGGGACGCCCACGCCGCAGCACAGTTGCGATTGCCTCGCAGTGATCCTCTACGTAGAGCCAGTCGCGGACGTTCTGGCCATCCCCATACACCGGCAGCGCCTTCCCGTCTCGAGCGTTCAGGATCATCAAGGGAATCAGTTTCTCGGGAAATTGAAAGCGCCCGTAATTGTTCGAGCAGTTGGTCGTGAGCGTCGGCAGGCCATAAGTATGGTGATACGCCCGCACCAGATGATCGGACGCGGCCTTCGACGCGGCATACGGACTGTTCGGAGCGTATGGCGTGCTCTCGCTGAAGGGCGGATCCTCTGGGCCCAGGGAGCCGTACACTTCGTCCGTCGAAACATGTACGAATCGGAAGCTTTTTCGCTGTTCGTCCGGCAGCGCGCTCCAGTAGGCGCGAGTCTCTTCCAGCAATGCGAACGTCCCAACGATGTTGGTGCGAACGAAATCTTCCGGCCCCCGGATCGAGCGGTCTACGTGGCTTTCCGCCGCGAAGTGGACAATTGCGGACAGATGGTGCGTTTCCAGCAGTTGCCGCACCAGCGCTCGATCGCCGATATCGCCGTGGACGAACTTATACCGGCTGTCCGATGCGACGGTTTCGAGATTGTGTAGGTTCCCAGCGTACGTCAGTTTGTCGAGATTGACGATCGATGTCGCCGGCTCCTGCATCCGCTGCAGGATGAAGTTAGAGCCGATGAATCCCGCGCCCCCGGTTACCAGAATCGTATTTTGCATGAGAGTTGTGGCCGACTTGCAGAACCCTTGCACTCAGCCGTGCGACGCAATTGATTGTAATAAAAAAGGACGAGGTTGGCCCCGTCCTCCGCTCAAGCCTTGGATTTACGCTGAGTCTCGCTATCCCGCTCGCCGTTCTGTAGTCTCACGAGCACCGGCCGCAGCCGCCAGTATGGCGGGCTTCTTGATCGGCGCGCTCGCCGGCTCGACTCCCAGCACCGTGAAGTAGGCCTTCTCGATATCTTCAGCGACCTTCTGCCACTGATACTGCTCAGCGATGCGAGTCTTCGCCGTTCTTCCCGCAGCCTGGCGCACGGCAGGATTCGCAATCAGAAAGCGCAGCCGGTCTGCCAGGTCTGCCGCACTCCCGCGCCGGAACGTAAATCCAGCCCCGTCGACTACTTCGCAGTTCTCCGGAACGTCACTGGTCAGCACGCACAGGCCTGCTCCCATCGCATCCAGCAGGGCCAACGACAGCCCCTCCAGGTCCGACGGCAGCACAAACACCATCGCATTGGTCAGCAGTTCATCCAGGGTCTCACCTGAAATCCAATCGAGCATGCGGATCTGATCGCTGGCGTGCGTTCGCAACTCGCGGCTGTAGTCGTCGCAGTAACTCGCCGCCCCGGCCATCACTAGCTTCACATCGGTATCGATCTGTTCGAATGCCTCAACCAGCAAGTGGCATCCTTTTTCCGGCGAGAATCTACCGAGAAATAGCACGTACTTGCCCGGCTCGAGTCCCCACTCCAGAATGGCCCTCGGCTCACTTCTCTCCCGCAGCACCCCACCGTTGGGCACATAGAAGGCTTCGATGCCGTGGGTTTCACGGTACCGTTGTTGCAGAGTCTGCGACACGACCATGGTTCCATTGGGAAGCCGTACCGACGCTCTCTCCCCCAGTTGCAGCACCGCCGACGCCGACCGCCCCCACTTCTTCCGCTGCCAATCCAGCCCTTGCACGGTCACGGCGGTCTTTTTGCCGACTAACCGTGGAAGGAGTGAAAAGAGCGCTGGCCCCAGCGCATGGTAGTGCACCAGGTCATAGCGCTGGGTGAGCGCGTGCACCGTGCTAAGCAACGTATGAATTACGGTTTCGAGATGCTTTGACCGGATTGTCGGCAGACGCACCAGACGCATGCCATTGTGTTCTGTCAAAGCCGGCGTGAAGTAGTTACGGCAATACACCGTGACTTCGTGCCCCATCTGCACGAGACGCTTCCCCACCTCTTCGTAATAGGTCTCAATTCCACTGTATTTCGAGATCACTCCCCGGCCGCCAATGAACGCCACCCGTAATCTTCGCTTTTGCTGCGTCCGCGGGCGCTCAGGCATCGCCGCCAGTTCCTGGGTTGGTTTCGCCTTGCTTGCAACCAGCCCTTCATACAAACTCAAGAGTTTCTGGTAATGTCCCTCTGGCGTATGATACTGGTGCACCTTTTCCCATCCGGCACGTCCCATTTCCTCTGCCAACTCGGGCGTCGAACCGAGCGTTTGAATCGCTTCCGCGAGTTGATTCACATCACCGGTTCGATATAGAAGTCCTGTCTCACCCTGTTGAACCAGTTCCCTCCTGGATCCCAGATCCGACGCCACCACCGCGCGCCCCTCCGCATAGGATTCAAGGATGGTCTTCCCCAAGGTTTCGTATGCGTGGGACGGCAGCACCGTGAAACACGACCTGGCGATCAGGGAGTCGCGTTCCGCGCGCCCCACTTGTCCCACAAACTCCACGTTCGACAATCGGAGAGCAGTCGCCAATTCCTGGAGTTCTCCGCGCTGTGGCCCATCCCCGGCGACGATCAATCGCATTTGCGGAACTTGTTGCATCGACCGCAGCAAGTCATCCACTCCCTTCTCCGCCGATAGCCTTCCGAAGTACAGGAGCCGTCGCTCATCTCCCTGCGTCTCCCTCAACGGGTGAATCTGCTGGAAATGGGGCAGGACCTCAAACTTGTCGGCCTTCCATCCATGCTCCACAAACTTGTCGCGCACAAACTGACTGGGCGCCAGAAACAAGTCCACGCACTTTCGATAAGTACCCAGCCCGCGATGAAAATAAGCTTCGGCGGTCAAAGTCATCCGCGCACCCATCCCCGGATAACAGCTTGGCCGCAGCGCGTGCCAGAATTCGCCGCCCCTGCAAGCTTCACACGCTTCCCCCTGCGACACCAGGTTGTAACTCGGGCACAACAGTTTGAAATCATTCAGGTGATACACGACCGGAACGTTCTGGGCCTTCAGTTCCCACAAGATCGACGGCGACAGGTGGTGATATATATTTCGCACATGCGCGACATCCGGTCGGAACTCCGCGATCATCGCCCGGATCCGCCGGCGCGCCTCTTTGGAATAGATCGCATGTCCGGCCTGTCGCGCCTTCTGCCACCATCCAGTCTTCGCCTTGAAGTCGATGTGCGGCACGAAGTGCCGGTCGTACGGAGTCGACTCCCCTCGTGGATGAGCCATCGAAAACAGCGCCACTTCATGACCCTGCGCCCGCATCAGCTCCATCAATTCGAACAGGTAGACCTCAGTCCCGCTGAACGGATAGTTATATTTGTTGCAGTACAAGATTCTCATCAGGGACGCTCTCCGTCTGCGGGACGATCCGCCGCACAAATACATCGCCGAATGACTCCAGATTTTTGCTGCGGTTGAAGTTGTGCCAAACCTGCAACTGCGCCGCGTGCCGTACCCAATCCAACTGCCGGGCCGCCGAAAGAATGTACGGACGAATCTCGGGATGATCTGGCGCTTGCAGGAGTGACCGAATGAAGAGCAGTCGATCGACGAAATCATCCGGCGATCCAGGTTCGTATAGAAATCCGGTCTGGCCCGCAATCACCAGTTCAGGAATTCCGGTGATCGCCGGTGCCAGCACGATCTTTCCGCGTGCCATGGCCTCCATCAGCACCAGCGGAATTCCCTCGCTTCGGCTTGTCAGCACGACGAGGTCCGCCCGGTCCTGCAAGGACTCCATCTGCTCGCGCGGCACGTGTCCCAGCAAACTGACTCGGCCCTTCAGCCCGCACTGTCGAATCAATGACTCCAGGTTGCGACGCTCTGGTCCATCGCCCGCGATCAAGCATTCGAAGGGCACTTCGCGATCGTGAAGTTGCGCGCAAGCTCGAACCAGAAACGCATGATCCTTCACCGCGTGCAGCCGGCCTACGGCGAGAATCGTGAACGGATCATCCTTCGTGTGCGCTCTTGGAGCTGCGAGTGCCGCATGCTCGGACACCTCTACTCCCAGGCGCGCCACGATCACTTTCTCCGCATCGAGGTCGGGATAACATTGTCGAATGTAACGCCGGTTATATTCCGAAATCGTCAGGCAGAACGCACAGTTCGCCAGCTTCGTATCGAGGTACGTTGCATGCAGCAGCAGATCGGATCCGTGGAGGGTCATGCTGAATTCCACGCCCAGCAGGCGGGCCGCCACCATCGCAATCCACGAACCGAAATAACCGTGATGCACGTGAATGTGGTCGACCCCTCGGCCCTCCAGCAGCACCGCATAGCAGGCACCCATCCAGGTGTGCGCCAGTGCCTTCACTCGCTTCACCGGCCCTTCGCTGCCGAAAAAAACGACCCGCGTGATCAGTGGAGAAACCCGCTTCCACCGTCGCACGCAGAGCCACAGCGCGCGGATCAGAGTGATGATCGCCATCGGCTGCAATACGACTTCAGGGGTACAGTCCATCGACGACGATTGATCTCCTCGCGGCTGCCGCACGCTCCCCGCGATCACCCGGACTCCCCGGCTTCGCAGCTCCTCAATCTCCTCGATCACATACGGTTCGACCGCGGACGGAAACTGATTGGCGAAATAAGCGACGGTCAGCATGACGTCGAAGCCTCCGCTCTTCGTCGCTGCGCCGCCAGCATCCCCGCCATGGTGAACAGCAAACCATTCACGAACTGATAACTCATCACAACCGTCGCCGCGTTCACCCAATACACGGCCAGCAGAATCGGCCACATTCGATGAAAATTCCGATCGAGGAATCCGTCTCTCTCCATAGACGGAATCGCGCCTCGACCCAACCGCCACATCTCCCACATCAGCCAGAAATACAGGAGCAGTCCCGCGACCCCGTGCTCCGCCAGCAGTTCCAGATAAGTATTGTGCGGATAGATAATCTTCTGGTTGTACTCGCTGACGAACCGCGGTAACTCCGCCGGCATCTGGTGAAAGCCCCACCCCGTCAGCGGACGCTCTAGAAACATTTGCCAGCTGCCCGCATACACTGCCTCGCGAAAATCCACCGGACCCCGTTCTTCCAGCCGATCGTTCAGCGTTCCCCCGAACTCCGACGAACTCAGAATCACAACCAGCCCCACCGCGGCCATCAAGGCCAGCCCTACATACGCGAGCCGCATCTTGCGGTTCCTGGAAAAAAAGATCAGCGCGACCACCGAACCACCAAACGATAACCACACTGCACGCGTCATGGTCGCCAGAATTGCGATCGGAACCGAGGCCAGCAAGAGCGCGATCTTCACTCCTCGTGCGCTTCCTCGACGGTACGCATGCAGAGCCAGCAACCCCAAAATGTTCAGGGAGACGCCGTTGGCCACCGCTTGCATCAGCGGTCCGCGGGCCCGGTCGATGTGAATTCCGAGGCTTTCATCGAGAATGAAGCGCGGGAAGATCAGCGCGCGCGCACCCACCAGGAAGGCGATCGCAGTAAAGCTCAAATACGCCAGCAGAACCAGCGCAAACACTTCAAATTGCCGGAAATGCCGTTCCTCGGTGAACACCAGTCCCGCCAGATGAAATAGCGTGAGCGGAACAATCAACTTTGACGCCAGCAGGCTCCAGGTCTCGTGCTCGAACGGCTGCCCGATCACGCCAGCGAGAGCCAACGCCGTCAAACCCATCAGCGGCCACGTCACTCGTTCCATCACAAACAGCCGCTGCCGAAGGACCACCGCTCGTCCTACGACTCCCACCACGAGGAGTCCCAGCGCCACGCGGTCGATCTCATAAAACGCAACATCCGGATGACGTAGCAGCATCGCCGTCAGCGCCGCCAGAAACAGAAGGGTAGGCGCCGCGATCAGTCCCTGCAGTGGGAGCAGAACGATCCGTCCCGCGCCAGCAAGGAAATCGGCGGCAACCTCCGAGGGTGCGGCTCTTAGCGAGACCGGCGGCATCAGTCCCCGCTTCCCCGCACAACGGCAAACACCGTTCTCAGCAGAATTCGCATGTCCGATCCCAGACTCCACGTCCGGATGTATTCCCGATCCAATTCCATGCCCCGCTCGAACGAGGGATCGCGCCGCGCGGTGACCTGCCACAGCCCCGTGATTCCCGGCGTGACGTCGAGACGCGCCAGGTGCTCGATTTCGTAGCCCGCCACATCGTCCAGCGGATGCGGCCTGGGCCCCACCAGACTCATGTCCCCTTGCACAACGTTCCAGAGCTGCGGTAGTTCATCCAAGCTGTAGCGCCGCAGAAAGCGCCCCACCCTCGTTACTCGCGGATCCTCCGCGATCTTGAAAAACGGTCCTGATCTCTGGTTGTTCCGCCGCAGACGGTCTTTCAACAAATCCGCATCGCTCACCATGGTGCGAAACTTGTAGCAGCGAAACAGCCGCCCCTTCCGCCCCGCCCGCTGTGCGCAATAAAAAACAGGCCCCCGCGAATCTATCTTGATCAACCCGGCGATGATTCCCAGCAGCGGCGACAGCACCGCGAGTGCCACACCTGCTCCCGCAACGTCCACCGCTCGTTTCAACGCCAGCCCCGCTGCTGGCAATCGCTCCGCGTGCAGACAAATCACAGGCATATCTCCAACCCGCTCGACCTCCATGCCCGCCGGCTTGCATCCGAACAACTCCGGAATAATCTCCACATCCAGGCGCAACCGCTGCGCCTCGCGGACCACTTGCACGGTCAAACCTCGATCATGCGGTGCCGCCAGAATCACCTCGTCCACAAATCCCGTGCGCGCCATCCGCGCCAAATCGCCTACGCGCCCGATAACTCCATTGCCCACAGGACGGTCGTTGTCCAGGAACCCGCACACCCTTCGCCCGGCTTCCGGATGCCCCTCCACGTGCGAAGCCACGCGTCGTCCGACTCCTCCCGCTCCCACGATCAGCACGTTCCTCACGTCTGCGCTGCGCTGCGCGGAACCGCTCAGCCACCCGCTCTGCCATCGCCAGGCCCACAGCGCGCCAAAGTGCAGCAAGCCAGCCCCACAGAACAAACCGCAGACGGTCCAGGGAACTCCTTGCAAGCCATAGGCGATGCACATGAGAGCGGTCGCCCACATGATCGACTTGCCGAGAATGCGGGCCTGCCGCCGCAAATTGCCGTCTCCAGCACGGAGCCCCTCGGAGTATCCCATCAACGTAATCAGTGCCGCATGCAGCAAAGCGATGCCCAACAGAGAAACCGGAGCCCCAGCGGCATACGCGAACGACCACACACGTGGAAACAGCATTCGCAACGGCACCAGCGACGCGCCAATCAACAGCCAGTTCAGCGTCACCAGCGCGAAGTCGACGGCCGTCGCGCGCATCCATCTCCAAGCCATTCGATCCTGCAGAGGACCGGGGACCAGCAAAGTCAGCGCATTCTCCGGCGCCCGCACTGCCTGCCTCGTCTCAATCTCCTCCACTTTTTCGGACGTGCAGGCTCGAACCGCCTGCGACGGCTTCCGCCCGCCGCGGCGAAACCGTTGCGTCTCTCCCGGGATCAGCCTTGCCCAGTCGACTACCTGCTCCTTCTGCTGCCCGTGATGAAGTAAGGAAGACGACATTTCAATCCCTTCCGCTTGTTGGCCAATTGCCTCTATAACCGCCGGTAGATCCTTTCGGGAATTGGGAAGACCCTGTCGGTCAGCACGGTCCCCAGGACGCGCGCCTGCGTCGCCTCCAGCACCTCTTTGATCTTCCGCGCGACGACCCGACGCGTGCGGCGGGCCGACAACACCAGAATGATTCCGTCCACGAACTGCGCCATCGATGCTGCCTCGTTCGACTCTCCGGCGGGTGGCGCAGCAAGAATCGAGTACTCAAACTCTCGGCGCACGGCGCCCAGATGCGAATGCAACCATGCAGTCGTGCCTCGCTCTCCACCCTTCTCCGCGACCGGCACCAGCCACAGATTGCCTCGCAAGCGAGTCGCTGCCTCGCGCAGAGACCCACTTCCATCCGAATTCTTTAACTGACGCGGGTCTGGATCCCGCAAGACCTGCGGATGCTCTCCCACGAGCGCGACGCTGCCCGCCGTCTCGAGTGCCAGGGCCTCACCAACTTGTCGGCAGATACTCTTCACATCCGTTTCCGGATCCATAGCGCTAAATACGACCTGCCTCACCGGTCGCTCGACATTTGAGAAGAAGACTTGCCGCACCAAACCCCGGATCTGCTCCCGAGCGAAGTCTTCGGGATTCCATCCCCCCGCTTCCGGTGCGATCTCCTCCTCGGAACGCACCTTCTCCCGCACGGTCGACCGCGCAAACAACACTCCTGCGCTCATGACTCCTTCTCTCATGCGGAAAGATCCCCTCGTGCCCGTCGTGGCAGCGACGCCAACACTGGAGAGTCCAAGTACGCCAGCACATCCTCCGGCGTGCGAAATGAAGGATCCAGATGGTCCGCTGCAAATGCCGCACCGGTGCCTGCAGCACCCGCGGCAGCCAATCCGATGGCCAGCACTGTCCACGCTGACGATACTGGCAATGCCGGAACCACCGGATGCTCCGCGATCGCCACGTTGACGATGCCCCGTTCATCCAGAGCATCGTCCATCCGCGCTTCTTCCTGCTTCTTCACATAGAGAAGATAGTTCTCCTGTGCGGCCTTCTCGGTGCTGAGCAAGTCGTCCTGGGTGACCGCGTCCTCGCCCAGCTGCCGCGCCATCGACCGGTAAGCGGCCTCCTGAGTGACGGTTGCAGCCTCCCGCGCCTGCAAAGCTTTCAACTGCACTTGCGCCCGCTGCAATTCCGACTTCGCCCATTCGTGTTGCACATTCTTGTCGGTAGTTTCATCCCGCAGCGGCAGTGCGTTCTCCGTCGCGATCGTCCCTTCGGTCTGCGCAATCTGCTGATCGACTTCCTGCACAAAACGATGGCTGGGCTCGAATTTCGTCAGCAACTGCGTCCGCTTCAATTGCAGATCCAGCAAACTCGCCTTCAACGACTTCAACAGTTCAGGGTTGTCAGAAATGCGGACCTGCGTGGTGGTCCTTTCGGGCAGCTTTGCAACTTCGTCTCCGAGTTCCCACACTCGCTGTTGTGTCTCCGCCAGATCGATCCGCGTCTGCCGATAACTCGCATCCACCTCGCTCAGTTTCTGCAGCGTCAGATCACGCTGCTGTGCCGCCGCCACAACTCCATGCCGCGCGGTAAACTGCAACAGCTTTCCCTTCGCCTCCTCGAGTTGCAGTCTCGATTCGCCTCGCTGCTGGTCGAAGAAGCGGAACTGCCCGGCGGGCCGGTGCACCTCCATATGCTTCTCCAGGTAAGCGTTCGCCACCGATTGCAATACCTTCGCCGCTAACCGCGGATCGTCCGCCGCGAAGCTGATCGCAATCAGGTTCGTTTTCTTCACCGGCTGCACTTCCAACTTCTTGGCCAGCCGCCGCGCCGCCCGCTCCACTCGCTGTGCTTTCCCCTCGCTCAGGCGCAGAAAGTGGAGCCAGTCGCGTCCGCCTACCCCCGTTTCCTCCACTACACGCCGCAGGACCTCATCATCCCGCAGTAACTCCACCTCAGAATTCAACTCCTCTTCCGTGATTTCCATCCGCGTCAGGTCCAGCGGAGCGCTTTCCGCCACGCTCACCGGAGCATCCGCCCGTCCCCTCCTCACCAGCACTTTCATGTTGGCCTGATATTTGGTCCCTGCGAACGCATACAGGACCGCGATCGCCAATACCAGCCCTGAGACGCAGACGAAGACCCTTCGCTGGCGGAACAGCACCATGAGCAGTTCCCGCATGGTTGGCGTAGCTGCCTGCTCTCGCCCGCGATAAGGGTCTTCGTCTGATGGCATGCGAGTCTGAGAAATCCCTTTCTAGAATTGGGTGGGATTGAAATACATGCTGAGGGAAGGCTTGGTCAGGAAGCGTGCAATTTTCGAAATCGAATTCTGGGGAACGAAAACCATATCTCCCGGCCGAAGATGAGCATCTTCCTTCAGGCTGCTCTCCTTCAGCATTTTTTTCAGATTGAGCAGCCGCGTTTCCACCAGATCGTCGTTCACTCGCCGGAACAGCACAACCTGGGAGTGCTTCGCCTGCTGGGTAAGCCCGCCCGCGATCTGCACCGCCTCCGCTACCGTCGTGTCCGAGCGCAGTTCGTACTTTCCTGGCTTGCCGACTTCGCCTCCCACGACGAAGCTCGGCCGCTCGAATTCCTTTAGCGCCACCGCCACCTGCGGATCGTGCAGATATCCTCGGTACGCCTTCTGTACTGCGTCGCTGAACTCCTCAAGGTTGAGCCCCTGGACGTCCACCATGCCCGCGTCTTTCAACATCACATAGCCATCCGGCTGCACGGTCAGGGTTTGGTTGAATTCCGGGGCGACGGTAAAGCTGATCTCCACCACGTCGCTGGGTCGTAACCGGTAGAGCGGATGACGCTCCCCTCCGAGTAAGGGGTTTCCCAGGCCATCCGCTCCTCCGGGTTTTGCGGCCGTTGTACGACTGCCTCCCGTTCCTGCCCCGGTAAAGCCGGATCGGGAAGTTTCCTTGTTTCCGCTCAGGTCTGTCTTTTCACCCTGCGCGAACACGGCCGAACCACAATCGACAATCAATAGGGCCACGGCTATAAATCGGACGAATATGAATAAACGTTTCATGGGCCCTTGCGCCCCCTCCCCGGCGCCGAGAGGTTCGCTTGCATGACTCTCTACTCCTGCAACTTAAGCTCGCACCCACCTTCGAGCAAGACATGGGAAGTACCGTCTACCAGAGTGGACCGCTCTCCCTTCCGGGAAAGCACCTCGCCCGGTTCAGCGCCGCATCTAATCAATGGCTTGTGGAAGTTCGTCCCCACGAACAACGCGGAAAAGGCAGTGGGGGCACACCTCCCGCGGGAGTACCCACGAAAGTAGACTTGCATGTTTGTCACGTCACAGAAACAGATCGCAACCCGGGCCATGCCAGATCGGAAATCTCTTACCCGCAGTGATTACCCGCGGAAAAGGCGTGCGCTGCACGTCTTCGCTCTTCTCTGCCTCGATCAAGTTTCCACAGCGGAATCCGGCTTCCCCACCTTCCCGCCAGACAGAAATCAGAATTCTCGTTTTGAAAGCAGCCCTCATATTTTGTGACCAACTTCCTTGTGGACCGTACTTCCGCTCCCTACAATCGCCACATCGTTTTTCTTGAGTTTTTGGGAGAAGTACTTGATGAGTCCGTCGTCCGCCGCCACTCCGACGACGATTGGTGTCCTCATTGCCGACTCCAATCGTATGCAGTCTCAGTTGCTCACGAGCGCCTTGCGCCGCCACTCCGAGTTTCACATCACCACCTGCCCCATGGATACTGCCTCCATCCTCCAGGCAGTCAGCATGAAACATCCGCGCATCGCGCTTCTGTCGTTGAACGCGCACGCGAACATTTCCGAAACCGTGACGACCCTGCGCCGCTTTCATCTTTCCCATCCCGAAATCCCCAAGGTCCTGCTCGTCGACACCTGCGATCGCGATCTCGTGGTCAGCGCGTTTCGCTCCGGCGCCCGCGGCATCTTTCCCATCACCGACGGCAACCTCCGCCTGCTGTGCAAGTGCCTTCTCCGTGTGGCCGCGGGACAGATCTGGGCCAGCACCGAGCAACTCAACTACATCATGGACCTTATCTCGGAAATTCCCTCTCTGCGCGTGCTCAACACTCAAGGCACGAACCTGCTCACCCCGCGCGAGGAACAAGTTGTCGCCCTCGTCGCCGAAGGACTGGGCAACCGCGAGATTGCCCGCGAACTCAACCTCAGCGAGCACACCATCAAGAAGTACCTTTACCGCATCTTCGAAAAGCTCGGCATCTCCACCCGCGTGGAACTCGTCCTCTACGCTGTCAACAACGGAGACCCCCGCCAAGCCGAATGGCTCGCCGGCACCACCCGCATCCTGCCCAGCGCGTGATTGTGGTCGGCCGGGAAAAAGGAAGTTGGTCTGTCCGAGGAATGAAAAAGCTGTCGGAGTGAATTGGAGAGTTCGGCGCCGACGCCGTCGAATTGAAAACGTCCCGCTCCGCCCTGTATAACTTGGAACGGAACTCCTTGCCCGACGCCCTTTCCAACCCGGCTCCCCCGCCCAAGTCGCGACGCTGGAGCATCGTTGCCGCCGGGCTCCTGCTCCTCGCGCTCGCTCTGGTCGTGATCTACACCAGCCGCTCCGCCTTCTCCAGCCCGCTCGCCCTGGTTGTCGTGGCCGCCATCGGGCTCGCCGCTCTGCTGCTGCAACTGCGCCTTCGCAAGGACGCGAGTGCCGAAGTCCACGCCCCGCTTTGGCTCAATGTTCTGGGATTGATCTTCGCAGTCACTGCGGTCGTCGCCGACGTCCTGCACTTCAGCGCCAACGTCATGCTCGTCGCCGCCTTGGGGTCCATTCTCTGCTTCGGCATCAGCGGCACAGCCGTTCTACACGCCCTGCGCAAGAAGAGAGACTAGAACGGCTTCCGGCTTCAGCGAAAGGTGTTCCATGCTCTCGTTCGGACTCAGCGCTTCTCTGACCTGAAGATCCCTAGCTGTTTGAGATTCTGGAGACGGGAAGAGTTTTCGGAAGCCGAGAGCCGGAAGCCGGAAGCCACTTTTGCTAGCCGGAAGCCTACCTCTTAAACTCCACCGCCACCGTCGTCTCCACCACCGCCGGCTCCCCATTCACCCGGTACGGCTCAAACTTCCACCAGCGCAGCGCGTCCATCGCCGCACGCGCCAGAACCTCAGGCCCATTCAGCGCGTGCATACTCACTACCGATCCATCCCGCCCCACGACAATGTCCAGCGCGATGATCCCCTGCAGATTTTCCTTCCGCGCCTCCGGCGGATAGGTCGGCTCCACCTTGTGGACCAGCAACTTCTCCATCACTTCCGCCGGCACCTGCGCCTGTGGCTTGTCCGCCGACGAGACCTGCCGATTCTTCAACTCCGACTCCAGTTCGTCCCACCCGCGGTTCCAACGCCACCACGCCACACCAGCCGCGGCCGCGACAAGAATCAGGAAAAGCGCCCAGCCCACCCAGCGCCGTCTCTTCTTCGGCCTGCGGCTGCTTCCGCCGGGGTCCGTTCCCTTTTTCTCCGGCGCAGGAGTCGGACTCGCAATGATCTCGGTCTCGGCCTTCGACTCCTTCGCCCATTCCCGGATCGCCGCTCGCTGTTCGACCGACAATCCCACAAACTCGAGTCCGCAGCGCAACTTGTCCTGATGGCGCACCAGCGCCCGCGCCCTCAGCGCATCCATCGCCTGCGACAGGCGCACCTCAATTCCCACTGCCTCACCCGGAACCAGTTCTCCCGCCAGCATCGCCGAAATTCCACGCTCGCACACGTTCACCGATCGCCCCGGTACCGTATCCGGGATCCCAGACCGCAGCACCGTCACGTCCAGCGGCGCCTGCAATAGAAAACGAGGCACCCGCCTCCGCGACGGCCCTGTCCACCCGCGAACTTGTGCTCCCGCTGCCATTCAGTCCTTATATGAGCTCATGAAATATGCCCGCGTGGGGATTGCCAGTGTGGGGACGGCCGCCTCGGCCGTCCATGCCGAGCAAAGCTCGGCTGGCTTTTTCGCTACCTTCTCAACTCCACAATCTCGCTGCCCCTGGCAAACAACACCACGCTCGCCATCCCGATAAACAATCCATGCTCCACCACACCCGGCATCTCACTCAACTGAACCGCCAGCCGATCCGCGTCCGCAATCTGCCCAAAGCGGCAATCCAGAATGTGATTCCTCTCGTCGGTCACATAAGGCGTCCCGTCGCTATTCATTCGCACCGACACCTGCGCCCCCAGAGCCGTAATGCGCTTCGCCACCAGCGCCTGCGCAAACTGGATGACCTCCACCGGCAGCGGAAACTTCCCCAGCACCGGCACCTGCTTCGTCGCGTCCGCCACAATCACCAGTTGCTTGGTCGCCGACGCCACAATCTTCTCCCGCAACATCGCCCCGCCACCACCCTTAATCAATCGCAGCTGCGGATCCACTTCATCCGCTCCATCCACGGTGACTGCGATCTCCTGGCACTCATCGAGCGTGGTCAGCGGAATCCCCAGACTTTCCGCAAGTTCCCGCGACCGATCCGACGTCGGAATCCCGCGCACCCGCATCCCATTCTTGACCTTCTCACCCAGCAGTTTAATAAAGTACGCTGCCGTCGACCCAGTCCCGAGCCCCACGACCTGTCCATCTTTCACGAACTGCAAACTAGCCCGCGCCGCTGCCTCTTTTTCCTGATCGTTCGCCATAGTCTCCCGTAACCCCAGCCCTACGCATCCCGTGGAAGAGCGGTCCTTTCAGGGCCGCGTTGGGAGCCAAGAAAGACGAGGGCTTTAGCCCCTGTCCGCCCTACGCCAGACTCATCTCCGCGTAAATCAAATACCCCGCCAGCGCCAACCCAAGCACCACCGTCAAAATCGTAATCAGATCCAGTGCAAACCCCGCCGGCTCAAACGTCCCCGCATCCAACTGTGCCCGCGTCTTCCGGTACCGTACTAACCCCGCCACCACCAGCAGCACCCCGGCACCAATCGTGTACGATCCCAGCCACACCGAAATCCCCGCCGTCCGAACCGGATGCCCCTGAAGCGCGGTCAACTGCCGAATGGCAATCGCGAACCGCCCAATGGCAAATCCAAACACGACTATCGCAGCCCCAGTCCGCACCCACGCGAGAAACGTCCGCTCATTCGCCAGGTGATCGCGCGCCCGATTGGGATTTGCATTTTCCATTACGATCTCTCCGGGTGCCGCATTTTCTAAACGCGTTCTTTGCGCGAGAAAGCCTGCCCTGAGCCTGTCGAAGGGTGGGGGTCTCATTATTCCACAGCTTTCCCGATCACAACGCCCGCCCCCGCAAGATTCTTGATCAAGTCCCCCGGCACTCCATGCCGATCTTTCAAATATGCCGGATCGTTGTACGTCACCGAAACTTTGCCCGCCGCGTCCTCCGCCACCAGCGCCTTGAGCGGCAAATCAATCGCCAGGCTCGGAGCCGCCATCATCAGCGGAGTCCCGCCCTTCGGACTCCCGAAGATCAGCACCTTCGTCGGCCTCATCTTCAACCCAACCTTCTCCGCCTCGCCGCTGTGATCGATCACAGTGAACACCTGCAGCCCCTTCTCCGCGAAAGCCGCCTGCAAGCGCTGCAACGTTTCGTCGACGGAATAACGGCTGGCAACCTGAATAAACCCCCGCTCGTTCGCCATACGATTCACTCCTTTAACTACACAAACCGGACCGATAGATTGTATGGAAACCGTGGAAGTAGTCCAAGAAGCCGACAAGAGACGGATCGTTCCGCCGCCCTCATGCTTGTTCCTGCAAAGAACCGCTGTTCGGTGAAGACCGCCAGCTCTTACAATGTCCTCACCAAAAGATGAAGACCCCTAGACTGATTCGAGAACAGCGGCCTTCGTCTTCGCTGACGCAGGCGGAAACCGGGCAAGCGCTCTCGCCTCTGACCGCTTTTATCGTGGCTGCCGTCCTGGTGGCGGGTCTCCTTGCCATCTACTGGCCCTCGCTGGATTTTCAATTCATCCTCGACGATCATCGCTTCGTCAGTGATCCCCGGTTGCAATCATCCGGGCATGTCTGGGAATACTTCACCAGTTATGTCTGGGCGCAGGTCGCCGGCGGGCCGTTAAGCTTCTACCGGCCGGTATTCGTATTGTGGCTGAGGCTGAACGTCATCCTCAGCGGATCATCTCCCTGGGGATGGCACCTGCTCAGCATCTTGAAGCATGCCTCGGTGGCCGTTTTGCTTGGACTCCTGGTGTGGAAGCTGCTGCGGGATCGCGTGGCCGCGTTGCTGGCAGCCGCTTTGTTCGCGCTGCATCCCGCCCAGACAGAATCCGTGGCATGGGTCACCGTGCCCGACCCGCTCATGTCCGCCGCGGTTCTCGGCTCTCTGCTCTTATACTTCAGCTACGCCGACTACCTATCTGCAGACAGCCGGTTCTCTGCTGGAAGACTCAAGAAAAAGTCTCGTAAACCGCCGAGCAAGCTCGCCGGCAAATCGTCGACTGCATGGATCGTCGCCTCCTCAGCCGCCTGCCTCGTTGCGCTGATGACGAAAGAAACGGCCCTGGTGCTGCCCTTCGTTCTTTTTGTATTGGCTCTGATCGTGCCGTTCGACAAAAACAGAAACAATGACGACCGGAAAGAAGCGCCCGGCGGAAACGGCACGGCCTTTCGCATTCGGCTCGTTTCCGCGGTCCGCCAGACTCTGCCATTCCTGGGTGCGACCGTGGTTTATCTCCTCCTGCGGGTCAGTGCGCTGCACGGTCAGTTCAGCCCGCCTACGCAGCACTTGCCTTGGAAGACAGTGCTGCTCTCCGCGCCCGCCACCCTCTGGTTCTACGTGAAGGTGCTGTTTTGGCCGGTAAGATCCCGTGCTTTTGCGGATCCCACCTTGGCCGACACGTTCTCCCTTCGCGGTGTCCTTCTGCCTGCGCTAGGAGTCGGTTGCGCGCTCGTCATCCTCACCGGGGCGTGCTTTTGGACTTGGAGAAGAACGCGCAATCTCCCGGATCAGGAAGCCCTCCGTATCCGGTACGCCTTCCTGCTGGGCACCTTGATCCTCTTGCTGCCCATTCTGCTGGCGTTGAACCTGAACGCGCTGAATCCCGGCGATTTCCTGCATGGCAGATATACCTACCTGCCTTTGACCGGATTAATGCTCCTGCTGGCAACCGGTTATCATCTGGCGGAAAAAGCTCACATAGTTATGCTCTCAGCCGCAGCCATAGTAGCCGCGGCATTCTGCCTCCTGACCGTGCAACAGGAAGGCGCATGGAAAGACGATCTGACTGTCTTCACAGTGGCCCACGAAAACGCCCCACACAACGCTCCAGTGGCCCAGCATCTTGCCGACACGCACGTGCAGGCCGCCCTCGCCCTTGATGGAGAAGGCCGATGCGACCAGGCAATGCCCATCTTCGATCAGGTAATCCAGGAGTATTCGAACGACTGGTTTGCTTGGGCAGGCCGCGGAGAATGTTTTTTCAAGCTCGGGGATCTGCCGAGCGCCGAGCAAGCCCTCCGCCGAGCCTCCGAACTGTCGCATGAACCTCGCGTGATCGAGCAGTGGCAAGAACTGCGTGCGAGGATGGGTCTGCCCCCCGCGCCGCTGAAGTGAGCCCAATTTCCTGTTCTAGCGCGAGACGTCTTGTGATAATGTTCAGGTTCCGTAGGGCTATTATGTGTCGAAGCCGTTGTTGTCGTCTCCTCGCTCTTATTCCCCTACTCTCGGTCATCTCGCTCCGCTCCCAGACTGCCGCTCCGGACTCCGGCAATAGCGTCGCCACGATCAAAACTAAGGTTCGTCTGGTCTTGGTCGACATCGTCGTGACCAACGGCAAGGGCGACGCCGTTACTGGCCTGCATAAAGAGGATTTTCAAATCTCGGAGGACGGCCAACCCCAGACGATTGCCACCTTCGAAGAGCACCACGGTGCACCGCCCACTCAGATCAAGCTGCCCACCCTGCCTCCGCACGTCTACACCAATTTTCCTCTAACGCAAACCGCCGACTCGGTGAACGTTCTTCTGCTGGATGCCCTGAACACTCCTTCCCGGGATCAGTCTTACGTCCATTCGCAGATGATCAAGTATCTGAAGACAGTTCCCCCCGGAACGCGCATCGCGATTTTCACCCTGGCATCGCGCTTGCGGATGCTGCAGGGAGTCACAACCGATTCCTCAGAATTGTTGGCGGTTCTCAACAGCGCGCAAGCCGGTCCGCGCCAATCGCCCTTACTTCCCTCCGACGCTGAAGCCGACGCCGACCAGCGCATGATCGACTTCATGATAGAGAATTCGTCCGGGCCAGGAACTGCTCCGGCTACCTCGGCGATGGCCGCCGTCGATCCCATCAATGCCATGAAGCAGTTCCTCGCCGATAGCGCCGCCTTCCAGACCGAGCAGCGCATCGGCATCACGCTGCAAGCCCTGCAGCAACTCGCGCGCTATCTCTCGAGCGTTCCCGGCCGCAAGAATGTAATCTGGTTCTCTGGCTCCTTCCCCGCCGGCATCCTTCCCAATTCGGACCTGGTCGATCCGTTTACTTCTGCGGAAACGTTTCAGGAAGACATTCGTAAAACCACCGACCTGCTTACGGCTGGTCAGGTCGCTCTCTACCCCATCGGAGCTGAGGGTCTGGCTCCGGATAAGGCGTTCGAAGCCAATGCTCAGGAGATTGGGGAGAAGCGGCCGTCATTGGCCATGCGGGATCAAGTCAAGCATTTGCAAACCGGCGAAGTCGCTCGCGATTCAAACCACAGTTCCATGGACCAGTTGGCCAAGGACACCGGCGGCCAGGCCTTCTACAACACCAACGGACTCAACGACGCCCTGACCCGCGTAGTCAACAACGGCACCCGCTACTACTCATTGGCTTACACGCCCAGCAACTCAGTGATGGACGGAAAGTATCGCCGCATCCAGGTGAAGCTCCTGAAGGGCAAAGACAATCTGGCATACCGCCGCGGATACTACGCCGACGACCTCCAAACCGTACTCGCCGCCGGCCAGAAGCCAGACACCGATCCGTTGCTCATGCTCATGGGACGCAACCTGCCCGACTATTCTCAAATTCTTTACAAGATCAAGGTCGTGCCTTCAAACCCGCAGCCCGCGCCCGACGCCCCACGCATCGGCAGCAACCCCGATCTCAAAGGACCGTTCACCCGCTACGCTGTGGACTTCGCGATCGCCCCCCAGGACCTCAAGCTCGATTCCACTCCTGAGGGTGGCCGGCACGGCAACATCGAAATCGTCCTCCTCGCCTATGATCGCGAGGGCAAACCGCTGAACTTCGTAGTCACCAAAGGCGACGTCAACCTCGATGCCAAGCTCTACGAGAACGTACAGAAGGTCGGCCTTCAGATCCACAAAGAAATCGACGTCCCCAAGCAATACGTCTTCCTGCGCACCGGCATCTACGACCTCAAGTCAAACACCGCGGGCACGCTCGGAGTGCCTCTGGTCGAGGCTGTCGCATCCGCCGCTAAGCAATAACTCTCCCGAGCAACTCGACGACCCCGAGCTACGATCGCGTTAGACTATGTCGGGAGA